>JBAYTT010000301.1:0-2519 GCA_041675485.1 Pelobacteraceae bacterium | reverse complement strand
CTGGTGCAATCAGCCAAAGCCAGAGCAAGAGGGTACCGCACAAATAGGAATCTCATCGCCATGATTTATCTGATTGGCGGAAAACTTAATTTCGGGTTACCCATGTAGAACAGCGAGCAGCCTTTTTTACCAAGCAAGGTCTCTTGTACGCTTCTAAAGCTAGCAAGTCAAGTACGGCTGTAGAGCGGCCGATGGATTATAAAATTATCGGAGTGCTATTTCCCGCGTTCAAACCCTTCACGCGATGCCAGCAGATCCAGGTGAATCGTCAAAAGATCTTCAACTTCCAGCGGCACATCACTGCCACCTTTCCGAGAATCACGCGTTTTAATATAGCGGCTGCATGCCTTGCAGGTATCAACCCGCGTTGACCCATCACCTGCGGTAAAATAGGAAAGCTTTTCAGGGTCATCACAACCGCAATACGCACAGGTCAAGCGTTTGAACTGCCAGTTAAACGAACAGGCGGAGCAGGAAAGCATGCGCCGCCCCTCTTCACCGGACAATTCGGCAATCCCTGCCCGGGAACCGCAGACCGGACAGAAACTTTCCTGCCATCCGGCAAAATCATCCGATCCGTATCCGGCCGAGAAGTTTTCCAGCGCCGTCTTGAGCGGGATCTCGAAAATGTACTCTACAAGTGGTGCGGGTACAGCCAACTCGTTTGAAATATCATTTATCGGTGCCCGGCGCCGTTCCAGAATGGCACCGTACAGGGCGACCGGATCGATGGCCCCTTCCCGCAGTGCAGTACCGATCTTCTGGAGGAATTCGGCATTTTCCTGGCCTTTCAAGGATAACACCTCAATAATTCCAAGTAGAAACGTGACATTCTGCTTCCGGTCAACGTTCAAATCGGAAACGTTTATCAGCGGGAAGGATTCATCGATCCTCTCTTTCGCGTCGGTATGCACCGGTTCAATCGTAATTCCGGTCAGTGTTTCCCGATCACGCTGATACTCATAAATGCCGATAAACAGGGGAACAATCTCGGCGTATTCCGGAGATGACTGTGCTGCCTGCCGCAACGCGGAGATTTTTTGTTCAGTTGTTGGCATGAATGTCTCCTCAAGTAACATGAATTGAAACAGAGGGCGGCCTGATCCGGACCGCCCTCATCAAAAGTGCAGCAGCAGAGGTAAAAGAGGTTACGGGTTTTCGCCGGTTGTTTCCTTGTACCACTTGGGGTGATGCTTTTTTGCCCAGTTTTTGCGGACATCGCCGTAGAGCATGGCGCCTATCGTGCCGGGGTTGCCGATGGTTGCCAGGTAAACATGTACTACCACGAACATGATCGATCCGACAAACATCAGGCCGTGGGTCAGGAGCGAAACCTGGACAATCCAGCGCGGGAACAGCGCAGGCATCCAGATGAAAATACCGGTCACTCCCAGGACGGCGGTGGCTCCGGCAACGTAGAGGGCAAACAGCTTCTGTCCCGGATTGTACTTGCCGATATTGAAGTGGCTGGCATCCCGCGAAAGATACCCCCCGCGTTTATCAACCCATTCCTTGTCGTCCTGGTCAAACGTGGAAACGTCTTTCTTGTGGTTGAGGTACATGTAGACGGAGCTGAAGAAGAAAATGACGCCGCCGATCTTGTGCACCAGGATGGCATTCTGGCCGCCACCGAAAAAGTTGAAATAGCCGTTGAAGAGCCGTGAATACAGGCCAAGCCCTGACAGGAGCAGAGTAAAAAAGCTGGCCGTGACAATCCAGTGCAGAACACGCTCGCTGGTGCTGAAACGCTCGATATAATTACTCATGGCCGTCACCCCTCCCTGTTTCGTCATCGTCGATTCTTTTCGGGCCGATGGTTACATAGTGCAGCAGCATGGCGCCGATACTCCCCCAGAAGCCGAGGATGCCGAGCGGTTTGATCACATCCTTCCAGAGGAAAATGGACATCGGGATGCTCGGGTTTGCGGGCAATCCGTATTGCTCCGGCGGCCCCTCAAGGGCATATACCACCCCCAGTCCCAGCAGGTCGTTTTCACCATAGAGAGTCTTTTTAGCTGCCGTTGCCGTGGCGATCAACTGGCTGCGATTGCCGAATTTGAGCGTCTCGGTCGGGCACGCTTTAGCGCAGGCCGGGGTCATGCCCCCTTCGATGCGGCTCTGACAGAGGTTGCATTTGGAAACCTTGTCGTTGGCGTCATAGCGGGGGACGTTGAAGGGACAGGCTGACACGCAGTATTTGCAGGAAATGCACTTTTCCTTGTTGTAGGCAACGATGCCGTCCTTGGTGCGGTAGAGGGCGCCGGGAGACGGGCAGACCTTCATGCAGCCGGCGTCGCCGCACTGCATGCAGCGCTCGTTGAGGAACTGCCAGGAAACAGCACCGGATGTTTCGCTTTCAACGAACCGGATGCGGTTGAACAGCGCCGGAGTCAGATCCCGCGGATTTTCAAACGTTCCCTTGTTGGAGGTTTTGTCAGCCTCCAGCTTGTTCCACTGCTTGCAGGCCACCTGACAGGAACGGCAGCCGATGCAGCGCGACGTGTCCACGAGAAATCCCT
>JBAYTT010000300.1:0-2521 GCA_041675485.1 Pelobacteraceae bacterium | reverse complement strand
GGTGTGCCAGCCGAAGCACCAGGGCATGCCGACTTGATGCACGATTTTATCGCCGATCTTGAACGGTTTTATACGCGACGTGACCATTGCCACCGCCTCGATCTTGCCGCGCGCCGATGATATTTCGACCGTATCGCCGTTGCTGATGTTCTTCTCCTTGGCCAGCTCTACACTTAATTCACAGAACTGACGTGGCTGGAGTTCCAGCAGCCAGGGGGTGTTGCGGGTCATGACGCCGGTTTGCCAATGCTCGGTGACGCGGTAGGTCGTAGCGACATACGGGAAACGGCTGTCGTTGGTAGCCAGCACATCCTCTTTGATGGCGGCATCTTTGAAAATCTTGCTGGCCGGGTTGTTCATCTGTTTGGACATGAGGTTTTCCGGAAGCGGTGATTCCACCGGTTCGTAATGCTCCGGGAAAGGCCCATCCTTCATGCCGGGGCCAAAAATCGCGGCAACCCCGTCGGCACGCATGATAAAAGGCTTTTTACCCTCTTTTTCATCTGCCATCGGCGGCCATGGACCATCCGGCACGTCCCCCACCCAGGCGCCTGTTTTGCCGTTCGGCAGCGGCGCGTTCGGATTCCAGTACACAACAGCTTTTTTCAGGTTAAACGGCTTGCCGTTAACGTCGCAGGAAGCGCGGTTATAGATGATGCGCCGGTTGACCGGCCAGCACCAGCTCCACTCCGGAAACATGCCAAGCCCGGTTGGATCTTTCTTGCCCCGGCGGGCCATCATGTTCCCTTTTTCGTTGTAACTCTGGCTGTAGATCCAGTTGCCGCACGAGGTGCTGCCGTCAGCCTGCAGCTGGGCAAAACCGCCGGTCAACTCTCCCTTTTTACCGAGCATCTTTTTCGGCGTACCTGGTGGGGGGGGCGGCGGAGCTTTCTCGCCTGGTTTCAGTTTCGGTTTATCCTCCACATCCTCAAGGAAATAGCCGTTGATTTCCTTGGCAACAGCGTGAATATCGACACTTTTGATCGTACCGTCAGCCCGTTTAAAGCCGTAGTTCCAGGTAAGGTTGGTCAGCTGCTCCGGCAGCGCCCCACCCTCCTTGGCATACATCTCCTTCAGCTTCTGGTACAGCTCATGGATGATTTCGGCATCCGGTTTACTCTGGCCGAGCGGGCTCACCGCTTTATAGCGCCACTGCGCCCAGCGCCCGGAATTGGAAATACTCCCCTCTTTTTCAAAAGAAGCGGCAGCGGGGAGAAGAAATACTTCCGTCTTGACCGATGCGGAATCAACGCCCGGTCCTTTCCAGAAGGAAGCGGTTTCATTGTCAAACAGGTTGACCGCTACCATCCAATCCAGCTTGGCAAGAGCATTGCGCACCTTGGTGGTATTGGTTCCGGAACAGGCGGGATTCTGGCCCCAGGCAAAGAAACCCTTGAACTTCCCTTTGATCATATTGTCAAAGATCATCAGCCACGACCCGTTCATCCCCGGATCAAGCTTGGGCAGCCAGTTGTAGCCGTAATCGTTCTCCTTGGTCGCCTTGGCGCCATAAATCGCCTTGAGGTAGCTGATCAGGTATTTGTTGCGGTTCCCCCACCAGTTGGCGCTTTGGGGATCCTTGGTTTTCGGGGTGTATTTTTCAATATAGGCCGCCGTATCCTTCAAATCACCTGAAGGGACGGGGAGATAACCGGGCAGGATGTGGAACAGCAGTCCCTGGTCGGTAGAGCCTTGAACATTTCCCTCTCCGCGCAACGCGTTGATGCCGCCGCCGGCAATGCCGATATTGCCAAGCAGAAGCTGGATAATGGACATGGCGCGGATGTTCTGGGTGCCGACTGTGTGCTGGGTCCACCCCATGGCATACAATTCCGTGCCCGCCTTGTCCGGTTTACCGGTGGAGGCGTACAACTTGTAGACTTCCAGCAGTTTATCCGTTGGCGTGCCGGTGATTCTGCTGACCAGTTCCGGCGTATAGCGGGAATAATGCTTCTTCATCAGCTGGAAAACGCAATTGGGATCCTGAAGCGTCGGATCCTTTTTGACGCTGTCATCGGCGTTCTTCTGGAACGACCAGGCCTTGACATCGTAACTGCGCTTCTTGGCGTCATAACCTGAGAACAGACCTGCCAGGTCGCCCGGCATTTTGAAGGCGGCATTCACGAGATACGCTGCGTTGGTATAATTTTTTACATACTCTTCAAAGTGGAGTTTGTTCTGGACAATGTAATTGATCATCCCCCCCAGGAAGGCGATATCGGTTCCCGAGCGGAGAGAAGCGTACACGTCTGCTTTTGAAGCGCTACGCGTAAAGCGGGGATCAACTACAATTACCTTTGCCCCGGCGTCCTTCGCCTTCATGATCCAGCGGAAGGAAATCGGGTGGTTTTCAGCGGGGTTCGCCCCCATGATAAGAATTACATCAGCGTTCTTTACATCAATCCAGTGGTTCGTCATTGCACCGCGTCCGAACGACTCTGCCAGAGCCGCAACTGTTGCGCTGTGTCAAATGCGGGCCTGGTGTTCAATATACACCAGGCCTAACCCCCTCAGGAATTTT
>JBAYTT010000299.1:0-2558 GCA_041675485.1 Pelobacteraceae bacterium | reverse complement strand
CAGCCGGCCTGCGCCCAGACCTGTCCGAGCGAGGCCATGGTTTTCGGCAACCTGGCCGATCCGCGCAGCCGGGTGAGCATCCTCTCCCGCAGCCCGCGCCGGTTCAAGCTGCTGGAGAATCTCGGCACGCACCCCTCGGTCATCTATCTCAAGGGAGGGGGGCGCGAACATGTCTGATAAACAGTTACCTGAGTTACAAGAGTTCAAAGAGTTCAATAAAGTTCAAGTAACTCATGAAACTCTAAAAACTAATAAAATCAACGACGAGCTGCTCTCTTCCCTGCATCCGCCAACCCGGCGCTGGTACCTGCTGGTTTTCTGCCTGGGGCTTGTCGTGGCTTGGGGGGTGGTGGCCTTTACCTGGCAGATGTCCCACGGTATGTACGTGACAGGACTTGATCGCCCGGTGATGTGGGGAATCTATATTGTCGGCTTCGTCTTCTGGGTCGGCCTGTCCCACTCCGGCACCATGGTCTCCTCGATCCTGCGACTCTCCCGGGCCAACTGGCGTCGCCCGATCCTGCGCTCCGCCGAGGCCATGACCGTATTCTGCATCACCGTGGCCGGCATGTTTCCGCTGATCCACCTGGGTCGCAACTGGATCTTCTACTACCTGATCCCCTATCCCAACCAGCGCGGCTTATGGCCCAACTTCCGTTCGGCGCTGGTGTGGGACATGACCGCAATCACTGCCTACATCATCGGCAGCACCCTGTTCCTCTACCTGGGGCTTCTCCCGGATCTTGCCGTGGTGCGCGACCGTTCGGCCGGCTGGCGGCACAAGGTGTATGCGGTCCTGGCCATGGGGTGGCGCGGCACGTCCCGCGAATGGTCGGTGTACCACAAAGCCTCGACTTTGATGGCGGCCCTGATCATCCCGGTGGCAGTCTCGGTGCACTCCATTGTGGCCTGGGATTTTGCCGTTACCGTGGTGCCGGGGTGGCACAGTACCATCTTCCCCCCCTACTTTGTGATCGGCGCCATCCTCTCAGGCGTAGCGGCAGTGATCACCCTGATGGTCATCATCCGCAAGGCATTCCACCTGGAGAACTACCTGATGCCGCTTCACTTCGATAACATGGGCAAGCTGCTGCTGGTGATCTCACTGCTCTGGTCCTACGCCTATTTCGTCGAGGTGCAGACCACCTGGTACGCCCATGAACCTATCGAATGGGAGGTCTTCAGTTTCATGTCCGGCAGATACACTTTCCCGCTGCTGCTCATGCTGCTGGGCAACTCGGTTGTGCCGATCATTGCCATGTGCTTCAAGCGCCTGAGGCGTTCGATCGGGGTAATGCTGGTGGTCTCGCTGCTGGTTAACGTTGGCATGTTCATCGAGCGCTTCCTGATCATAGTGCCGTCACTATCCCACAAGAACATGCCGTTCGGGTGGGGAAGCTATTCTCCTTCATGGGTAGAGATTTCGGTAAATATGGCAGCCCTGGCGGGGTTTGTCCTGCTGTACACCCTGTTCGCCAAATTTTTTCCGATCGTGGCGCTCACCGACGTACGTGAGCTGGACGTTCGCAAGGCCGAGGCGGAGATGGGGCGCACCAGGTTGACGTCAATTGCCGGGGAGGAGGAGTAAATGGAAACCCTGGGGATTTTCACCAATCTGGAGGCTGCTTCCGCGGCAGTACAGCAGCTGGTCCGGGCTGGGTTTACCGAGGCACAAATCGACTCGCTAAGTTCGGTTCCCTATCCTGCCGGGGTGTTGGTAAAAAATGAAAAACGTTCCTGGTTCCACTGGTTGACCCTGGCCGGAGGCTGCGCCGGAATAGTCGCCGGTTTCGGGCTGGCGGCCGGCACTGCCTGGCTCTATCCGGTGCAGACCGGTGACAAGCCGATCATCGCCCTCTACCCGGCCGCCATCGTCACGTTTGAGGTAACCATGCTTTTTGCCATCATGGCCACGATGGCGGGGATGTTTCTGGAGATGGGGCTGCCGGCGCTGAAAACGCGTCTTTACGATCCGGCCATCGCCGACGGCTGTATCAGCATCTGCCTCACTATTCACCCCGGCGGAGAGGCCGTGGCGTGCCTGCCAGGAGCCCTGCCTGATGAATGCGTCGGCGAGATAGCGGTTCTCTCTGCCGGGGAGCAGCAAGAGCGGGCAACGGATATTATGAAACAGGCGGGGGCCATCCGGGTTATCAAGGGGGAGTTGCCATGAAAAGGTCTTTCCTGTCTACGAGCAATTCAGCGATTCGCAGGGCATATGCCAATAACAACAGAAATGCAGGCATCACGCTGAGCTCACTCGTTATTTTTGCGCTGAACATTCTCGTCATGCTGTACGCAATCGGGGCACTCTGCGTTTCAGTCGCCATGTTTGGCATTCAGCGCATTTCACGGACGATCATTGTCGCTGTCACCCCGCTGCTGATGGCAGCGATCTGGATGGATGCCCAACCTTCTCCAAAACCGTATCGAACCCCTGCATTATTGCCCCCTGCCGGCTCCGTGCCGGTAACCGGAACGGAGATTGTTGCGCCGGATACCGTGTTGAGTAATCCAGTTGCGGCAACCGGGTCCTCATTAGCCGAAGGAAAGATGCT
>JBAYTT010000298.1:0-2737 GCA_041675485.1 Pelobacteraceae bacterium | reverse complement strand
GGGAGGGGTGGAAGCCGCGAGGCGACTGCCCTCCTGGAAGCCTCAACCTGGGTGAGGGCTAGGATTCCGGGTGATATGGTCAACATATGTGAACGTCCGCACGCGCCGTCATGAGCGCGCAAGCCAAATGAGGCTGATAGGCTTGGACCAAAAGGTAAGCAGCCGGTCAGGAGATGTAACGGTGCTCCTGCGGGGATAATGGGCTGCCGGCGTACAGGACGGACCTAAGTCATCCATGCAATTGTCTGAAACGTGGAACGTGGAAACCCCGTATTTCCGCCCCGGAACATTGGGGCAGGTGAAACCGCAAGGCACATTGTCGGAAGTGCGGGAGTAAGAGGCTGGAAGAAGCGAATATCGGGCAATGTTACAACAGCCTGGTAAGAAGGTACTCGCCGCAATGGATACTTGAGGGGGACATCAAAGCATGTTTCGACGAAATCAGTCATGAGTGGCTACTGAAGCATATCCCCATGGATAGTTTCATGCTCCGCCAGTGGCTGAACGCAGGGTACTTTGAAGGGGGCAACCTCTACCCGACCAAGGCGGGAACCCCGCAAGGGGGCATTATTTCCCCGCTCTTGGCCAACATGACTCTGGACGGATTGGAGGCGGTGGTCAAGGCTGTCACTCCCCGCCGTACCAAGGTCAACGTGATCCGCTACGCCGACGACTTTGTCATCACCGGGAAAACGAAGGAACTTCTCGAAGATACGATCAAACCGGCTGTAGAAAAGTTCCTCAAGGATCGGGGCTTGACCCTTTCCCCGGAGAAAACCCGGATTACGCGGATAGAGGACGGATTTAATTTCTTGGGGCAGAACCCGCGCAAATACAAGGGTAAGCTGCTTATAAAACCAGCCATGGACAATGTTAATTCGTTCATGGCCAAGGTTCGGGAAACGATCCGGAAATTTACGGCTAAGAAAACCGGCGATATGATCCGCACCCTCAATGCGATTATCAGAGGGTGGGCCAACTATCATCGGCATATTGTCGCGTGCGACACCTTCAGAACAGTGGACAACCGCATTTTCCGCCACCTGTGGGATTGGGTAAAGAAAAGGCATCCGCATAAAGGCAAAAGGTGGCTGATGTACACGTATTGGCTCAGCGGCCCAAAAGCCTGGACCTTCACCACGGTTGAGAAGACCCCGGAAGGTAAACGCCGGATAGAACTCATCCGGGCAACACAGATTCACATCAAGCGTCATGCTAAAGTGAGAAGTGAAGCCAATCCCTTCGATCCGGAGTACGCTGAATACTTTGCGAGAAGAAGAGCCGAGCAACAACGTCGGTACATGGGGCGCGCCGCACTAGCAACGGCGTGATGGGGCAACAATCGAGGAAGAAGCAGACTGCCGGGTATCCCGACAGGGAGATTACTTTGGAGTGCTTGAGCCGTATGACGGGAAACTGTCACGTACGGTTCTGAGGGGGGAAAGGAGCCGAAAGGCTCCTGACCTACCCGGTTACGTACCGTTCTTGACCTTTTTGCCAGGGATTCTGTTATAATTCAATCAGAAGGATCTAAATATGATAAAGAAAAACGATTGGAGGACGTCATGGCCTGCAATATAGAACAACACAAAATGCATATGTGTGCTCTTAAAGAAGAAAAAAATGATGAATGCATCAAAAGCCTCAGCGACAATCCAACTGTTGTATGCGGCGATTGCGGTGCTAAAGCAAATAATTACGAAAATGTTTGTAACCCGTATCCTAAAACGCATCATGACCGTATTTGATCTATTCAGATACAATGACGGTCATACTTACAAACTGGATGTCACAGGTTAGATACCGGTTATTCCGCTATAAACAGGCACTTACAAGTTAATTGTAGGTGCTTGTTTTGTTTAGAGAAAGCTATGGGGGACGTAGTTGATTAGTTGACTAACTCGCCAGCTAATTGATTGTTCAACTACGTCCGTTCCCTCAGTAGTCCCGAGGACTTAAGATAGATGAAGCGATCCGGCGGTTAAGCCTTTATTGTCAACAAAAGGGGAGCTTGAGGAAACATGAAAACAGCAATTGACATGTGTACCAATAATGGTACAATGGGCCACAACTGACTGATATCTCTTTTGTCCTTAAAGTCGTATTTTATCAATCCGAAGCCGGCAATGAGCCGGTTCGGGACTGGTTGAAGGATTTGCATCGTGATGACAAGCGTCAAATCGGCGAAGACATCAAGACGGCCCAGTTTGGCTGGGCTTTGGGAATGCCGCTCATCAAAAAAATCGACAAGGACTTGTGGGAAGTTCGAACGAGGTTGACTGACGCCATTGCACGAGTTTTCTTTACTGTTGACAGCGAGTACATGATTTTACTTCATGGATTCATAAAAAAATCACAAAAGACCCCACAAAACGAACTCAAGACGGCATTAAACCGTCTTGGCACCTACAAAAGAGGCTCAAAATGAAAAACGAACATTTAGGATCAAACTTCGACGATTTTCTTGAAGAAGAAGGTCTGCGTGCAGAGGCAGAAGCGGCAGCAATCAAACGGGTTATTGCATTCCAGATTGAACAGGAAATGAAACAAGCGAATCTTTCAAAAACCGCAATGGCCGAGAAGATGCACACCAGTCGCACTGCATTGGATAGGCTCCTTGATCCCGCCAATGTTTCTGTAACCCTCCAAACCCTTGAAAGAGCGGCCCTTGCCCTCGGAAAAAGCCTCAAAGTTGAGTTGGCATAACTAAGCGCTGCACCGGTCGGCTAAAAACCGC
>JBAYTT010000297.1:0-2744 GCA_041675485.1 Pelobacteraceae bacterium | reverse complement strand
GCGCTCTGCCAGAGCCCGGACCTCATCGGCAACGACCGCAAAGCCGCGTCCCTGTTCGCCGGCCCGAGCCGCCTCGATGGCAGCGTTCAGAGCCAGAAGATTGGTTTGATCAGCAATGTCCTGAATAGTGTTAACGATCGCACCGATCTGATCCGAACGCTGTCCGAGCCCTTCAACCGTTTGCGATGACACGTTTACCCGCTGTGCGATATTTTCCATCAGGCGGGAACTGCTTTGGACAAGTTGGGAACCGCTATGGGTCTGCTCGGTTGCCTTATGGGCGCTCTCGGCGGCATACAGGCAGTTGCGGGCGATGTCACCGGAAGTGGCTGACATCTCCTCACTGGCAGTGGCGATGGTACTTGCCTGAATGGCAACATCTTCAGCTGCAGAGGCCATGGCATCGGTTGTGGCGCGAACCATCACGACTGAATCGCGCACCGTGTCTGCGACAGAAAAGAACTGGCGCATGGCCTTGTTCATATCGGTCATCATGGTATTGAATGCGGTGGCCAACCGTGCAAATTCACCCCCACCGGTTATGTCGGCCCTGACAGACAGGTCGCCGGCGGCCGCCTTTTCAAGCGCCGCCACAATGCCGGCCAAAGGCTTGAAAGCGCTGCTGCTCAGCAGGCCGAGTATGATCGACATGACAATCAAAAACACAGCTCCTATCGCAATTGAAACGAGCAGGTTACCCTTGGAGTTTAAGAGTACCATGGCTGCCACAGTCAGGATGATTCCCAGAGCGTTGCCGATGATAATACGAACGGTAAATGACATGTGTTTACTCCCTTTTATTGGACGATGCTGTTCCGGGATAATTTACGCAATACGTGAAAAATCGGCAATTTTGCTAAACAAACGGGCTATCGTGGTCAGGAGCGCCAGGCGGTTTGATCGTACCCGAGGATCGTCGGCCATGACCATGACCTTGTCAAAGAAAAGGTCTACCGGCCCGCGCAGTGTGGCAATTACGGTCAGAGCATCCAGCCAGGCTCCGGTCAGAATCAAGCCATCAGCCGAACTCTTTACCGACCGAATCGCTTCGTGCAAACCTCCCTCGGCATCATCCTGGAAGAGACTCGGATCAACAGGTGCATCAATACCCTCCTTGATGATGTTGCCGACACGTTTGAATGCCACGGTCAGCGGCTCAAAGTCCGGGTGGGTTTTAAACTCTGCCAATGCGACAATGCGGGCCTTGACATCAACAAGGTCATCGAATCCGGCAGCGATGGCGGCATCAACCACATCTGTGGCAAACGAGCTTCCCAGCAGGTTGATAAAGCGGGCCCGGAAAAAATCCAGTACATCACCGGCTACCTGCTCTTTTGGACGGGTTAATTTGGCGGCCAGAAGGTTTAGGGAGTTGTCAATCAATCTGCTCAATGACAGGCGGTATCCCTTGTCGAGAATGATGGCGATGATGCCGATGGTTGCACGCCGGAGTGCATACGGGTCGGCGGCGCCGGTCGGGATCAGCCCGACTCCGAAGCAGCCGCAGATCGTATCCAGCTTGTCGGCGATAGATACAAAGGCGCCACTGTCTGATGCGGGGAGTTCTCCCCCCGCCTGCGTCGGCAGGTAATGTTCGGCGATGGCCTTCGCAACCTCGGTTGTCTCGCCTTCCAGCAGGGCGTATTCACGTCCCATGATCCCCTGGACTTCGGGGAATTCACACACCATTGCGGAAACCAGGTCGGCCTTGCAGAGCCAGGCCGACCGCGATGTCTGCGCCTTTACGGCCGGGTTGAGACCTTCGGCCAGCCCCTCAGCCAGTGACCTGAAACGCTCCATCTTTTCAAAGGATGTCCCCAGCTTTTGCTGGTAGACAACCTTTTTGAGCGACTCTACCCGATCATCGAGGCGAACCTTTTGATCTTCCTCGAAGAAAAAGCGGGCATCGGAGAGACGGGCCCTCAGAACACGCTCGTTCCCTTTGACGACGACCGAAGGGTCTTCGGTCAGGGTGTTATTGATGGTTATAAAGCCGGGGAGCAATCCTCCGTCGGCGTCAACAATCGAAAAATAACGCTGATGGCTTCGCATAGAGGTGATCAGCACCTCTTTGGGGACCTTCAGGAATTCGGGAGAAAAGGTGCCATGGACGGCGCTCGGATATTCGACCAGGTAGGTGACCTGCTCCAATAACTCTTCGTCGGGCAACAGGTGGCCACCGGCGGCTGCGGCGACGCGGTGCGTTTCACGACGGATGATCTCCTTGCGCTTCTCCGGATCGGGGATGACAAAGTGCCGTTCACATTCAACCAGGTAGCTGGCAAAATCACCCACCGGGAAGGTAGTGTTGGCCATGAAGCGGTGCCCGCGCGAGAGCTTGCCACTCTCAATCGTGCCGAAGGAAAAGGGGACAACTGTTCCATCGAACAGCGCCACGATCCAGTGAATCGGGCGTGCGAAGCGTACTTCCTGATTCCCCCAGCGCATAGATTTCTTGAAGGGGATGTTCGCGACCAATGCCGGCAGCAGTTCCGTCAGAATCTCATAGGTTGGTCGGCCGACCTCCTGTTTGCTGACGAACAGATACTCACCTTTATCAGTGGTAATTGTCTGAAGGGCCGCAACATCGACTCCCTGCCCACGGGCAAAGCCTTCTGCGGCCTTGGTCGGCTTGCCGTTTGCGTCGTAGGCTGCCTTGACCGATGGGCCGGTAGCGGTAATTTCCGCGTCCGGCTGTACCGCCGGAATACCCTTCACTACCAGCACCAGGCGGCGTGGTGTTG
>JBAYTT010000296.1:0-2757 GCA_041675485.1 Pelobacteraceae bacterium | reverse complement strand
CAGCACCCAAGCCAGCATACAGCTTCGCGGCATAAGGTCCAAGTTCTCCAGTAAAATCCAATATTCGTAAATTTGATAATGATCCTGTTTTGTTCACTTAATATTATCCTCCTTAGTTAATAAGATGTTTTATAAACAATCACTGCCCAATGTTGTTGCAATTGCTGTATTCGATTCCAGATAACGTCAAACTGGTTGAGCAGATTCACTTCAGTACGGCTCGCTGGTTGCTATTGGTGTCTCTGAATCCGGTACACGCCAAATTTTAGGCACTTCGGTCGCTATTTCGGAGCAAGAAGCGCATTGGCGTGATTTTCTTAAACAACTGCAAGCACGTGGGCTTCATGGAGTAAAGCTGTTCATTAGTGATGCACACGAAGGCCTTAAATCGGCACGCAGAGCGGTCTTTCCAAGTATTCCATGGCAGCGCTGTCAATCCCATTTGCAGCAGAATACCCAATCATACGTACCAAAGATGGAGTTGAAAAAGAAGGTCGCCGCCGATATCAGAAATATTTTTAACGCCCCTTCTGAAGACGATGCTAAAAGACTTCTTTCTCAACTTCTGGAACGTTACGAAAAGTCAGCACCCCGCCTGATCGCTTGGCAGAGGAAAACATTTCAGAGGGGTTTACTGCATTCCAGCTTCCCGCTGAACACTGGCGTCAAATACGGACAAGCAACATCTTTGATCTTGCACACTACATGCCAAACATTGTTTTCGTTTCTAGATAGATGCGCTTATATATTACTTTACATACCAGATAAAGGTACATTTATCATATACATAACAGACTGTTAAATCAATATACTGACCTGTATAATTTAAAATATAGTATTATTTTAAGAACACCAGATAAAGCCCGCAAAATGGAGAATATGTAGTTTTTGAAAGGGAATACTTAACATATCATACTGAGTATATTCATGTTTTTAACATGCCACACATATTTTAGCCTGTGAATGTGAAGATCTCGACCGGATTACATACGAAGCTTCATGTTTTTATATATTGCCACCTTGCGAACTTGATTTTTTATCAAATAATAAAGTTCTGATAAAATTGAAATATTGCATTCGTCACAACTCAGACTTACCCCGTACGTTTTGGGATTCAAAACGGAAGTGATTGCGCTTTTTGAGACATGTGTGTAAGCAATGAACCGACCTGATTTGAAAGGAGAGGTTCTATGCCGCACCATCGTACACATCACAGCGCAGAATTTAAAGCCAAGGTTGCCTTGGCCGCTATGTCTGAGTCAAAGACTCTGGCAGAGATTGCAAGCGAGTACAAGGTCCACTCGACCCAGATCACCCGCTGGAAGCAGGAATTGATTGAAAGCGACTCAGACCTTTTTGGCAAGGGCAAGAAAAAAGAAGTCAACCATGAGGCCGAAGTGGCCGAGCTTCACCGCATGATCGGCAAGCTCAAGGTTGAGAATGATTTTTTGTCGCATCTGCCCGGACTGAACTTGACCGGGCGCAGAAACAACAAGTGATTGCAACCGGTCACCCTGAAGTTTCCATTGAGCGTCGCTGCCAGCTCCTGGGCCTGCCGCGTGCCAGTTATTACCGTGGGCCGGCTTCAGGGCTTCGGCAGGGCGACCTGGAACTGATGCGCAGGATTGACGAACTCTACATGGAGCATCCCTGGATGGGCAGCCGCTCCTTTGTTGATCAGCTCACAACTCCGGAAGTCCCTGTGGGGAGGGATCGTGTGCGCCGCCTGATGCAGGTTATGCGTATCGAGTCCTTGGCCCCCAAACCCGGCACCAGCAAGCGACAGCCGAAACATCCGGTCTATCCCTACCTGCTGCGGGGAATAACCATTGACAGGCCCAATCAGGTCTGGGCAACCGACATCACCTATCTCCCCATGGCACGGGGACACATGTACCTGATAGCGATCATGGACTGGGCCACCAGACGTGTTCTGTCCTGGCGGTTGTCCAACACGCTGGACACCAGATTCTGTGTCGAAGCGCTGAAGGACGCATTGTTCAAATACGGCGCCCCGGAGATATTCAACACCGATCAGGGATGCCAGTTTACCAGCGAAGCTTTCACCTCTGTCCTCAAGACCTGGAACATCAGGATCAGCATGGACGGCAAGGGGCGGTTCAAGGACAACATCTTCATCGAGAGACTCTGGCGCACCCTGAAATACGAGAGAATCTACCTGAAGGCATACGAAACCGGAGCTGAGCTTTTCAAAGACCTGGCAATCTGGTTTACTCATTACAACGAAAAACGGAAACATTCGTCACTTGACAAGCGGACACCGGATGAGGCTTATTTCCAAGGACTGGAAAAACTGAAACAGGCTGCCTGAAGCCAGAAACCACAACAACATCGGCTCATTGCTTATTCTACCCCTCAGGCTGTCTCACAAACCAGGACCACCTCAGGATCGGTCTCCATTGATCACGCCAGAATATAATTATCCACAAAAATAATACCGACCAGACGATTCGGTGACATACAACCTGAAGAGGCGGCACTCCAGACAGCGCTTTGAAATAAACCGGAAATATACCCCAGATCAGATATGCCTGAATGCCATATCCAAGCCCCTTCGTTGCATCTTTAAGGTCAACAGTTTTTTTAGGCTGCACGTTTACCACCATTGCTAACAATATAGTGGACCCCGGATTCCGGACAATAGTTTAAGATGGTAGCCTGCGATAAAAATGAGCAGGCAATGAGCGAAAAGAATCGTAAAAGCTTTACCAGCCAGTACAAGGCAAAAGTCGCGCT
>JBAYTT010000295.1:0-2943 GCA_041675485.1 Pelobacteraceae bacterium | reverse complement strand
TTTACCAGCATGCGATCACCGCAGCTGGCATGTACTGATCGCTGACTAACACACAACGACCATCCAAGGTACCACGATGCTCTTTCTTCCTGAATTGACGATTCTCGGCGCCGGCCTTCTCTTCTTCCTGCTGACTCTCGGACAGCCCAGCAAGGCGACAATCAAGAATTGTGCAGTCACTGCCGCAGCCGTCATACTTTTTACAACCGTGCTCTGTCTCAACCAGGGAGGAGACCTGTTCTATGGGGCATATCGGGTCGATTTGTTCTCCCAGGTCTTTAAAGTATTGATAGCGGCAGCCACTCTCGTCGTTTTCCTGTTCGGCAACGGCCTTACAGGGATCAAGCAGGATTCTCGCCCCGAATACTACCTTTTTCTCCTTGTATCCAATCTTGGCCTGATGATGCTGGTTTCCAGCATCGAACTGCTGGCCATCTTCATCGCCCTGGAGTTGTCATCGTTTGCCGTTTATATCATGGTGCCGATGCGAACCACCTCCACAGGCATCTTTTTCCAGATGGAGGCGGGCATCAAGTACCTGCTGTTCGGCGTTATGGCCACCGGTTTCATGCTCTTCGGCATGAGTTATATCTTCGGTCTGACCGGCACCACCAGCCTTGACGGTATCGCCCAACAGTTGCCGGTCCTGGCCAACCGTCCAGCTGCAGTCGTCGCTATGCTCATGATTCTGGCCGGCTTTTTCTACAAGCTCGCCATTTTTCCGTTCCACTTCTGGGTTCCTGATGTGTACGAGGGAGCAGCGAACGAAACCACAGCGTTCATCGCGGCTGTGCCGAAAATGGCGGCCGTGGCCTTGCTCATTCGTCTGACATCTCTGGCCAGCCATCAGGGCGAGATGGTCCTCAATCTTCTCATGGTCTGCGCCGTTCTCTCGATGTTCTATGGTAATCTCTCGGCGCTGGTACAAAAGGACCTCAAGCGCATGCTCGGATTTTCCGGCATCGCCCACGCTGGTTTCATTCTCCTTGGCCTGTTGACTTTCAAGTTGTCCGGTTATGCCAACTCCCTGTACTATATCGTCGGCTATGCCCTGATGAATCTTGCCTGTTTCCTCGTTATCTGCCAGGTTGCAGCCAAAGGAGAGAATCTCGGGATATCTGACCTGAGCGGGCTTCACAAACGTGCACCGGTCCTTGCCCTCACGTTGACGGTGGCGCTCTTTTCTCTCGCCGGGATCCCACCCTTTGTCGGTTTTACCGGAAAATTCATGCTCCTTGTCGGTGCCCTGCGAGAAGACCATCTCCTGCTTGTAACACTAGCGGCAATCAACACGGCCATTGCCATCTACTACTATTTGTCCGTGGTCCGCATGACTTTCTGTTCCGACAGCAATGGCCTGGGCAATGTACAGACTGGTTTTCTGACAAACTCGCTCTCCCTTATCCTTGTCACAGTGATAATCGTCATGGGAGTGGCGCCATCGTGGTTTGTTGCCATGGCAGAATCTGCTATAAAAACAATCCTCTGAGCCAAGATACAGGGCAAGGCTCAATTTATCCCGGCGGCAGGTCAGAGTTGCTGGTCTGTCGCAATTTGCCCGCTCTGCAGTATCCTTTCTTCAATTTGTTTTGCTTCAGTTGGAAATGGAATTTCCGACTACCGTTGTTAGTTGAAAGCCATTGAGCCCCTGAGTCTGAGCCCTGCCAGAGGCGGGGGCGGCTTGTGCCGCCCCATCGCCTTCGCCACTTCCAGGCCCGCCGTATTCCGGCCGCCCTGTCAAGGCCGCGTGAGCGCCCGAAGGGCTTGGCCTTGACAGGGCGGTTGGAATACGGCACTTCGCCCGTTTCTGTCTCCTTGCCTCCCTGGCCGCTTCCAGCTTGGCATCCCGTTCTGCAAAAATCTGTTTATCGCGCCCCCGCAATTTATCGGCAGGCGCCACATAGCCGATGGCACTGTTCAACCGCACCGTGTTGTAATGATCGACGAAATCGGTCATCACCCGGCGGCCATCTTCCAATGACAGCAAAACCCCCGGTCGAATACACTCCTGCTTCAAGGTGCCGTGCCACCGTTCGATCTTGCCGTTGCTCTGTGGATAGTACGGTGCGGTCCGCACGTGGCTCATCCCCGTCACCCGGATAAACTCCTTGAAATCCTTGGCTATAAACTGGGGGCCGTTGTCCGAGATGATCCGCGGTCGAGCGCCGGGAAATCGCTCCAGGGCCCGCTGCAGGGTGATCTCGACATCGGTCTCGGTCATCGCTTCCCGCAACTCCCAGTGCACGATGTACCGGCTGAAGCCGTCCAGCACACTGCAGAGGTAGAAGAAGGTGCCCCGGATGTTGACATATGTCACATCGATATGCCAATGGGCATGCGGTGTCAGCGGCTGCTGGAACCCGGTGCCCCTGGCTGATCGCTTCCGGTTCCAGCGCTGCAGCAGACCGGCCTGGCGCAAAACCCGTTAGGTCGAGCTCGGGCTCACGGCCACTACATCGGCGTCCAGCATCATGAAGGTCAGCCGGCGGTAGCCTTCCTGCGGGTGGCTGCCGTGAAAAGCGATGATCGCCTCCTTCTCCCAGGTTTCCATCCAGAAATCCCGCGGAACAAGCCCGTTGTGCTCATTGGCCTTGCCGTAGCGGTCCTGCCACGTGGAGTACTTGCTCGCCGACAGTTTCAGCCAGGCCAGAAAACGGTTGGCGGGGATCTCCGCCTTCCGCGACCAGCATTTCACGAAATCAACCAGCGCATCACGAACATCATGGGCCACCCAGCAACCTCTTAGATCTCCCCAAGATTTTTTTTTAACTGGACATGCTCCTCGATCAACTCGGAGAGCACCTCATGTTTCCGCTGCAGTTTTTCCTCGAGTTCCTTGATCCGCTGCTCCTGCTTGCGCTGGCGGCTGTCGAGTGGACGGGCAAACGCCAGGGCACCCTTCTCAAAAAATTCCGCTTGCCACCGGTAAAACACGGTCGGCTG
>JBAYTT010000294.1:0-2981 GCA_041675485.1 Pelobacteraceae bacterium | reverse complement strand
GCGTCGTCGGGATGATCTTGTTGCCGATAATCGTCGAGACAGCCTTTGCGGCGCCGTCGATCGAATCGAAGATCGTCAGCATGGTCTTCTTTGCATCCGGAAACGGCAGGATCTTGAAGATGATTTTGGTGATGACCCCCAGCGTACCTTCACTGCCGCAGAGCAGACGGGTCATGTCATAGCCGACCACCGCCTTGTAAGTCTCGCCGCCGGTACGGATAATTTCGCCGGTGGGCAGCACTACTTCGAGCCCCATGACGAAGTCGCGGGTAACGCCGTACTTGACGCAGCGGGGTCCCCCGGCATTCTCCGCGACGTTGCCGCCAAGTGTCGAAAATTTAAGCGAGGCCGGATCGGGAGGATAGAAAAAGCCGAGTTTTTCAACCGCCATCTGGAACTGCTCCGTTACGAGTCCGGGTTCGACTTCGGCAATCAGGTTTTCGGTGTCGATCCGCAGAATACGGTTCATACGGGTGGTGACCAGCACGACCCCGCCCCCCTTGGGGAGCGCGCCGCCGGTAAAGCCGCTGCCGGCGCCACGCGGGAACACCGGAAAACCTTCGCGGTTGGCCATTTTAAGGACGACGGAAACCTCTTCGGCATTGGCCGGATGGACAACCGCATCAGGCAGAAACTCCATCTGGGTGGCGTCATAGCCGTAGCAGATCATATCCTGTTTGCTGGTTGATATGTTGTCGGAACCGACGATTAAAGTCAGTTCAGTGATCAGATGTGCTGCAAGCATGGGTGATCCTTTCTGCAAAGATTCAGTAAATCAGAATACATGATTTGGCGGTAACTGTGCAAGGCAGTTTTGTTTTGTATAAATTTTGCATGTTGCGTAGAGGGTATTGGAAGTCGTTTAAACTGTTTTTATTTGTGGCAATTAATATTTTGACTTATAACGACTGTCGCAATATATTTTCGTCAATAACTTAAAAAATACAAAACAAAAGGAGTCAACAAAATGCGCTTGCGAACTTTTGTCATTGTAATGTTGGTCATGCTGACAAGTTGCACCGCGATACATGCAGTTCAAAAACCGAATGACCGCGAGGCGTTTGCAGGGCTTAAGGCAGCCAAGGTTATTTTTGATGTGCGAGTTGATGACCTCGACAAACTGGTGTTCAACCTGAAGCTCTTTGATGAGACTTTGGAAGGGATGGTAGCGCAGGGGATAACACCGTATATGATAGTTGCTTTTCGAGGGCCCGGTGTGAAACTTCTGACGGTCGCCGCACTCGATGATGAGGCCGTAGCTCTATTTCAATCCTTGAAAAAGAAAGGAGTGCGCTTTGAAGCGTGTGCCGTGGCAATGCGTGTATTCAAAGCGGACCCGGCTGGACTTATCCCGGAGGTCACGTTGGTGGCCAATGTGTTCAATTCATTTATTGGATATCAAAACAAGGGCTATGCAATGATAGCTATCAACTAGTCATAAGCGCGTCTGTGGAGAATGAGGACGCACTGTGGAGGCCCTGTGTCGTACAACATAGTAAAGGAGAGCGGTGCCAAGCAGCGGCACAAAGAACTGGGAGGTCGTGGCGTACCGCTGATTATCATCGGCTCAAACAAGATGTCCGGCTTTTCTCCTGCGAATTTGGAATATTATCTGGACAACAGCAGGTAATGGCGCTGTAAAATAGGCATGAGAGGTGTTATATGCGAAAAACAGTGCTGAGTATTGCCATGGCTCTTTTTCTGGCCACTCCGGTTTTGGCTGACAGCTCAATCAAGGATAAAGGGAAAGAGGTCGGAGAAGCCTTCAAAAAAGCGGGTAAAGAGACCGGCCAGGCTTTTAAGGAGGCAGGCAAGGAAACCGGGCAAGCCTTCAAGAAGGGTGGTAAGGAGGTTGGTCAAGGCTTCAAGGAAATAGGGAAGGAAACGGGGAAGGAGGCCAAAAAAGCCGGACGGTCCACGGGTGAGTGGTTTCGGGATGCCGGGAGAAAAACCGGTGACGCGTTCAAGCAGATGGGACGGGATATCAGGAAATTCTTCACACGGGAATAGGCGCACCCGACCGGGGAAATGGTGAGGTTTCCTTCCTTGGAAAAAATCCCTGTTGCCAGCGGGAGCGAAACCATCTATCCTTGCCGGCACCTGCAACAATACAGATCGGGAGGTTTACAAGAATGAGGCGTTTCAGCAAAATCGTAGCATCGGTAATTATGGCAGCGTTGCTTGCCGTCCCGGCGTTTGCCGCTCAGGAAGCAAAGAAGGCTAACGGAAAAACAGTGACAACCTCATCCGGGCTCAAATATGTCGATGTCGTTGTCGGCAAGGGAGCATCGCCGACAGCCGGCAAACAGGTCAAGGTGCATTACACCGGGACACTTGAAAACGGCAAGAAATTCGACAGTTCCGTAGACCGCAACGAGCCGTTCTCGTTCGTAATCGGCGTCGGCCAGGTTATTCCGGGGTGGGACGAAGGGGTCATGACCATGAAAGTGGGCGGAAAACGCAAGCTTACCATTCCTGCCAAGCTTGGCTATGGCTCACGGGGAGCCGGCGGGGTTATCCCTCCGAATGCCACTCTGCTGTTTGATGTCGAGCTGCTCGACGTCGCAAAGTAATCTGCTTTTATATCCTGTTATCACGAAACAGCCCGCACTTGCGGGCTGTTTTTGTCTTATACACTGGAGCTGTGAATGACAAATCTGATTTCTGCTGAAGGTTTGAAAAAGCTGTGCGAAGAATACGACTACCTCTGGAAAGTGGAACGTCCCAAGGCTGTCCGGGGAGTTTCCGATGCGGCAGCGGAAGGTGACCGTTCGGAGAATGCGGAATACATCTACGGTAAAAAAAGGCTGCGCGAGATCGACCGCAAGCTGAAACATATCGGCTCGCGTCTGAAAGTGCTGAAGGTGGCAACGGTTCCGGCGAATCCCAAACAGGTTACCTTCGGATGCTGGGTCACCTACGAAGAGGATAATGGAGAAACCCGCTGTTATCAACTTGTCGGCCCGGATGAGATCGATGTC
>JBAYTT010000293.1:0-3008 GCA_041675485.1 Pelobacteraceae bacterium | reverse complement strand
GACCCGGCAGTGTATGGGGAGTGGTACGAGCCCCACCTCAATCCTGCCAACCTGAAAAAGGCTGTCTATGGCTCTCCTGAGATCAGGCGGGCCAAGATAAAGGGGGCAAAACTGGTCGCCAACCCCGGCTGTTACCCGACAAGCATCATTCTCGGCCTGGCTCCGTTGCTGAAAAAGGGGCTGATTGACCTGTCGAGCATTATTGCAGACTCTGCTTCGGGTGTCACCGGAGCCGGTCGTTCAGCCAAGGTTGACAGCCTGTATTGCGAGGTTAACGAGGGGTATAAGGCATACGGAGTTGGCGGCCTCCATCGGCACACCCCCGAGATAGAGCAAGAACTCTCCCTTTTGGCAGGCGAGCCGCTGAAAATAACGTTTACTCCGCACCTGGCGCCAATGGACAGAGGCATCCTCTCAACGATCTACGCCACGCCGAAAAAAGCGCTCAACAACGAGTCGATAGCCAGTCTGTACCGGGAATTCTACGCTGGCGAACCCTTTGTAAGGATTCTCACGGACGGCAGCCTCCCCTCGACATCTTTTGTGCGCGGCTCCAACTTCTGCGACATTGCTCCACTGGTTGATGCCCGTACCGGTCGAATCATAGTTGTCTCGGCTATTGATAACCTGGTAAAGGGAGCTTCCGGCCAGGCGGTGCAAAACATGAACCTGGTTTGCGGATTTCCCGAAACGATGGGGCTGGAAGGTCTGGCTCTGTTCCCCTGACCCATGTCATTTATCCCAACAACACATGAAGAAATGCGCTCGCGTGGCTGGGGAGAGTTAGACGTCATTTTCGTCAGCGGTGATGCCTATATCGACCATCCCGCCTTCGGCGTGCCGTTGTTGGCCCGCTGGCTTGAAAAACATGGCTTTAGGGTCGGCATAATCGCCCAGCCTGACTGGCGCTCAAAAGAGCCGTTTATGGCGCTCGGACGCCCCCGGCTCTTTTTTGCCGTTTCGGCCGGCGCCATGGATTCGATGGTGGCCCATTATACTCCTGCCCGTAAATTGCGGCACGATGACGCCTATACCCCTGGTAACCGCCACGGCGCCCGCCCCAATCGTGCTGCGATGGTTTACACTTCTCGTCTGAAGGAAGCCTTCAAGGATGTCCCGGTGGTGATTGGCGGTATTGAAGCCTCACTGCGCCGCTTTGCCCATTATGATTTCTGGGAAAACAAGGTGCGGCGTTCGATCCTGTTCGATGCCAAGGCGGACTTGCTGATTTACGGCATGGCCGAGCGTGCGATTCTGGAAGTTGCCGTGCGGATGCGGGATGGCGAGCGGATGTCGGATATCCGGGTGGTGCGGGGTACGGCATACAATACCGGCGTTCCGTATGATGCGCCACATGTTGAAATACCATCCTTCGAAGAGATATCCGCCTCCAAGGAAAAATTTGCCGAAGCATTCCGGCTGGCTTTTCTCCAACAAAATCCATGGTCCGCAAAGAGTGTTGCCCAGAAACATGGCAACCGGATTCTGGTCTGCAATCCCCCGTCGCTCCCGCTGTCGGAATCGGAAATGGATGCCGTTTATGCTCTGCCGTTTGAAAAGAGTCCGCATCCGTCGTATGCCGAACCGATTCCTGCCTGGGAGCAGATTAAAACCTCAATCACCAGCCATCGGGGCTGTTTTGGCGGCTGTGCGTTCTGTGCCATCACCATGCATCAGGGTAAAACAATCCAGTCACGCAGCAAGCAATCCGTTCTCGCCGAAATAGCCGCCCTGACTCGCAAGGCCTGGTTTCGCGGCACTATCAGTGATATCGGCGGCCCGACAGCCAATATGTTCGGCCTCGGGTGCAATAACCCCGATGCCATGAAGAAATGCCAGCGGGAAAGCTGCATTTTCCCCGATATCTGTATAAACCTGCGTACCGGCGACCAGCCGGCAACGTCTCTGCTGAAGGAAGCCCGATCCCTGGATGGGGTACGGCACACGTCGGTGTCATCCGGGGTGCGTTATGATCTGCTGGAGCGGCAACCCGCATATTTCATTGAGTTGACGGGTCACCATGTCAGCGGTCTGCTTAAAATTGCCCCGGAGCACCTGGTTGATCACGTAACCAACATCATGCGCAAACCGGGAAAAAAGGCATTTGAAAGGTTTCAGGCTCGATTTCGCGAGGAAAGCGACCGGCTTGGCAAGCGTCAGTATATCGTGCCGTACCTTATTTCGGGGCATCCTGGTTGTACATTGGCTGACATGCTTGAACTGGCACTGGTACTCAAAAAAATGGGGATAAAAGTGGAGCAGGTTCAGGACTTTACGCCAACTCCGGGTACGATTGCCACCTGCATGTTCTACAGTGGGGTTGATCCGATGACCGGAAAGCGGGTCTACAGTGCTACAAGCGACCGTGAGAAGGGTTTACAGAAATCTTTGTTGCTATGGCACCTGCCATCGGAACGGCTCAAGGTGATGGAGGCGTTGAAGGAACTGGGACGAGAGAGTGATGCGGGGTTGTTGTGGGGCGGATCCGGGATGGATCGTGGTTCATCGGAACAGCGCAAAAAACATGCTACAAAAAAAGCCCGCTGATCTCAGCGGGCTTTTGCGAATTCTCGATACCAGTTGCCAATTACTTCTTAACTACGTTTGCAGCCTGAAGGCCTTTTGGGCCCTGAGTGATTTCAAACGTTACCGCATCGCCTTCTGCAAGCGACTTGAAGCCGTCGCCGGTGATTGCCGAGAAGTGAACGAAAACGTCTTCGCCACCTTCCTGCTCGATGAAGCCAAAACCTTTTGTGTCGTTAAACCATTTTACTTTACCCTGTGCCATTTCCTGCCTCCTTTTTTGTCCGGTCTTGCCCGGAACGATTGGTTACCGCTTAAGTTTCTGGAGTCTGATGCAGGAAAAGCGCAAAGCCTGGTCAAACACGTGCTACTTGCAACGTTCTGCAAAAACTTCCGAAACTGGCTGCCCGAGTCGTTTATCACAGCCGCAAAGCGGGTGTCAAGACAATTCACACCGGCTATGGCGCCTTCAATTCCTCATTTTT
>JBAYTT010000292.1:0-3105 GCA_041675485.1 Pelobacteraceae bacterium | reverse complement strand
CACTGGTGACACTGCACACCTGCCTTGTCGTGGACGCTCCCTGCATAGGTCTCTGCTTCCGGGTGCTGGAACTTGACCAGACGGGCACCGGTGACGGCATGTTTGAAGTCGAAGAAGTCCTGGGTTTCCTTGTAGTGCTTCAGCAGTTGGAGGGCGTTCTTGAGCGGGAAGTGGTTGGTGCGCTGATCGGCGTATTTTATCGCTTTGCCGTCACTCCACTGGGTGCCGCCGCCGCAGGCGTATTCCACGTGGCATTGGGCGCACATCATGCGTGAATCTGTTTTCTTCATCACACCGATCTTGCGGAAGCCGTCACGGAAGGAGATCACCTTCAGGTCGGTGGTGCCGTTTTTTGAGAAGATATTGGTTTTGGTGTCGCGCTCAATCGCCTGAATCAGGCCGTCACGTACCACGCGGGGCTGGGTGCCGTGTGGGTCGTGGCAGTGGATGCAGCCGACCGCATTGTTGGTGTCCTTGGCCACATCAACGACGTTCGAGGTGCGGTCCCACTTGGCCTTGGGATCCTTGTCACCCATGAATTTCCATTTGAGGATGTGGTCGGAGGTCTTGCACTGGATGCAGGTCGGGTTGCCGGCCATGGCGGATTCCTTCAGCTTGTAATCCTTGCCCTTGTCTTCCAGCACGTCCCACACCTTGCCGGTTTTATTGATCCCTTCCCAGCCGTCCTTGAACTGGAAGCGGCCCCCCTGGAAACGGTCCACGGCAAACTGGTCGATGACCATGAAGGCGTGACCGCGCGGCTCATTGTGCTCAAAGGTAAAACCGTAGGGTGCCAGCAGCTTGTCCTGCATCGGCGAACGGCCTGTAGGTGTCCCTTTTTCCTTGCGGGCGCCGCCGTCGTAATTCACCTTGAAGAAACTTTCATACTGGCTTTTGTGACACTTGCCGCACAGTGCCTGGTCGATGAGCGTTACCGGCTTGTTCTTCTCCGGATCTTTCATGTGGACGTCCAGTTTGTCATGGCAGACCGTGCAGGCCAGTTTGGCATGCTTCGAGCCTTCCTTGAGCGCCTTGACCTCGTCGTGACACTCGTAACATTTGGCGCGACCATCGTTGGCCAGCTTGGTAGCAGGCTTGTTGACGGCGGTGGTCAGGGCGGGGATCGACAGTACGGCTACCGCTCCGATGATGGCCGCCGCAAGGGCCAGGTTCTTCTTCAGCATGGTGAATCTCCTTTCTCTGATGGTAGTTCTGCGTGATCTGCAGATGATGGTGGTATGCTTCGAGCCTGCATCCTGATCGCCTTGGGGGTTACGGGGCAGACGTATTCACAGCTCCCGCAGCCGGTGCAGAGCTGCTGATTGATCCGGATGCCGACTCCCGGAATAAGTTTGATCGCTCCCGGTTCGCAGCGCTCCATACAGGCGAAGCAGCCGCTGTTCCGGGCAAGGCAGGTGTCATTGCAGGCGACTGCAGTCAATTCATCATGAGGCATCGGGACAAATTCAGCCGTGTTCGGGATTGTCAGGGCAGGCTCCGGGGGACTTTTCAAAACTCCGCCTGCCGTGCAGATGGCTTCCCCGAGCGAGAACAGGCTCCGTTTGAAAAAATCCTTCCTGCTGATGTTCATTTCCTTGTGCCCTTTTTTACCGGACCGGCATCCTTGACTTCCCCCCGCCCATGGCATCCGGTGCAGTATAGCCGTACCGGATGGGGGGACATCGGAGCACCATTTACCCCTGATCCATGGCAGCCGAGGCAGTATCTGCCATCGGCCGTATCCTTGATGCGGTGCGGTATCATCGGCGGAGTGCCTTCTGCGTATTCGGCATCTTTAGCGTAGTTTCCCGCCTCTCCGGCTGAGACGGCAACCGGGAGAGCAAGGAGCGTAGCGAGGGATGCAACGGCGAAACAGTGGTGCACTATTCTCATGGGATAACCTCCAGTAATTGAGCTTCTAAGCCTTTTCAACTTTAACCGCGCATTTTTTATAATCAGGTTCGCCCGAGATCGGGCAGTAGGCGTCAATGCAGAGTTCGTTGATCAGTTTGCTCTCGTCAAAAAATGCGACAAAAATATTGCCTTTCTCCGCTTTGCCACGGCCGTTGAGATCCACCGGCAGGATGATTGTGCCGCGCCGGGAGCTGATCTTGACCTTCTGCAGGTTCTTGATGCCGAGCTTTTTGGCATCGGCAGGGTGCATCTCGCAGACCGCGGCCGGATAGGAGCGCTTGAGTTCGGGAACCCGGCCGGTCATGGTGCCGGTGTGCCAATGTTCCAGCACGCGGCCGGTGCAGAGCCAGAACGGATAACTCTTGTCCGGGGCTTCTGCCGCCGGTTCGTAGGGGCGGGCCCAGATGACCGCCTTGCCGCCGTCTTTCTCGTTTTTGTAGAATTTGATCCCTTCGCCCGGTTTGACATACGGATCGTGTCCCTCGGCATAACGGTAGCGGGTTTCCTTGCCGTTCACGACCGGCCAGCGCAAGCCCCGCGACGTGGTATAGGCTTCGTAGGGGGCCAGATCTTTGCCGTGCCCTTCACCGAACTTGCGGTACTCCTCCCAGATCTCCTTTTCCACGTACGTATAGGGGAAGAGGTTGCCGTGTCCCAGCCGTCTGGCCAGCTCGATGGTCTGCCACAGGTCGTTTCTGGCTTCACCCGGCGGCTCCACCAGTTTGTACCATTGGTGGGTGCGGCGTTCGGCGTTGCCGAAGACCCCTTCCTTTTCGACCCAGGAGGCGGAGGGAAGGATCACATCGGCAACTTCGGTGCTTTTGGTCGGATACATGTCGGAGACGATCACGAAACGGCCATCCCCCTTGCGTGCCCCTTTGCGGTAGCGGTTCAGGTTCGGCAGCGACTGGAACGGATTGGTGACCTGGCTCCAGACGACCTTGATATCGCCACGGTCAAGGGCGCGGAACATCTCGGTGGCATTATAGGTCGGTTTGGCCGGGATTTTCCCGGCAGGGATACCCCAGATCTTTTCCGCAATGGCGCGGTGGGCGGCATTGGTAACCACCATGTCTGCCGGTAGTCGATGGGTAAAGGTGCCGACCTCTCGGGTGGTGCCGCAGGCCGATGGTTGGCCGGTCAGCGACAGCGGGTTTTCACCCGGCCTGCAGATCTTGCCGGTCAGCCGGT
>JBAYTT010000291.1:0-3120 GCA_041675485.1 Pelobacteraceae bacterium | reverse complement strand
TATGGCGTTACCGCCGATTACGTTATGGGGCTGGATACGGTGCTGGCGAATGGCGAGCTGCTCCGCACCGGCGGCAAGGTAGTCAAGGACGTGGCCGGATACAGCCTCAATCCACTGCTGGTATCATCCGAAGGAACGCTTGGCTTTTTTACCGGCATCACGGTCAAGCTGATCCCGAAACCGCAGGGTAAGATCACTATGCTCGCACACTTCCCGGTCTTGCAGGATGCCGCTCTGGCGGTTTCGGCAATCATCGCCGCCAAGGTGATCCCGGCGACCCTGGAATTCCTCGACAAGGTTACCATCAAATGCGTCGAAGATTACGCCCATGTGGGGCTGCCGCTGGACGTTGACGCCGTGCTGCTGATCGAAGTGGACGGCCATCCGGTCGTGATTGCCGAAGAGGCTGCAGCGGTGGCGGAGATTTGCAAAAAGCACCGCTGCTCGTTCTTCCAGACGGCAAAAGATGCTGACGAAGCCCTCAAACTCGCCACGGCCCGCCGTACCGCACTGTCGGCCCTGGCACGGCTCAAGCCGACCACCATCCTGGAGGACGCCACTGTCCCGCGCAGTTGCATCGCCGCCATGCTGCAGGTCATCCAGGCCTCGGCGAAGAAATATAATGTCGTCATCGGCACCTTCGGCCACGCCGGCGACGGCAACCTCCACCCGACCTGCCTGACCGACGAACGCGACAAGGACGAAATCAGGCGCGCTCACGCCGCTTTTGCCGAGATTTTCGACGCCGCTATCGCCATGGGGGGCACCATTACCGGCGAACATGGCGTCGGTCTGGCAAAGAAGAGGTATCTGCCGAAGCTGGTCGGCGAATCGGGTATTCGGGTTATGCGGGGCATCAAGCAGGCGTTTGATCCGAAGGGGATATTGAATCCGGGCAAGGTATTCTGATATGGACTACGTCAAACTGATCAACTGCATGCGCTGCGGCATGTGCCTCCCCAATTGCCCGACCTACAAGGAAACGTTCCTGGAAACCGCCTCTCCGCGAGGGCGGGTCGCCTTGATCCGCAAACTGCAGGAAGGTGAACTGGACCAGTCGGAACGGCTGCTGGAATATCTGTCTCTCTGCCTGGACTGCCAGGCCTGCGCGTCGGCCTGTCCGTGCGGCGTCAATGCCGGCGAACTGGTAGCGGAGTTCACCTGCGAACGGAAGAGTGACGCCGGGCTCGGCTTCATGGAAGACCTGATCCTGCGCAAGCTGGTGCCGCATCCCGACCGCCTGGAAACGTCCATGGCGCCGATGCGGCTGTATCAGAACAGCGGCCTGCAGAAACTGGTCAGGACACTCGGTGTTCTCAAGATGTTCCCCAAACCTCTGGGAAGGATGGAAGGTCTGCTCCCTCCCCTCCCCGCCAAACCGCTCCGTCAGGAAATACAGGAAGTAACTCCGGCAGTTGGTGCCGAGCGCGGTACAGTCGGCTTCTTTCTCGGCTGCGTCATGAGTCTGATTTTCAGCGACGCCAGCCGGGCTACGATCAAACTGCTCTCGTTGCTCGGTTACAAGGTCATCACTCCAAAAAATCAGGTCTGCTGCGGCGCACCCAACATGCTGGGCGGCGATTTAGAAGGATTGCAGGAGGCAGCCCGCACCAACATCGATATTTTCGCCGGATATCAACTGGATTTCATTGTCACCGACTGCGGCGGCTGCGGGGCGGAGCTCAAGAATTATGCGCACCATGGCGCGGGCGAATCAGCCTCCGCGTTCAGCGCCAAGGTTCGCGATATCTCGCAGGTGCTGGCGCTTCATGCCGAAGAACTGGCAAAGCTTCTCAAACCACTACCGATGAAGGTCACGTACCACGATCCCTGTCATATCGCCCACTGCCAGGGAATCCGCAAGGAACCGCGCGATCTGCTCAAGCTGATACCGGGGTTAATTTACATGGAGCTGGAAACAGCCGATGCCTGCTGCGGCAGCGCCGGAACGTACAACATCACCAAACCGGAGATGTCCGACCGGATCTTGCAACGCAAGCTTGACACGGTGCGCGCAAGCGCTGCCGACATACTGGTAACCAGCAACCCCGGATGCCTGCTGCAACTAAAGAAAGGGCTGACTGAGCAACTTCCCGACGTCAAGCTCATGCATCTGACCGAACTGCTGGAACTGAGCATGAACGGGTAACGTACCAGCCATCAACAGGAGACCAGAACAATGGGGTACAAGAAAAAACCGAAATATAACGTAGTGTCAATGAGAATCAGCGACGAGGAAAAGCAGGCTCTGGAGGAACTGACGCGTCATAGTTGCAAAAGCATATCCAGGCTGATGCGCGAGGCCATGCTGCTCTATTCACTGACAATTGCCAATGCACAAGAGGCCAAAATTTAGGATTCCAAAATTATGAGTGTTGGACGAGCACATACTGCCATTTGTGCTCCTTTCATGGCCGGAGGGACACACATCCTCCGGCCAAAATATTTCTAAATAAGTACCCCCATTACAAAAAATCGACTACTATCCCCTATCGCTTTAAATAGTATCGGATCTGAAACCGCTAACAGTGTTGTAGTGGTGATAAATAGCTACTATACTTGAAAAGTAGTACTGATAGTGCGAACAAGCCTTTAGTCCGGAGTGGGGAAAATCATGGCAAAAAAAATATTTATTGCAGCCACCGGTCAGAACTGCGGAAAAACAACCACCAGCATCGGCTTGATGCACCTGGCACAAAAAAAGTACCGCAGGGTCGGCTTTATCAAACCGCTGGGACCCAAGCCAGCTACGTTTCATCGTTGTATGGTGGACAAGGATGCCGCCCTGATTGCACAGGTCTTTGAGCTTGAAAAAGATTTGCGCTGGATGTCGCCTGTTGTCGTTCATCCCGACACGACTCGCAAGGTGGTAGACGGGGAAATCTCGCCGCTTGAACTTCAGGACCGGATCTTACGGTCCTACTCCGAATTGGAAAAACGGTGCGATTTCATTATCATTGAAGGCTCCGGACACCCCGGTGTCGGATCAGTGATTAAAATGTCCAATGCCCGCATTGCCCGGATGTTGAATGCACCGGTGCTGATGGTAACGGGTGGCGGACTTGGCAATGTCGTTGACAAGATCTGTATGGGGTTGGCTCTGTTTGAAAAAGAAGGGGT
>JBAYTT010000290.1:0-3223 GCA_041675485.1 Pelobacteraceae bacterium | reverse complement strand
TGACCTATATCCGCAAGGACGGCAGCCGCTTCCCGGCGGTCGTGTCCGTCACGGCACTGCGCGATGACCAGGATTCCATCATCGGTTACCTGCTGATCGGCACCGACAACACCGCGCGCAAACAGGCGGAAGAAGCGCTCCTAAAAGCCGGGGCACTGCAGAGCGCTATTTTCAACAGTGCCAACTTTTCGAGTATCGCCACCGATGCCAAGGGGGTCATCCAGATCTTCAACGTCGGCGCCGAGCGCATGCTGGGGTACACGGCCGCCGAAGTGATGAACCAGATCACCCCCGCCGACATTTCCGACCCACGGGAAGTGATCGCACGCGCCGAAGAGTTGAGTCTCGAACTGGGAACCCCGATCAGGCCAGGCTTCGAAGCATTGGTGTTCAAGGCTTCGCGCGGTATCGAAGACATTTACGAGTTGACCTACATCCGCAAGGACGGCAGCCGTTTCCCGGCGGTCGTGTCGGTCACCGCCCTGCGCGACGCGCAAGCCGCCATTATCGGCTATCTGCTGATCGGCACCGACAACACTGCGCGCAAGCAGGTCGAAGCAGAGCGGGCACGACTTGACCAGGTACTGCTGGATAAGAACGCCGAACTGGAGAGCGCCAAGTTGACTGCCGAAAAAGCCAACCTGGCAAAATCCAATTTCCTTTCCAGCATGAGCCATGAGCTGCGCACTCCTCTCAACGCGATCCTTGGCTTTGCCCAACTCATAGAATCCGGCGCGCCCGAGCCGACGTCCACCCAAAAGCGGAGCATCGATCAGATTCTCAAAGCCGGGTGGTACCTGCTGGAACTGATCAACGAAATCCTCGACCTGGCGCTGATCGAATCCGGAAAGCTGTCGCTGTCGCTGGAACCGGTATCGCTCGCCGAAGTCATGCAGGAATGCGAAGCCATGATAGAACCGCAGGCCCAGAAGCGCGGCATCAGCGTGACGTTTACCCGCTTCGAAACCCCCTATTTTGTCAATGCCGACCGGACACGGGTGAAGCAGGTTCTCATCAACCTTCTTTCCAATGCGATCAAATACAACAGGGAGGGTGGAACTGTTACCGTGGCATGCACCCTGAGTTCTCCGGATTTGATTCATATCAGCGTCCGGGACACCGGAGCGGGACTGGTTCCGGAACAGATCGAGCAGCTTTTCCAGCCATTCAACCGCCTTGGACAAAAAACGAACGTCGAAGAAGGCACCGGCATCGGCCTGGTGGTATCAAAACGCCTGGTCGAATTGATGCACGGCACCATTGGCATGGAAAGCACGGTCGGTGAAGGGAGCGTGTTCTGGGTCGAACTGAACCGGACGACAGAACCACAATTTGCCGGCCACGCAGACGATCTTGCGGCGGTCGCCGAAGCCCACGATAAAGGCGCCGCACATTCGCACACCCTGCTTTACGTTGAAGACAACCCGGCAAACCTGATGCTGGTCGAGGATCTCATAGCGCGCCGCCCGGAAATCCGACTGCTGAGTGCACGGGACGGCATCAGTGGCATCGAGATTGCGCGTTTCTCCCTGCCGGATATGATCCTGATGGACATCAATCTTCCCGGTATGAGTGGTCTCAAGGCATTGAAAATACTGTCCGAAGACCCGGCAACAGCACATATCCCGATAGTTGCGCTCAGTGCCAATGCAATTCCCCGCGATATCGAGAAAGGCCTGGAAGCAGGGTTTTTCCGCTATCTCACCAAGCCTATCAAGGTCAATGAGTTCATGGAAACGCTGGATGTGACACTGAAGCATGCAAAGCTGCAGACTGACAAGCGGAAGGCTGAAGAGTGAAGAAAGAGCGGTTTACTGATACCCTTCAGCTTCAGCTTCAGCCTCAACACCTATGGTTTACCAAAAAGGAACAACTATGATTATTACCGAGTCCGAGATTCTTAACGCCAACATCCTGATTGTTGACGATCAGGAGTCCAATGTCATTCTGCTTGAGCAATTGCTGAGTGAAACCGGCTACACCAGTGTTACCGCCACAATGAAACCGGAGGAAGTCTGCGCGCTGCACCGCAGCAACGTCTACGACCTGATCCTGCTCGATCTGCAGATGCCCGGCATGGATGGCTTCGAGGTGATGGAAGGACTCAAGAAGAACAATACGGACGACTACTTGCCGGTGCTTGTGATAACCGCCCAACCGGGCCACAAGCTGCAAGCCCTGCAAGCCGGAGCAAAGGACTTCATAGCCAAGCCGTTCGATCTGATCGAAATCAAGACGCGTATCCGCAACATGCTGGAAGTGCGGCTGCTGTACAAAAAACTTGAACTGAACAACGTGGCACTGGAACAGACGGTACTGGACCGGACGGCCGATCTGCTCAAGGCGAATATGCAGCTCACCCAGGAAATCGAGGAACGCAAGAAGGCAGAAGGCTCACTCCAGGGTACCTATGCGGAAATAAAGCTGTTGAAAGACCGGCTCCAGGCCGAAAACATCTACCTGCAGCAGGAAGTTGACCGGCGCTATAACTACGGCGAGATCATTGGTCAAAGCAACGCCCTGTCGCGCGTGTTTTCCCAGGTCGAACAGGTAGCACCCATGAATGCGACCGTACTTCTCCTCGGCGAGACCGGCACCGGCAAGGGAGTAATCGCGCGCGCCATCCACAGCAGCAGTACCCGCAAGGGGCGGCCATTGATAACAGTTGACTGCACCACATTGCCTGCGGCCCTGGTGGAGAGCGAACTCTTCGGGCGGGAACGGGGTGCGTACACCGGCTCTGATGCCCGCCAGATCGGGCGCTTCGAACTGGCCGACGGCGGCACCATCTTCCTCGACGAAATCGGCGAAATGCCGATGGAACTGCAATGCAAGCTGCTCCGGGTCATCCAGGACGGCGAATTCGAGCGGCTTGGCAGTCCCCGCACCATAAAAACCGACGTACGAATCATCGCTGCCACCAACCGCAACCTGGGGGAAGAGGTCAAGAACGGCAAGTTCCGGGAGGATCTGTTCTACCGGCTCAACGTGTTCCCCATCACCATGCCGCCGCTCCGGCAGCGCGCGGAAGACGTCCCGCTGCTCGTCAATCATTTTGTTGCCAAGTTCAACGTAAAAATCGGCAAGAAGATCGAGACCGTATCAAAAGACACCCTGAATGCCCTTCAGGAATACCACTGGCCCGGCAACGTGCGGGAACTGGAAAGCGTCATCGAGCGGGCGGTAATCGTCAGCCAGGGAAGCGCACTTCAGGTATTGGACC
>JBAYTT010000289.1:0-3403 GCA_041675485.1 Pelobacteraceae bacterium | reverse complement strand
TTTCTGGACGAGATCGGAGACATGACTCTGGCCCTGCAGTCAAAGCTGCTGAGAGTCATCCAGGAGCGGGAGTTCACCCCTGTCGGATCGACCGAAATTCGGAACTGCGATATTCGCATTGTCGCGGCCACCAACAAGGAACTGGAGAAGGAGGTTAGCTGTGGGCGCTTCCGGGAAGACCTCTTCTACCGCCTCAACGTCATCACCATCACCCCCCCTCCTCTGCGTGAGCGCAAGGAGGATCTGGTACCGCTCACCCTGCACTTCATGAACCGGTTCTCCGCCCGGATGAAAAAACATGTCGATACCATCAGCGACGACGCCCTGCGGCTTTTGAAAGAATATCACTGGCCCGGCAATATCAGGGAACTGGAGAACGTCATTGAGCGGGCGGTTATTCTGGCCGGGACGAATCAGATAACGGTCGATCTGCTGCCGCTCCGCACCGATGCAGGCGCTCGGACGGCTTTCTTTGGCGATGGCACGGATTCGCTGGAGAGTATCGAAAAGGATCATATCCTCCGGGTATTGAAGAAGAACGCGTATCACAAAAGCCGGACTGCCGGTATTCTCGGGGTAACCCGCAAGACCCTGGATCGGAAGATCGCCGATTATGGCCTGACAATTCCCAAGAACAGTGTCGAAGCCGTTTAACATGCCGTTTCCCCGACTGTCCATACGCAAGAAACTGACAATCGGCTCGCTCCTGCCGCTATTTGTCGCCATCCTGTTCTGTTCGATGGCCGGGATGTACATCATCAACACCCGCATCAATGTGCTTGCCCAGGAAAAGGTCCGCACCGATCTCAACTCCGCCCATGAAGTGTACTCCAACGAAATCAGCCATATCCGCGATGTAATCCGTTTCTCCACCAGCATGCCCCATGCCGCGGAGGCCGTCACCACCAGCAATCGGGAGGTTATCGCCCCGTTGCTGTCCGCCATGATAACCAATGAACAGCTGGATGTCCTGGCCATTGTGGACAATAACGGGCGAGTCCTGTTCCGGGCCGGTAATCCGAACGCCTTCGGCGATCTGCTCGACAAGGACCCCCTGATAGCCAAGGCACTGAATGGCGAGGTGGTTTCAGGAAGTCAGCTTTTCTCTCCTGATCGTTTACTGCGTGAAGGGAGTACTCTGGCGAGTCAGGCGGTCATCGACGTAATCCCGACCGAGCGGGCAAAACCAGGGATTAAAAAAAGCGAGCCGTCAGGCATGGTGATGGTCGCCTCCGCTCCGGTCAGGAACAGCCAGGGGTACGTTGTTGGTGCCCTGTACGGCGGCGTGCTTTTGAACAGAAACAATACGGTCGTGGACCGGATCAAGAAGATTGTGTTCGAGGGGGTGCAGTTCAAGGGGAAGGATGTGGGCACCGCCACCATTTTTCTGGATGACACCCGCATCAGCACCAACGTTCAGACCCTGGAGGGAAACAGGGCCATCGGCACCCGGCTCTCCGCCGAAGTATATAACCGCGTGAACCTGAACAAGGAAAAGTGGGTCGATCGGGCGTTTGTGGTCAACGACTGGTATTTCACCGCCTATGAACCGATTTTCGATCTGACCGGCAGCGTCATCGGATCACTCTACGTCGGCATGCTGGAACAACCGCATACGGCCCTCAAGAAAAAGGTCGGCCTGCTCTTTGCCGGCGTGCTGCTGGCAGGGTCACTGTTCGGCATCGCCGTCTCCGGCTACATCGGCAATCTGCTCTCGCGCCCTATCAGGGAACTGAAAGGCCTGGTGCAGCGGTTTTCAGCCGGAGAACGGGATCTGCGGATTGAACCCTCCTCCGGGGACGAAATCGGCGAACTGGCGGAGGAGTTCAATACCATGACCGCCGTGCTCAGGCAACGGGAAGACGCAATCACACAACTGAACAGAGATCTTGAGGTCAAGGTCCGGGAACGTACCGCCGAGTTGGAGAAAAAAAACCGGCTGCTGCTCAAAACGCAGGGTGAGCTGGTGAAAGCCGAGAAACTGGCCGCCGTCGGCGAACTGGCGGCCGGAGTGGCCCACGCGATCAACAACCCTATGGCGATCATCCGTGGCAACGCCGAAGTGCTGATGTTCGATCTGAAGCCTGACCATCCAAACCGGGAAGAAGCGGAAATCATTGCGCACCAAGTGGCGCGTGTGGAGTCAATCGTCGGCAATCTGCTCTCGTTTGCCCGGCATCAACGCAAGGCTCTCAAGCCGGTGGCGCTTGATCAGGTTCTGGAAGATATCCTGCGGCAAGTCAAACATCATGTGCCGCTGGAAGGGATTGAGGTAAGGCGCGAGTACGGCATGGGTAATGTGACTGTCGAGGGTGACGAAAACCAGCTCGGCCAGGTGTTCACCAATCTGATCGTGAATGCGGTTCAGTCCATGAAGCAGGGAGGGGTTCTGACCATCCGGACAGTTATCGACAACGAGGTCTGCCGGATAGAGATCGAGGATACGGGAGACGGCATCCCGCCGGAACAGGTGAATGATATTTTCACCCCGTTTTTCACCACCAGGGAGAGCGGCACCGGTCTGGGGCTTTCCGTCTCGTACGGCATAATCAGGAATCATGGCGGGGTTATCGCAGTGCGGAGCGAGCCGGGAGTGGGCTCGCTGTTCACGGTTACGCTTCCGTTGCGTCAACCGGGAGCATCGGTGGATGATGTGGAACAGGGAGAGATGTAAGGGGGTGAAGACGTTTCCGGCTTGAATGGCGGAGCACATGGGAATACAAAAAACCATGTATCAGCCCGTAATTGTTTAGTTATATTCAGTTAGATTTTGCCTGTTACACCTAAAGTTACACCTAAAAGTTTCTGTCTGCCATGTTTTACGTCAATATCTTGCGGCAGCAATATACTGGAACAGTGGTGACATTCCAACAAGAAACCGCTCTCCTTGTTATCACTCCGCCCGCTGGTATCCATACACCTGATTATGTAACTCACTGTTAATTGACAATATATGCAGGTTGCAAAGACAGAGATCTCTGACACAAAACTCTAATTGTAGCAATTTCAATTGTTCATTAGAGACCCATCCTGTATATGTCCACCTTTAACCAAATATTTAACTAGAGGAAAAACAGGCGGGAGGATAGAAATGACCATATTGATTAAATTGATAATTGTTTCAATGGCCGTAATTTCCATTTCAGGCTGTTACACGGTTAAGTCTGTAAAAACTGGGGAGATTATACAGCAAAACAAAACAATTGAAGTCCCCGCGACTGGCTTTTCAATAATGGAGATAAAGGCGGCGCTTATAAATAATGGTTGGAATATCAAAGTTGCGAATAAAAATGTTAGTAGAGTTCGTATGGATTCAGCAAATCCGCAGATCAACTCATCAAATAACTATGATGCAGCATATAGACTAATTATTAGTGAATCCGTAAGAGCAGATTCATGGGTG
>JBAYTT010000288.1:0-3465 GCA_041675485.1 Pelobacteraceae bacterium | reverse complement strand
GCTCCGCATAGACGCCAAAATACCCCTCTTCCTTTCGGCACGGCCCCGCGCTCGGCGGTGACGATACATACCCTCCGCTGACCTCGATGGCGTCTATCCCCAGGTTGACGAGTCCTTTGCAGATGAACCGGCACTCCTCGAAGGTCATCCCCTGCTCTATGAAGTCTTCGCTGTTGATCTTGACCAGCACCGGATATGCCGGTCCCACCTTTTCGCGTATCGCCCGGCAGGTTTCAAAAATCGCCCGCCCCCTGTTCTCGATGGAGCCACCGTACTCGTCGCTGCGGCGATTGTAGTAGGGGGTCAGGAACCGGCTCAGCAGATACCCGTGAGCTACGTGAAGCTGCACCGCGTCGAATCCTGCCTGTTTTGCTCTTCTCGCCCCAATCGCGAAATCCTCCTGCATGCGGGCGATCTCATCCCTGCCCATTTCCCTAGGTGTCTTGTTATAGGCGACGTCTTCGACAACACTGGGACCCCAAACCGGTATTTCCCCAGCGGCGTGGTAGCTCTGGGACCCCATGCATGCGAGCTGGAGGATGATCGCGGCTCCGTGGTTGTGCGCCGCATCGGTCATGGTCCGGTAATCGGGAATGAAAGAATCGTCACGGATAGACATTTGGCCGCTCTCAAGCTGTTCCGCATCGCTTACCGAGGTAAGACCGGTGATCATGGCCCCCACTCCCCCTTTGGCGAGATCCTCGTAAACCTTGTAGAGCCTCGCCGTCGGGCGCCCCTGCTGGTCGGAAAAACCGTCGTAGGTGGCGGAACGGACAATACGGTTTTTCAGCTTCATTCCGGCAATTATGATTGGATCGAACAGAGTCTTCATTTTTGCTCCTTTGTACTTAATTGATGTGAAACTGCGGTTCGAAAGGATTTGCTGCTCATGCGTTAAGTTTTAAAAACGCTTTTATGTAGGGTGACCCCGTGTGGTTACCCTGTTTCGGGCGACCACATGGGACCGCCATACGCTAATTGTCTTCAATTCTTTGCAGCCGATCCATGGCCTCCTGCAGCTTTTTCTCCAGCTTTTTAGCTTCTTCCGGTGAGCCATTCGCATTCTGCTGGATTTCCTTCTTGATCTCCGTGATTCTCTTCTCCAAGAGTTTAGCCTCATCGAAGCAATTACCGGCTGTCCACGCACAGGCTAGCCGCTCCTGGTGCGACATGGCAAAGACCGGACCCGCTGCAGACATCAGTAAGGCCGACAGTACTGCCAAAGTTGTTGTTTTCATGACTTACTCCTTTGTGGTGTTTGATTGTTCAGGGTACTTCCCTGAATTCGTAGATACGTATCTCATTCACTCCCTCCGCCCAGAACCTTGTAAAGCGTGACCTGATTACTGAGCCGCGTCAGGTTTACGCTGATCAGCCCCTGCTGCGCACTGTAGAGTGAGCGCTGCGAATCCAGCACGTTCAGATAGCTGGTGACACCGCTGTTGTAACGAATCTGTGAGAGTCGGTAGCTCTCAGACGTAGCACCCGCGAGTGACCGCTGCGCCTCCAGCTGTTCTGCCACCGTGCCGTTCTGGGCCAAGGCGTCGGCCACTTCCCGAAAAGCGCTTTGAATCGCTTTTTCATACTGGGCAAGAAAGATATCCCGGTTCCGCTCGGCCACGGTGAGGCCGGCCTTGTTCCGTCCGTAATCGAAAATCGGCAGAGTTATCTGCGGCACGAATCCCCAGGTAAGGGAACCGGGCGAAAACAGTCCGCTCAGTTGGTTGCTGGAAGTCCCGATGCTCGTATTGAGAGTGATCTGCGGGAAAAAGGCTGCCCGTGCGGCGCCGATGTTGGCGTTGGCGGACATGAGTTGATGTTCTGCCTGCATGATGTCAGGGCGGCGCTGGAGCACCTCTGACGGCACTCCGGGCGGCAGTTCCCGTAGCGTCCCCACCGCACTGAATCCGGCGGGCAAAAGCTCCGCCGGTAACGGAGCGCCGACAACCAGGGTCAGCAGGTTTTCATCCTGCGCCACTTGCGTGGTAAAGCGGGCGACATCCACCCGGGCAGAATCCACGCTGGTTTGCGCCTGATGCAGATCCAGTTCGGATGAGGCGCCGGCTGTAACACGACTCTGGATGAGCCGGTAGGAAGCCTGCTGGCTTTCAAGGGTGTCAAGGGCCAGTTTCAGCCGTTCCCTGTCAGCGGCCAGTGTCAGGTAATTATTGGCAACCTCCGATACCAGGCTGATCCGGATGCTGCGTCGCGCCTGATCCGTCGCAAGATACTGCTCCAAAGCTTGGTCCTTCAGGCTCCGGATGCGGCCAAAAAAATCCAGCTCATAGGCACTCACTCCAATATTTACGCTGTGATTTCTGGCAATGAGCGATTGCCCGGTTCCGGATACATCTGCCGGCAAGCGCTGGACGCTGCTGCCGGCATTGGCGTTTACCGTCGGCAGGAGAGCAGCACGCTGAATCCCGTACATGGCTTGTGACTTTTCCACATTCAGCGCAGCCACGCGCAAATCACGGTTATTGGCAAGAGCCAGGGTGATCAGCTTCTGGAGCTGCGGATTGACAAAGAATTCGTTCCACTTCAGGTCTGAGGCCGCAGGATCACCCGCTTGAGCAGCGTTGTTCTTGTAGGCCGGGCCTGTGGGCCAGGTGGCGGTAACCGGCGCATCCGGCCGGGTATAACTCGGCGCCATGGTAGTGCAGCCCGCAAGGCAGGCGCTTGCTATACTGAAAATTGCAATTTTAAGGATCATGAAAGGGCTCCTTCTTCAGTGGCATCGGTCTGTTTCACCTTGAACCAGATTGCGTAGAGGGCCGGCAGGAAGAGTAGCGTCAGGATCGTTCCGACCCCGACTCCGCCGATCAGGACATAGGCCATCGATCCCCAGAAACTTGAAAATGTCAGGGGGATAAAGGCAAGCATGGCGGCCACGGCGGTCAGGACTACCGGGCGCGAACGACGTACGGTGGATTCCACGATTGCATTGTAATCACTCAGTCCCGCCGCCTGATCGTGTCGAATCTGGTCGACGAGAATCAGCGTATTGCGCATGATGATCCCCGCCAGTCCGATCAGCCCGAGAATTGCGTTAAACCCGAACGGCTGATGACAAATGAGAAGGGTTGGTACGGCCCCGACCAGGCCCAGCGGGGCCGTGGCAAATACCATGAACATGGTGGCGAATGAACGGACCTGAAGCATGATGAAGATCAGCATCAGGAGTATCATCGGCGGGAAAAGCAGCCCCAGGGCATCATCGGCCTTCTTGCTCTCTTCCACGGAACCACCCGTTTCCATGCGGTAGCCGGGGGGCAGGGCTGCCTTCAATTTTTCCAGTTTGGGCAAAATTTGGGCAGTGACGTCAGGAGGCTGGACCCCATCTACAACATCCCCCTGAACCGAGATGTACGGCTCGCGGTTGTAGCGTTTCAGCAGCGGATCTTCCATCCGGGATTCGAAATGCGCCATCTGTGACAGCGGGATCGAGCGCCCGTCCCTGGTGGT
>JBAYTT010000287.1:0-3520 GCA_041675485.1 Pelobacteraceae bacterium | reverse complement strand
TGTTCGCCGTGGTCATGATCAATTTTTTGTATGCGAACAGGGCGCAGTTTCCCTATTCCGCTCTGTTTGTCGCGGGTGGTGGCAGCTTTCGCATCCAGAGGGATGATGCGCTTCGCCTGGTAAAGCCGGTTGCCCTGCTCGTCACCGCGGGGTTGGCACTGTTTGCGGGAAACTGGGGGGCTCTGCGCTGGGAAGAGGTGCTGCTCTTCGCTAACCGGATGGATGTGGGAACCGTTGATCCGGTCATCGGCAAGGATATCGGTTTCTACCTGTTCAGCCTGCCGTTACTGGAGCTGCTGAAAGGGTTTGCCGGTTTCGTGCTTATTGCGGCCACCGTTGTGACCGGTGCCGTTTATTATGTTCGCGGCGGTATACTGCTGACCGAACGGGGCGCGACGCTTGACGGGAAGGTGCGCCGGCATCTGGCTGTTCTGGTGGCGCTCTTTTCCTGCGTGATTGCCGCAGGCTTCTATCTAGACAGCTTCAGTCTGTTGTACAGCGGCAACAGCTCTTTTTACGGCGCCGGATATGCGGATGTGCACGCCCGTCTGCTGACGTTTCGCGTGCTGACGTTCCTGACGCCGCTTGCGGGTGCCATGCTGGCGGCCGGCATCTGGAAAGGGGCCTGGCGTGCGGCGCTGCTGCCGCCGGCCATCGTGGTTGCACTCTACGTGATCGGCATTCGGGTGTATCCGGGGGTACTGCAGAAGTTTAAGGTTGCCCCCAACGAACTGGCGCTTGAAACTCCCTACATCAAGAATAATCTCAAGTTTACCCGTTTCGGCTATGATCTGGAAAAGATTGAAACCGTGCCGTTCGATGTGGATTCGAAACTGTCTGCCTCCGATATCGCCAACAATGACGCCACCATCAAGAACATCCGGCTTTGGGATCATGCCCCGCTGCTCAAAACCTACAGCCAGCTGCAACAGATCAGAACCTACTACAAATTCCATGACGTAGATAATGACCGCTACAAGGTAAATGGCCAGTATTCACAGGTCATGCTGTCGCCGCGTGAACTTTCCTACGCGGATCTCCCGAGCAAGAACTGGATCAACGAACGCCTCATCTTTACCCATGGCAACGGCATTACCTTCGGGCCGGTCAGCCGGATCAGCAAGGAAGGGCTGCCGGAGTTTTTTGTCAAGGATATCCCGGCCGTCAGCCTGGCCGACATCAAGGTGACCAGGCCGGAAATATATTTTGGAGAGCTGTCGAACGACTATGTGGTCGTCAAAACCAAAATTCCTGAATTCAGCTATCCCACCGCCACCGGTGATGTCAACACGACCTACGCCGGAAAAGGCGGGGTGACGATCGATTCACTGCTCAAAAAAGCGCTCTTCGCCGCCAACTTCAGAAGCGAAAAAATCCTGCTTTCGTCGGATATCACCGTGGAGAGCCGTATCATCTATAACCGCAACATCAACCAGCGGGTCAGGGAGATTGCGCCTTTCCTCCGTTTCGACGGTGACCCCTATATGGTGGTTGACGAACAGGGGCGGCTCGCATGGATCATCGATGCCTATACCTATTCGGAGCGCCTCCCCTATTCGAAACCTCTCAAGGGAGGAATCAACTACATGCGGAATTCCGTCAAGGCGGTTGTCGATGCCTATGACGGCTCGGTCAGTTTCTATATCAGCGACCCGAATGATGTACTGGTAAAGGTGTATGCCCGCATGTTTCCGGGACTCTTCAAGCCGCTCTCCGCCATGCGCGAAGACCTGCGCAGGCACATCCGCTATCCGCATCAGTTCCTCCATGTCCAAGCCGCCATGTTTGCCGCCTATCACATGACCGATCCCAAGGTGTTCTACAACAAGGAGAACCTCTGGGAGATTCCCGTCATCGGCGACAAGGCGATGGAGCCCTATTACACGATCATGAAGCTGCCGGGTGAAAAGGTTGAGGAGTACATCTTGCTGCTGCCGTTCACCCCATCCAAACGGGATAATCTGGCAGCCTGGCTGACGGCTCGCTGCGACGGTGAAAATTACGGGAAGATCCGTGCCTACACCTTTCCGCGCGACCGGCTGATCTATGGCCCGAAACAGATCGATGCCCGCATCAACCAGGATTCCTTCATCTCCCAGCAACTGTCGCTCTGGAACCAGCGCGGTTCGGAAGTCATCCGGGGGAGCCTGCTGGTGATTCCTATAGAGAAGTCGCTGCTCTACGTGCAGCCGCTTTTCCTGGCGGCGGAAAAAAACGGTTTGCCTGAACTGAAGCGGGTCATTGTTGCATTTGGCGATCAGGTCGTTATGGAGGAGAACCTTGAGCTCGCCCTCCAGCGGCTCTTTGGTGGCAAAAAGAGTGCTGCAACTGCCGTTACGTCGGTTACAACCGCTTCGAAAGCATCTCCGGCCGCACTGGCCAAAGAAGCGATGAGTATCTATGAGAAGGCCACTACCCTGCAACGCCAGGGGAACTGGGCCGGTTACGGCGAGGAGTTGCGCAAGCTGGAACAGGTCCTGAAGCGGATGGCACAGTAGCCGTCTGTTGTGACAAGGTAACCATATCGTGAACCATTATGTATTCAAAACATTGGCGCAGGCTAAACGTTTGGTCGTTTCGGTGATCGGCTTCACGATCCTGGCTGCTGGAATAGCCATGATCGTGCTGCCGGGACCGGCGATCATCGTCATCCCGATTGGACTGGCACTGCTGGCCACGGAATTTATCTGGGCCAGAAAGCTGCTGGTGAAGGTAAAAGATCGTTTTGAGCGATTGAAGAAGGGGAACGGATGTCAGAACAATCACTAATGTGGGGCGTCTTTGCGCTGCTGATGATCATCATGCTGGTGATCGATCTCGGCATGAACCGCAAGGCTCACACGGTTTCATTTCGCCAGGCGCTGACCTGGAGCATCGTCTGGGTGTCGCTGGCACTGGCATTCAACGCAGGGATATACGTTGTTCTTGGCAAGACCAAGGCGCTGGAGTTCTTCACCGGCTACATCATCGAAAAGTCACTGTCGGTCGATAACCTGTTTGTCTTTATCATGATTTTCGGCTATTTCAAGATTCGCGGCGAACATCAGGCGAGGATCCTCAAGTGGGGAATCATCGGCGCGCTGGTGTTGCGGGCGCTGTTTATCTTCACCGGCATCGAACTGTTGACCGCCTTCCACTGGATGTTCTACCTGTTCGGAGCCCTGCTGCTGTTTACCGCCTGGAAAATGGCCTTTGGCGCGGAAGAAGAAGTCCATCCGGATAAAAACCTGCTCGTCAGGCTGGCCCGTAAGCTGTTTCCGTTCACCAAGCGGGTGCGCGGCGACTGGTTTTTCAAGCGCCGGAATGGCATGCTGGTTGCCAGTCCGCTGTTTCTGGCGCTGGTGATGATCGAGAGCAGCGACGTGCTGTTCGCCATCGACTCGATCCCGGCCATATTTGCGGTGACTCTCGACCCGTTCATCGTTTTTACTTCCAACATCTTTGCCATCATGGGCCTCAGGGCACTCTATTTCATGCTGGCCAGCATCATGGGGATGTTCGTCTACCTGAAGTTGGGGAT
>JBAYTT010000286.1:0-3538 GCA_041675485.1 Pelobacteraceae bacterium | reverse complement strand
GTGATTCCACACGCAGCTTCAGATCAGCCAGCTTTTGAGCGACTTCGTCAATTCGTGCCACGACTTCCTGCATCGTCCCGAGGCGATTCTGCCGTGTCGCAAGTTTTTCCGCTTCATCGCGCCAGATGGAGATATCACGTCCCTGCAGCAGCGCTTCGCCGGCCGTATGTATCTCCATCAACCGCAGTTCGGCATCTGAGACGGATTGCTGCATCCCCTGCCAAACTGTTTCAGCCTGACCAAGTAAGAGATTGGCGCTTTCGATCAGGGCGGCATGACGCTCCAGCTTTCCCGGAGTCTCGCGGAACTGTTTATCGAGCATTTTAAGTGACTTCAGCTGCTGCTCGATCCCGGTCAGGGATTCGGCCAATCCGGCATCGACCTGATGTTCAGCCAGAAAGAGTGCAACCCCGTGCAACTCTCCCTCGATCTCGTTGATGCTTTGATCGCCCCCGGTTACCGCCAGGCGATACGCGTTGTTCTGGCGACCGGTCTTTTCGATGTCTTCCGATAGGCCGTGAAGCTGGATGTGGGCCTCGCGAAGCCTGACGTCAAGCTCCCGCGTCTTGCGGATCAGCTCAGCCTCTTGCGCCTGGTCCGCCTTGGCACGTGCCAGCCCGGTCTCGGCACGTTCCAGAGCATCAAAGGCGCTCTGCCAGGCGAGCTGGAGCGGGGGGAGTCGTTCCGATGCGGCCACAAGTTCGCCCTGTTCCGCACTCTGCTGCGTCCGTATGGAAATGAGTCGGGCATGGTCGCCACCAAGTTTCAGGGCGCGGCCTGCCAGCGCCAGTCGTGCCAATTCCGGCGCAGCCGCTGTCTTGCGCGTATCAAGGGCAAGCCTTTCCTGATCGAGTTGCCGGAGTTCACCCTCAAGAACCGCAATTTTCTCCCGCCATGACTGGGCTTCGCGGATAATCCGGGCTTCGGCGGTCAACGAGTCAGCCGACCGTTGCAGTTCATTCTTTTCAAGAAGCAGCGCCTCCGCTTCAGCTGGGGAGAGCAGCTGGATAACGTCCAGCTCGGCACGCAGCTCCCCTAACCGTTTGCGCTCTTCAGAGGTACGTTCATGAACCTTGATCGAAATCCGGCTGTAGATCGCGGTTCCGGTGATCTGCTCCAGAATCGGGGCGCGCTCGTCGGGTCTGGCCTGCAGAAAAGCGGCAAAGCCCCCTTGCGCCAGCAGCATTGAACGGGTAAAACGATCGAAGTCCATGCCGGTGACTTCCTCAACCTTGTCGGCCACGGCTCTCAATTTCGATTCAAGGATCACCCCGGTTTCGGCCTCGGAGATTTCATGCCGTGGCGATTGCAACTGGCCGCCAGCCAGCTTGCGTGAACGGTGCTGGCTCCAATGGCATATGAAGCGGCCCCTGGCCGTTTCGAATTCAACCTCGGCAAAACATTCGCCGCTCTGCCGCGACATGATCTCATTTTCGCTCTGGGTTATCTTGCTCAGGCGGGGAGTCTGGCCGTAAAGAGCCAGACAGACAGCATCAAGAATGGTCGTTTTCCCCGAGCCGGTCGGCCCAGTGATGGCAAAAATACCGCTGGAGACATAGTCCGGGTGTTTGAAATCGACTTCCCAGACACCGGCCAGGGAATTGAGATTTTTGAAAGAGAGCTGGAGGATTTTCATACAACAGACTGCCTAAGCCGGACTAACCAAAACATAATAAATCCTGTTTCACGCAACGACGCAACGATGCGACGTAAAACCAAAACAAAGGAATTGTTTATAAGCCTTTCGTTGCGTCGTCGCGTCGTCGCGTGAGTAATGTCTTTTTTATTATTCATACGTCCCCCAAACTGGCATCTTCATGCAGTGCGGCAACGGTCTCGCGAAAGGCCGCAACCAGTTCGGCCTGCTGTTCCTGCGGCACTTCATGGGCAGCGAGGCAACGGGCAAATACATCGTCTACGGTGAGATCATCCAGGGTCTCTTCCGTCGCCATCCGGCTCAAAGTTCGCTCGACAAGTGACCGGTTCTGGGATCGAAGTATTTCCACTGCTGTTCCGTCGACCAGTTCCCCCAACCGCTCCTGCAAATCGCCGATGATCTCGCTTCCATCGTAGGTCACCTCCAGCCATACTGAGCCGCGCTCCTTTTTCAAGGCGGCTATATGTTCGGTAATGCGTTGCCAGTCACCGCGCACCGTGATCAACGCCTGAAAACCGGGCACCGGTATTTCCTGTACCGTTATGCCTGCAGCAGCCACGGTAACAGCCACCATGATCTTGCGTTGTCCAGCCTCTCCGAAGCTCATCGGGATCGGGGCGCCAGAATAGCGGCGCACATCAGAGCCGTTTACCCTCTGGGCTACGTGCAGATGTCCGAGCGCCAGATAATCGAAACAATCGGGAAAAATATCGGCACTGACCTGGCCAAGGGTACCCACATAAAGCTCCCGTACCCCATCCCCTTCAACAGTCTGACCACCACTGGTAAAGAGATGCCCCATCGCAACAATGGGGAGATTCCCACCAAGTCCGGAGCGCCTGGCAACAGCGGCTTCCCCCACCTGCCGGTAGTGGTCCCTGATTCCCTCCACCAGCTTGCGCCCCTTGTCGTCAAAGGTTTCGCCGGCCTCGGCCCGGCGGATATCCCGGTCGCGCAGATATGGCACCGCGCAGACAATCAGTTCCGGGATTCCGTTGGCATCGTTCAGCACCACCAGCTCGTCTTCAGCCGCCTCGGCCATGCAGCCGACCACATGAACATTGAGAAAACGGAGCACCTCACGTGGCGCATTCAAGAGCGAGGGAGAGTCGTGGTTCCCCGCTGTGACCACTACATGGCGGCAACCCGCACCCGCCACACGGCACAAAAAGCGGTAATACAACTCCAAAGCCCTATTGCTTGGCGTGCCGTTGTCGAATACATCCCCTGCCACCAGAAGTGCCTCGATTCCTTCAGCCTCAATACAGCCGATCAGCCAATCGAGAAACAGTTCAAACTCGTCGTAGCGTTTGCGGCCATACAGCGCCCGCCCTATGTGCCAATCGGATGTATGCAGGATTTTCATATACGAGTTTATTCCTTGATCAATTCGTGTTCCATGGACCTGTGCGGCGGAACCGCGTGAAAAACTCCCAGATCAGCTTCGTGGCATCAAATCCGTGTAGGGGGCTGCCCATTTCAAGCCGGTCCGTGAACCAGGGGGCAGGCCACTGGTGCCCCCACCCCTCCAGGAGAAACGACTCCACAACAGTCCCGTCCCGGCAATCACGCCAGGCAAGATGGTGTACAGCTCCATTATGGGAGGTCGCCTCCATCGATGTACCGCAGTTGTCGGCTAACCGCCAAAAATCAATAGCATCGGATACCGAAAGGTACGAGCGATTCCCCCTGTTAAGCGGGCTGATTCCGCCGTTTGGTGGAACATGGTCATCTGCCACCCCGTGAATACTGATAATCGGCACTGCTCTTTTCGGCTTCGGCATCCGCCACGTCAAAGGCCCACGGTCGATGCTACTGCCGATGGCCCCGGATACGACGGCAGCGGCCGCCAGTTCCTCGCCTCGTTCCGCGGCAAACCGG
>JBAYTT010000285.1:0-3543 GCA_041675485.1 Pelobacteraceae bacterium | reverse complement strand
TGCCATTCGGCCAGAAAATGCCGGTCAAAGACAAAATCGAGCTCACCCCAGCATATCAGCATCGGCAGATTGCTGAACTGACCGATTCCGTCGGAAACCGAGCTGATCAGGTCGTAACCACGGTCACCGGGAGATAGCGGAATATCCTGCACGAAGCGGAGCGTGGCAATGCGGTTTTGCCATGAATTATAAGGAAGCTGGTAGAGCGCGCGAAGATCCGGGGACATCGGGTTGCGCTTGCACCCAACATGTGACGCTCCGGCGCTGAAGGCGTTGAAACCACGCACCAGCAGCGTGCCGATTACAGTGTCACGGCAGATCCGCAGACCAAGCGGAAACGGCTTCGCTGTTGGCAGATGGAAGGCGCCGGTATTGAGTATCACCAGACGCGCGATCCGTTCGGGGTGCCGTACGGCATAGGCCATGCCGATCATTCCGCCCCAGTCGTGAACCACCAGGGTGATGTTCTCCGTAACCCCGAGAGTGTCAAGCAATTGTTCCAGATCATCGACGCGGCGGGAAAGGGTGTACTCATAACGATCGTCGCCCGGCTTGTCGGACAGGCCGCAGCCGATATGGTCCGGCACGATGCAGCGATACCGGTCCCGCAACGCCAGAACGAGATTGCGATAGTAGAACGACCAGGACGGGTTGCCGTGCACCATCACCACCGGCGAACCGGTACCCTCATCCAGGTAATGATAGGAGAGGCCTGTCCTGAGCGGCTTGTCCTGAGCGCAGTCGAAGGAAGTCGAAGGGGCGTTAAGGTCGAGACGTTTTCCGGTGAAGGGATATTCTTTATTTAAATCAAGATTCATACGAATTCAGGTTCCATTTTATTTCGATTATAGTAGGGGCAAAGCATGCGATTCACCTGCTTTGCCCTGTTGCCACAAAGATCAAAGGCGGGCGAAGCAGATGAACCTTGCTTAGCCCCTACAAAATGGCTGTTTACCATTCCATCCCCAGCATCAGGCAGTTCAAGCCGCTGCCTATTCCCAGAAACGCCACCTTGTCGCCCGCCTCAAGGATATCCCGTTCGTTGGCAATGGCAGCGGTCAACGGCAGGGAGACGGTGCCCATGTTGCCCAGATATTCATAGGTGCTGAAGTCTTTTTCCGCCGGGATATCGAGCGACTTCAGGATCGCGCTCTGATGGGCGGAGCCAACCTGATGACAGATCACCTGGTCAACATCCTCGGTTTTCCAGCCGACCTGCGGGAGGAAGGCATCCCAGGTGCGCCGTCCTAGTTCGACGCCATAGTTCATGACATTAACGCCGTCCGTGGACATGGACTGGACGTAGCCACCCTTGCCGTCGGGGGTGACGCCCCAGAGGCATAGCCGATGGTGTTCCGGCGCGGTCTGGGTAATTCCGCCGAGCAGTTGCCGGCGCGTGGAGCCCGAGAATGATCCGTCGGTCAGCAGGATTGCCACGGCGCCGGAACCGCCGGTCAGGGTTGCCAGAGAAGCGGCAAAGTGCTGCATGGTCCGTTCTTCCAGCATCCGGGCAATCATGATGTCGTTGATCTCGCGGGCGCTCTCGCAGGAAACCACCAGGCCGGCCTTGATCTGCCCCAGTTCGATCCGGTTGGCCACGTCAAGGATGCCGTTCAGCACACCGAGGCAGGCGTTTGAAAGATCGAACACGGCGGTCTTGCCGCCGATGCCGAGCCCGGCTGCCACGCGACAGGCGGTGGCCGGTTCGAACTGTTCGCGGCAGACACCGGCATAGATCAAGGCACCGATATCCTCGGCGGAAACCCCGGAGGACAACATCACTTTTCGTGCAGCGGCAATGGCGCCATGGGAAAGCGGATAGCCCGGCTCCCACCAGCGGCGCTCCTTGATTCCGGTCAGCGCCTGCAACTGTCCCGGCACGATGCGCAGATACTTGTACAGGGGCTCAAGGCGGGATTCCAGCTCAGCCGTGGTGACAACAACCGGCGCCAGTTCGTAGCCAAGTGCCTCTATGGTGACTTTGCGATATTTCATCTTTATAACTCCATGGTTACGGTGAAATCATTCATCTGATAGATTAACTTTCCATCAACGGACAGGAAGCCATCTACGGTCAAAATCCGTTTCTTATCATCCACTGCGGTGATCCAGGCGCTCACCGTAACCCGGTTGTTGGTCGGTACGACCTGGCCGCGATAGAGCCAGCGGTGTTTCCGCTCTAGTGCCACGGCCGAGACAATCGTACCATCCTGCCATCCCCAGCGATCCACGGCGGCAAACTTTACCAGCTGGATGAACGATTCCAGTCCCAAGGAACCGGGTGTGACCGGGTCCTCGTAAAAGTGCGCCTTGAAGAACCATTCATCCGGATTGATATCCTTGATGCCGCGGATGTACCCAAGCCCGTTCGGTCCGCCATCAGGCACGAACAACTCGATCCGGTCGATCATCGCCAGCTTTCGTTCCGGGAATGGAGCAGCATCCGGGTAGGGTAGGCTTCGACTCCGTTCGGTTTCCGACTCAGTCGGCTGGTACGGTTTGGCGTCACGGATGCCGACCTGGTTGGCCAGCGCTTCCTTGGCAAAGAAGCCGAACATCGTATTGCCTTCGTAGAGGATACCGTGGCGGTCGGCAACGCTGAAGTCGAATTCCTGGATGATCATGCCGCCGCTGGTGGCAACCTTGGTCATGGTGGCGCAGCAGGTCAACATGCCGCTTTCGGGAGTAACCATCCTGTGCTGTACGGCATTTCCCCCCAGGTTACGGAAGGAGATGTCATTCGAGGTCGTAAGCGCCGAGCCCACATAGGCGGCCAGCCAGCCGCACGGTTGCAGCGCCGCTTCCAGCAGCACGCAAAACGGCATGCGTGGCTGACGCTCGGCGGCAAAGAACCAGGCGTCGGCAGGCAGGTCATACTGAGCCTCGACCATGGCACCGGCGGTCATCTGCCACGGTTCGCCGCGCACGGCGGTAACGCGATCCATGAACTGGAACGGCGGCCCCGGCAGGCGGGCAATCTTGCGTTCGGCGTCGAACACGCGGTAGCGGTCGCCAAAACCTTCGGACGGCTTACCGTTGCTGTAGGCAAGGATCTGTTCCTTTGTGTAGAGAGCAGGTTTTGCTTCCCCCTCCCTTGACGTACCCTCTGGGGCATAAAGGAGGGGGGCAGGGGGTGGGTGAAGGTGTGACCGGTTTTCGATCTGGCAAGTTCCCCCCCGCCCTAACCCTCCCCCGCCAAGGTGGAGGGAATTATTTACGGAAGTATTTTTCCTATTCCAGAGGGCCTGCAACTGTTCCCGCGTCGTGCCGGTCAATCGGGCCGACATGCTGGTGATCTCGACAATCGGTTTGCCGTCTGCGTACATGAGGGCGTCACAGATTACGTACGGCTCCGGCCGGTAGCCGATTTCGCGGATGGTAACCTCGTAGGTAACGACCCTGGTGCTTTCCAGTACCTGGCCCCGGCAGCAGAGCTTGCTCGCCACGCCCGGCACCGGCTCCCAGACGGAACCGGCCGCTTCCGCAACCCAGCCCAGCCGCAGCAGGTAGATGCGGAGCGTGTGCATGCAGCATTCGTACATC
>JBAYTT010000284.1:0-3570 GCA_041675485.1 Pelobacteraceae bacterium | reverse complement strand
GGATGCTGTGGTACCGATGAACGGCATATAGAGTGGTTGGCCCGCGAGCTCTCCGGAGTGTCAACCACTGAACGCAGGGTGACGTGAAACAGGACGCTGTGAATAAACGAGTAAAATATCGCCTCGGTTCAAAAGAGTGGTATATTGATAACTGGCATGCAGCTGTTGGGTCCGCATCAGAACCGAAATGATAAGGAGATATTTATGAGCAAGGGTGAGGACAGCAAGAAAACTGAAAAAAAAGCACCGGCCAAGACTCCGAAGGAAAAGAAAGCGGATAAAAAAATAAAAAAGGCGGATAAAAAGAAATAAGTTAATGGATATGGCGGACAGCGATCTGGGGTGCCGTCTGCCGATTCTTCCGGGCCCAGTTCGGTCGGTGGAGAGTTTTGTGTGAAAATGGATGCTTTGCGAGGACATTGAATTTTGATGTTCGCTCCAGACAATGCAAGGGCTGGCCGGAAAAGGCCGGTCCTTTTTGTTATGGGATAGTTTGCTCATCCGGCGGAAATATGCTAATCAGAAATCCCGGGAGGGTTGTTATGTCGCTGTTCAAACAATATGAAGCGGAGCATTCAATACTTATCGTTGATGACGATGCCGCGTTTCTTGATGGGGCGCGTCGGGCGCTTCTTGCTCATGGCATCGCCAATGTTACCCCCTTGCAGGACAGTACCCAGGTGCTTGCGGCCCTTGCATCGGGTGCTCATACCGTACTGCTGCTCGATTGGGTCATGCCGGATTTGTCGGGTGCCGACCTGCTCCCGGAAATTGTCCGGGAGTATCCGAACATCCCTGTCATTATCATGAGTGGCGTACGTGACCTGGAAAACGTGGTGAGTTGCATCAAGCAGGGGGCATACGATTACATAACAAAGCCGATTGATACGACACGACTTGTTTCGATTGTTAAAAATGCCGTCAAAAGCAGTGAACTTGTCGTCAGAAATTTAATGCTTACCGGATACCTTCTGGGTGAGCCGCTTTCCGATCCCGAGAATTTCAGCGATATTGTCACCTGCAGCGAGCGGATGATGTCCATTTTCAAGGTGATTGAAACCCTGGCAAATTCTCGCCAGCCCGTGTTGATTACCGGAGAGACCGGGGTGGGAAAAGAGCTGATTGCCAAGGCGATCCATAAGGCCAGCAACCTTAAAGGCCGAATGGTGACGGTAAATGCGGCGGGCCTGGACGATACCATGCTGGCGGATACCCTGTTCGGCCACAAAAAGGGTGCCTTTACAAATGCGACCGAAAGCCGTGGCGGCCTGATAGAACAGGCCAAGGGGGGCACGCTGTTCCTTGATGAAATAGGCGATTTGAGTAACGCCTCCCAGATAAAGCTGTTGCGGCTGTTGCAGCAAAACGAATATTACCGTCTCGGGTCCGATGTCCTTCATAAAAGTGATGCGAGAATCATCGCCGCATCGAATGGAAACTTCCGGACCCTGATGACCGAGGGGGCATTCAGGAGTGACCTGTACTACCGGATCAGTGCCCACGCCCTTCATATCCCGCCGTTACGGGAGCGGCGGGAAGACATAATCCCCCTGGTGCAGCATTATGTGGCCATGACGGCTGAATCAATGCGGCGGACACCCCCCGAATTGTCCGACGAACTTTTCCAGGCATTGGTCGCGTACGATTTTCCCGGAAATGTACGGGAAATGATCAATATGGTTCATAATGCCGTTCCCCGTAACCGCACGGGTACGCTGGAACTGAGCGATTTCCCCGACCTTACTCCCGGTACCGTCAACCGTAGAAATGCCGTTCGAAAAGTCGGCACCCGTCAGTTCGCCCTGCACGCGGTTTTTCATAATTTTCCGACCCTTGACGAGGTTCAGACTATGATGATTGAAGACGCGTACGCAATGTCGCACGGCAACAGGACGATGGCAGCAAAAATGTTGGGGATTAGCCGGCCGACATTGCAAAGAAGGCTGGATCAGCCCCCCGAATAACCTGCTTTTGGGGCTGGAGAGCGCGCGTTACGGCGGCAGGTCGGTTACCGGAAGATGAACCGTCGCTACCGTGCCACTCACCGTGTCCGAGTTTACAGTCAGGCGCCCCTTGTGCTCCGAGATAATAAAGTTTGATATATACAATCCCAGCCCGCTGCCACCCTTGTCGATCCTGGTAGAGAAAAACGCTTCGAAAAGATGCTTCATGACCTCCGGCGGGATGCCTTCTCCCTGGTCAGTCACAATTATTCGCACTTCGGCTGATTCGGCTGAATACTCGGTCCGGATCGTGATCGCTCCCATGCAGTTGGGCATGGCCTGCATGGCGTTGAGGAGCAGGTTTACGACCACCTGTTCCAGTTGATACTGGTTGCCGGTGATATCAGGCAGATTGGGGGCGAGGGAAGGGGTTATGGACATTTCTCCCTGGCGCCCATGGGCCCGGATGATGGTGAGTGCTTCTTCAACAACCCGGTTGGCAGACACCCCCGGGCTGAACTCATTCCGTTCTCCCAGGTTGTAGGCTCGCAGATCCTGTATTACCCTCTCGACCCGGTCCGCGTTGTTAAGGATCGACTCGGTTGCCCCCCTGATTTCCCCTTTTGCCACGCCGAACGGCATTCCCCCCACGGTAAAATCGCCTTCCTCCTTTGTTACCTGCTCCAGTATGGGAAGCGCATCTTTCCATGAACCGGCAAGATGCTGCGCGGCCAGCTTGATGGCGCCGTTCGGGGTATTGATGTTGTGGGCGATGCTGGAGATCAGCAAACCGAGGGATGTCATGCGGTTGGTCTGAATCAGCTTGGCCATGATCTTCTGCCGTTCCTCCTGTACCTCTAGCCGCATGGCCTGGCGTTCGGCGATTTCCTCCTCCAGCACCCGGTTGGCGTTGGCCAGATCCAGGGTGCGTGCCTCGACGCGCGTCTCCAGAAGCCTGTTGGCCTCCTTCAACTGCCGGCTCAGATCGCGGATGCTCAAATGTACCCTTACCCTGGCCAGCAGCTCTTCCTCCTGGAACGGCTTGGTTACGTAATCCACCGCACCCGCTCCCAGTCCATGTACCTTGTGGCCGCAGTCGGCCAGGGCGGACATGAAAAGTACCGGAATGTCCCTGGTACTCTCCTGGAGTTTCAGGCGTCGGCAGGTCTCGTAGCCGTCAATGCCCGGCATCATGATGTCCAGCAGGACAAGGTCCGGTCTGGCATAATCCGCCCGGCTGACGGCACTTTCACCATCCTCGGCAACCAGGACGGAACAATTGAACCCGGTCAGGCAATCGCGGAGCAGGGCCAGGTTGTTGGCATCGTCGTCCACTGCCAGAATTACCGGCTTGCGCTCAACAAAAGGCGATGCATTCTGTTTTGTGCGACTCATAGCTACTCTCCATGGGTACGGGCATGCATGCTGCGTTTTGATAGCATGTTCCATGCCGCCCTGTCCATTGCGCCGACAGGGCTCTCTTTACCGGATATGGGTGAAAATACCCCAAAAATGCTTCGACACGGATTCCCAGGGTGGCTATGGAGCGGTATTGAGGTGTGATCGGAACGTGCGTAAAAGGGGGGGGGAGCCCATTTTTTTACACATTCAACATGCCGATATGATT
>JBAYTT010000283.1:0-3627 GCA_041675485.1 Pelobacteraceae bacterium | reverse complement strand
AGTATCTTTTACCCTGACGGCAATGCGCTCCATGCCGTTGGTGGCCCGCTTGACTATCTCTGCTCCCGAGCGGGCGGTGTCGCTGGCTCGGTTCGAGGTCTCGGCCGCGCTCATGCAGTTATGCGCGATGTCATTTGAGGTCGCCGCCATTTCCTGGCTAGCGGTGGCAACCGAGTTGGTCTGAAGTGCGACTTCCTCGGTCCCGGAGGCTATCTGGGTGGCATTGGTATAGAGATTGCCCGATGCTTGGGCCATCTTCTGCGACGTAAAAGATATTTGTCCTATGATATCACGCATGTTCGTTTGGAGGGTGCTGATGGAGCGAATTATGGAGCTGATTTCATTGTTGCGTTTGGCTGAGATCTTCTGAGTCAGGTCGCCTTCCGTCATGAGGGATAGAAAGCCGATGATCCTGTTCAGGGCATCATTGACGGACCAGAAGAGCAGGCCGCTGAAGAGAGCGCCAAGCAGTACAAATACAGCGGTTGACAGAATGGAAACTGTTGGCGAAAGCACTCGCCCCGCTACGACCGCAAAGATAATGCACATGCTGTAGCAGAGACAGAGAAAAAAAATGCGGGTACGGATCTTCAGATGCAGATAAAGGTCTAGCAGGAAGTTCATGGCAGCACCTCAATAAAGTACATTGAAATTAGGTACAGTCGCGTAAGGGTCGCGGCGGTTCATTGTTACAGCAGACAGCACTATAGCACGTTTTAGTTTGCGATCATAAACCTAAATCCGGTTCAATATCAACCATGAACCGAGCCATTGCAAGCAGGGTACGTATCCATAGTGCATTTTTTACGATGCGCAATCGCAGGAATGATTCCCAACGTACCATGGCCATGGATGCGACACGACGGCATGGTTAGATAAAACCTTGCGATACAACAGTCGGATATGCTATTTTTCTACCCCTTTAATCTATCATACCCTATCAATTCAGGAGATACCTCTTATGGCAGAGAAAAATAACGCGCTCGAGAAAAACAAGGCGATTGAGCTGGCCTTGAGTCAGATCGAGAAACAGTTCGGTAAGGGCGCGATCATGCGGCTCGGCAATGACGAGGCGCTTCCGGGGGTCGAAGCCATTTCCACCGGTTCCATTTCTCTCGACATGGCTCTGGGAGTCGGTGGTGTGCCACGTGGCAGGGTGATCGAAGTCTACGGACCCGAGTCTTCCGGCAAGACCACCCTGGCGCTGCATATCGTTGCGGAAGCACAGAAAACGGGAGGCATCGCCGCATTTGTCGATGCCGAACATGCTCTGGATATCGGCTATGCCCGCAAGCTGGGCGTCAAAACCGACGACCTTCTGGTGTCTCAGCCGGATACCGGAGAGCAGGCGCTGGAAATTGCCGAAACTCTGGTCAGGAGCGGTGCTATTGACGTTCTGGTTGTTGACTCCGTGGCGGCTCTCGTGCCCAAGGCCGAAATCGAAGGGGACATGGGCGATTCCCACATGGGCTTGCAGGCACGTCTGATGTCACAGGCGCTGCGCAAGTTGACGGGCATTATCAGCAAGTCGAACTGCTGCGTGATCTTCATCAATCAAATCAGGATGAAAATCGGCGTTATGTTCGGTAATCCCGAGACGACCACCGGCGGTAACGCGCTCAAATTCTATGCATCGGTGCGCATGGACATCCGCAAGATCGCTACCCTGAAGCAGGGTGATCAGATCATCGGTTCCCGTACCAGGGTCAAGGTTGTCAAAAACAAGGTTGCACCGCCGTTCAAAGAGGTCGAGTTTGACATCCTCTATGGTGAGGGTATTTCGCGCACCGGTGACGTGCTCGATCTGGCTGTTGATAAAAACATCATTGAAAAGAGCGGTGCCTGGTACTCGTACGGAAAAGAGCGAATCGGGCAGGGACGCGAGAATTCACGCACCTGGCTGACCGAACATCCCGAGGTTCTTGCCGAAATCGAAGGCAGGCTGATGGATTTACTCAAACCGGCACCGGCCCCTGACAAGGCAGGCAAAGCAGACAAGACTGCGTAGCAGCGGAGGTAGGCTATGGATCTGAACGAAATACTCACCATTGCGTTTAAGGCCAAAGGCTCTGATATCCATATCAAGACAGGTCTGCCGCCTATCGTAAGGATCGATGGCAGACTGCATCCGATTCCTAATGCCGCTCGTCTGTCGCCCGATTTTGTTGCCGAGACCGCTCAGTCAATGATGAACGATCGTCAGCGCCGCATGTTCGAGGAAAATTATGAAGTTGACCTGGCGTATGCCGTGCCGGGCCTGGGTCGATTCAGGGTCAGTGTCTATCGTCAGCGAGGCACCGTGGCGATGGTATTCCGTTCAATCGCTTTTATCATACCTACTCTGGAGGGGCTTAATCTCCCGCCTGTTATTCAAAAAATCTGTCAGGAAGAACGCGGATTAATTCTGGTAACCGGGACGACCGGATCCGGAAAGTCCAGCACGCTGGCGGCCATGATCGATGCGATCAATCAATCCCGTACCTGTAACATTATTACGATTGAGGATCCGGTGGAGTTCCTGCACCGTGACAATAAAAGTATCATCAGCCAACGTGAGGTAGGCACCGATACCCCTACCTTCTCGGCTGCACTCAAAGGTGCGCTTCGCCAGGATCCGGATGTTATCCTGGTCGGCGAAATGCGTGATTACGAGACAATCGAGACAGCCATGACCGCTGCCGAAACCGGTCACCTGGTCATGTCCACCCTGCACACAATGGATGCCGCCGAGACCATCAACCGCATCATTGGCGTGTTCCCGCCCTATCATCAGCGTCAGGTACGGATTCAGCTGGCCAGTATTATCAAGGCGGTTATTTCTCAACGGCTGGTGCCCAAGTCTGACGGCAAGGGGCGTGTTCCGGCGGTGGAGGTCATGCTGGCATCCGCCCGTGTCAGGGAGTGCATCGACGACAAGGACAAAACCAAACAGTTGAATGACGCTATTTCCCAGGGGTTTGTCACGTACGGCATGCAGAGCTTTGACCAATCCCTGATGAGGCTCTATTCGAACAAGCTGATAACATACGACGAGGCGCTCCGGCAAAGTTCCAACCCGGATGATTTTGCCCTCAAAATATCCGGCATTTCATCAACATCGGATGCATCCTGGGAAGGATTTGAAAACAAACCCGATGATCCTGCCGCAGAACCGGAAAAACTTGATATTGAAAAATACTGATCCGTTACCGCCGGACAAAGTCTATCAGTATGCCTTGCGGCTGCTGACCGGTCGGGATTATTCAGTGTTCAGGATGCAGCAAAAGTTGGAGGCGCGGGAGGTAACCGGGCAGGATCTTGACACGGTGATTCTTCGCCTTCTGCGTGAGGGGTGGCTGGATGACCGGCGTTATGCCGAACGGTTTGCCGCCTCGGCGCTTTCCTCCGGAAGGTATTACGGAGTTCGTCTCCGTCTGGAGATGCGCCGCAAAGGGTTCTCCCCCGAGATAGTCAATGAGATTCTGGCACCTCTACTGGCGGAGAGCGATGAAATATCCGAGGTCAGGTCGGCGGCTGAGCGCCGCTACCCCGGATTTTGCTATTCAATGGCGACCGATCGCGACAAACGAAGAGTGGTCGGTTTCCTGCAGCGGCGCGGTTTCAAATTTTCTTCAATAATGCAGGCCT
>JBAYTT010000282.1:0-3676 GCA_041675485.1 Pelobacteraceae bacterium | reverse complement strand
GGTATGTCACACCGACTCCCATCCAGAAGCAGGCTATACCGACGGTAATGCAGGGGCGCGATGTCATGGGTCTGGCCCAGACCGGCACCGGCAAGACTGCGGCTTTCGCGCTGCCGGTCCTGAACCGCCTGATGGACGGCCCGCGCGGCCGTGTCAGAGCCCTGGTTGTAGCCCCTACCCGCGAACTGGCCGAACAGATACATGAATCGTTCGTGACCCTTGGCCGAAAGACCCAACTGAAGAGTGTCACCGTCTATGGCGGCGTCAACGTCAATCCGCAGATTCAGTCACTCAAAAACGGCGTCGAAATTGTGGTGGCCTGCCCGGGTCGGCTGCTGGACCACATCGCACAGGGCACCATTAACCTTTCGCACCTTGAGGTGCTGGTGCTGGACGAAGCTGACCAGATGTTCGACATGGGATTTTTACCCGACATCCGCCGTATTCTGAATCACATCCCCGCAAAACGGCAAACGCTGCTGTTCTCGGCAACCATGCCGCCAAGCATCAACAAGCTTGCTCACGACATCCTTACTGATCCGGTAACCGTCCAGGTTGGTAATACCGCCCCACCGGTTACCGTTTCCCATGCCCTGTATCCGGTGGAGCAACACCTGAAAACAGGACTGCTGCTGGAACTGCTGAAGCATACCGATACCGATTCGGTCCTGATCTTTACACGCACCAAACACCGTGCCAAACGTCTGGGCGAGCAACTGGAGAAGGCCGGCTACAAAGCCGCCTCATTGCAGGGGAATCTGTCCCAGAATCGTCGTCAGGCAGCACTGGACGGTTTTCGTGACGGCACCTATCAGATTCTCGTGGCTACCGACATTGCCGCTCGCGGCATCGATGTGTCACAGATATCCCACGTGGTCAACTATGACATTCCTGACACCCCTGAAGCGTACGTTCACCGCATCGGCCGTACCGGGCGAGCAGCCAAGAGCGGTGATGCCTTTACCATGGTATGCAGCGACGATACAATCATGGTGCGCACGATCGAGAAAAAACTTGGTGCGCCGCTGGAGCGGCGAACGGTACCCGGCTTTGACTATACTGTCCCGGCCCCCAAAAAGGATGCCGAGTTCGCCCGCCCACCACGCGAGCCACGACCGGCACGTAAACCCGAAACCAAAAAGAGTTCGGTCGGTTCAATCAACCCGTTCAAAAGTGACCACCCCGGCAGCAAACCTTCCGGACGTCCGCAGCAGGGACGACCGGGTGCAGCAGGCGGGGCACCCAAAACTGTATTCAACAGTTCCCGGCGAGGGAAGTAGTAATAATACAATGAAACCCAGAAGGATGAACAGGATGCAAGCCAGCGGTTTATCCCCTTTATCCTGTTCATCCCTGTTAAATGACTTTTCCGGTTTTGAATGAGGAAATGTTTCATGGGAATCTCAACACACCCTTCAGTAGTTACGATGCCGAAAACGGAAAGACCGTACCCTTCCATCCTCGCTTTCCTGTGCGGAAGATTTCCCGCAATTCCTTATGAAACCTGGGAAAAACGGATTTCAGAGGGAAGAGTTCTTGATGGAAACGGACTCCCGATTACGCTGGAGTACGAATACGTCCCCCAGAGCCGCCTCTTCTATTTCCGCGAAGTCAGCACCGAGCCGTCCATCCCTTTTGCTGAAAAAATCCTCCATATCGACGACGAGATTCTGGTCGCCTGCAAACCGCATTTTCTTCCCGTGACCCCTGGCGGACGCTATGTTGACGAATGCCTGCTGAATCGTTTGCGACGCAGCACCGGCATCGGCGATCTGGCGCCGCTTCACCGCATAGATCGTGAAACAGCCGGAATAGTGCTCTTCTCAGTCAACAAAAAGAGCAGAGGACTCTACGGTTCTCTCTTTATGAATGGAGTTGTTGAAAAGAGCTATCACGCGCTCTCGACGTGTCAACCGCAGCAGGAAACAGCTTCATGGACAATTGAGAACAGACTGGTGCGCGGAGAACCGTGGTTCCGGATGAAGACGACTCCCGGCACAGTAAATGCCCGGTCCACCATTGACCTAGTGGAGGTTAAAAATGAGAGGGCCCGTTTTACCCTGCAACCGAAAACCGGAAAAACCCATCAACTGAGAATCCACATGAGCAGTCTCGGATTCGGAATCCTGAACGACCGGTACTACCCCGACCTTCAGGACGAACGTGACGATGATTTCGACACGCCGCTCCAGCTTGTTGCACGGATGATCCGCTTCAAGGACCCTCTCAGCGGCAGAAATATGGAGTTTGTATCCGAGCGCACACTGCTCTGGTAGTAAGCAAGGAAATTAATGTTGATTTGCTTCCTGTTTCTGTTACCTTTCACGACTCATGCGGCCTCAAAATCGTAGTCCGATTTAACGGAGGCTGATAGTTCATATATAAAAACCTTATGCGGAGGAACGATAGATGAGAGCGGCAATCCTTACATTGAGTGACAAGGGTTCACGTGGCGAGCGGGTCGACGAAAGCGGCCCGGCATTGGCGGTCTGGCTGGAAGAGCGGGGGGTAAGTACCGTGCAGACCCGCATCATTGCCGATGAGTTCGAGCAGATTGTGGAAGTGCTGACGGAATGGGCCGATGGCGATATCGCCGACCTGATCCTGACCACCGGCGGCACCGGCGTCTCGCCCCGCGACACAACTCCCGAGGCAACGCTGCAGGTCGTGGAGCGGGTGATTCCCGGCCTCGGCGAACTGATGCGCCTCAGGAGCCTGGAAAAGACCCCGATGGCATCACTGTCACGTGCTGTTGCCGGCATCCGCAATCAGTCATTGATCATCAATCTTCCCGGCAGCCCCAAAGGAGCCCTGGAAAATCTGGAGGCGGTCTGGCCAACACTTGGCCATGCCGTCGAGAAAATTCGCGGCGGCCAGGACGATTGCGGCGGCAGATTTTCCAAATAACAGTGCGGAGAGTACAGTGAAAGCGAAGGACACCCCACGAATAGTCGGTCCCGAGACTGCCAGAATGCTTGACCTGGGTCACCCCTGGGTTGTGGCCGATGCCTATACCCGGAAGTGGCCCGCCGGAACTCCCGGACAGACGATAGAACTGCACGACACCCATGGTCGTTTTCTGGCCACAGCCCTGCTTGATCCGCAGGAGAGGATCGTCGCACGGGTGCTGGATCGAAAGCGGATTCAACTTGACCGCTCTTGGCTGACGAAGCAGCTGCGAAGCGCCATTGCGTTGCGCCGCAACCATGCCGATCTGCACGATTCCACCGCATACCGGTTAGTGAACGCCGAAGGGGATGGCCTGCCGGGACTGACGGTTGACCGCTATGCCGACTACCTGATGCTGCAGCTCTACAGCTCAGCCTGGCGACCGCACCTGAAGCTGGTTACCCAGGTTCTGCAGGAGCTGTTGTCGCCGCATGGAATTTACGAGAAGAGCCGGCCGCAGAAGACACGCGAACTGGAAGCGGTCAGCGACAGTAAAAATTACGGGCGCCTTCTGACAGGAAAAGCAGCCCCCCAAAGGGTTGAAGTTCAGGAAAACGGTCTCACCTTTCTGGTGACTCTGGAGCAGGGCTTGAACACCGGGCTGTTTCTGGACCAGCGCCGTAATCGCCGCGATCTGATGCAGCGGGTCAAAGGAAAACGGCTGCTCAATCTGTTCTCCTACACCGGCGCATTTTCGGTAGCGGCGGCCGCAGCCGGTGCCACTCAG
>JBAYTT010000281.1:0-3692 GCA_041675485.1 Pelobacteraceae bacterium | reverse complement strand
GACGGAGGCAAGAAGAAAGCGCCGGTCGCCACTGCATGGAAAACGGTTATCGAAGAGAGCGACCAGCGGGAGATCAAGCTGATTGGCATGCGGGTGGAGGAAGCGCTGTCTGAGCTGGAGCCGTTCATCAGCCACGCCGCCGCTGCCGGTCTGCGCGAGGTGCGGGTTATTCACGGCATCGGCACCGGACGGCTGCGGGATGCGGTGCGGGAAGAGCTGGAACGCCATCCGCTGGTGGAAAGCCACCGCCCCGGCGAACCTCATGAAGGTCGCGACGGTGCGACGGTTGTAACACTCAGAACGTAAGCATGATTGCCTTTATTTTTGCTGATTACTGCTGATCTCCCGGGATTTCCTTCTCCCTGAGGGAGAAGGTGGCCGTAGGCCGGATGAGGGGGCAGAGTGCAATATAACCCAACCTTCCCCCCCTCACCCTAGTCCTCTCCCTCAGGGAGAGGGGATTGTTTTGCGGTTATAGCATGAGATTGATTCTACTCAGGTTGTCTTTTGATCTATCCGTGTTCATCCGATCCATCCGAGTTCCATTGCTTTTAGCCTATCCTGACTGACCGCATCGATATGGACCCCAGCGGGACCCCCTCTGCAAAGAACGACACCGGTTCGCCCGGCTGCTGCAGCGCCAGGACGTAGAGCAGCGGCAGATAATGCTCGTTGGTCGGGATGGAGAGCCGCGCCGCCTCTCCCAAAGCCTGATAGGCCACCAGCCGGTCATGCTCGCCGGCCATAATCAGCTCTGCCGCCTGCCGGTCGAACTCCGCCGCCCACGGGTACGGTTCACTAGCCTCCCACTGCAGCATCCGCAGGTTATGGACGATGTTGCCGCTCCCCACGATCAGCACCCCCTCCTCCCGTAGCGCCTTCAGTTCACTCCCCAGGTCATAATGGAAACGTGCGTGCTGCGTCCGGTCGAGGCTGAGCTGCACGGTCGGAATGTCGGCGTCCGGGTACATGCGACGCAGCACGGACCAGGCGCCGTGGTCGAGCCCCCAGGAATAGCCGTCGTCCAGTCGCACTGCAGTTGAACTGACTAGCGACTTCACCCGACCGGCCAGTTCCGGCGAGCCGGGAGCGGGGTACTGAACTTGGTACAATTCTTCGGGAAAGCCGTAGAAGTCGTGGATCGTTTTTGGCTGTGCCATGGAGGTAACGAAGGTTCCTTCAGTCTCCCAATGGGCGGAGATGCAGAGGATCGCCTTCGGCCTTGGAATTGAAGCGGCAATAGTACGCCAGGCGGCAGCGTAGACGGTCTCCTCGATGGCGTTCATCGGGTTGCCGTGGCCGACGAACAGTGCCGGTATAATTTGTTTGGTAGATGTGGTCATTTCATTCACCCTTTTTGTTTATGTAATGACTCTCGTTTTGGCATTCCGCCAACAGATGAATCTGATTGGTATCTCCGGCAATCAGCGCTTGTTTCTTGTTTCGACTCCAACCCTGAATCTGCTTTTCTCGATAAAACGCGTCGTCAACACGGTTGCATTCTTCACAATAGACAAGTTTAACCGGCAATCTTTTTGCTGTATGATGTGCTCCCACTCCATTCTGATGCTCCCATAAACGTCGCTCCAAGTCACGGGTACTCCCGGTGTAGTAGCTGCCATCTGAGCATTCGAGAATGTATATGTAAGGCATGAAGGTTTCCTTGCTAAGGTTGGCTTCGACTCCGCTCAGCCAACGGTTAGTTGCTACTGAGCAGAATCTTTGGTTTCCGGTTGCTGAGCGGAGTCGAAGCACCAGACCGTCAGCTGTGCCACTGTATGCTGGAACTTGCGCCGCGTTTCACGGATGGTAAACGGCACGTCGCGCGGCTCGCCCACCAGGCGGAAGTGCGGCGCCAGCGCCTCTTTCAGGCCGTCCAACGACCAGACCGGTTCGCCGGCCTCGCGGTAGCCGCCCAGCCACTCCTCTTTCTTGGTGTACTCCTCCAGCCAGGTGTAGGGAGAGGTCAGCACCAGCAGACCGCCCGGATTCATCCGCTCGTGGATCGTGGTGAGAAAACGGCGTGGTGAGTAGAGCCGGTCGATCAGGTTGGCGGCTAGCACCAGATCGTAGCCGGTGAATTTTTCCGGCAGGTTGCAGGCGTCTGCCTGGAAGAACTGCACCCGGTCGTGAGCCGTAGCCAAGCCCAATTCCTCCAGAGTGATTTCGTGGAACGAAACGATCTCCCCCTCCTCCGGCAGCGTGTAGCGGAGCGAACTCTCCTCCTGCATCCGAGCGGCAAGCCGGAAGAAGCGGGTGGAGAAGTCGAGCCCGGTCACCTCTTTGAAGCCACCCTGAGCCAGTTCGAACGATGCCCGGCCGAGGGCGCAGCCGAGGTCGAGAGCATGCCCCATAGTGCGCTCCTGCATCTGCTCCAGGCAAATGGCGGCGCAGGTTTTCGGAAAGTTGGCGACCCCGAAATGTTCCGGCCCGTAGTGGGCGTCACAGTACTGGGCCGACAGCGCGTCGCTTTCGTACTGGTCGTCGTGGATGACGATCGGGGCACTGCTCTCCACGTAGCGGAAACCGGCGTGCTGGAAGAAGTGGCGCCGGAAGGCATAGCGCGAATCCCGCGTGGCCTCGTTGCCGGTGGAGATCCAGGAGCCCCCCTTGATCAGGTTGTGGCGGGTGTCGAAGGTCGGGGTGGAGAAGTCGTCGTACCAGGGGTGGATCTCGAAGCCGTGGAACGGGTAGATCGGCGTCTCGGTCCACTGCCAGACGTTGCCGAGCACGTCGAAAAAGTCGCCGGTTTTGAATTTATCGACCGGGCAGGATGAGGCCCAGTAGGCCAGGTTGATGTTGCCGGGCGCTTTGTCCCACTGCGGCTGATCCGGGATGGTGCAAATGTCGCGCAGCCGGTTCCACTCGTCCTCGCTCGGCAGGCGGATCGGCGCCCCGGTTTGGGCGGATTTCCAGTTGCAGAACGCCTTGGCTTCCAGGTAGTTCACCTCCACCGGCCAGTTCCAGGGGAGGTTGATTTCGCTGGCCATGGTGCGCAGTTTCCAGCCGTCTCCGGCCTTGATCCAGAAGAGCGGATACTCTGCCTGCTTGAACTCGCGCCAGTGCCACCCCTCTTCGGTCCACCACTTCTGCTCGCGATAGCCACCCGCCTCGACGAATGCCAGGAATTCGCGGTTTGAGGTGAGGTACTCCGCCGCCTTGAAATCCTGCACCCCGGCGGAGTGCACGCCGTACTCGTTATCCCAGCCGTAGAGCGGGTGATCCTTCGTCTTGCCGAGGGTGACGCTGCCGCCCGGCACGTTCAGCAGCCGGTTGGCTGGTGGTTCACCGGCCTCGGTGCAGATGCCCCACAGCGGCAGCTGCTGCAGCTGATTGATGGGGAGCTGGCGGATCAGCACCGACGAGGTTTCCAGGTGGATGCGCTGGTGCTCAATCCCCATCATGATCCCCCAGAACGGGTTCTCCCACGTGATCGGCAGGGTCAGGGGCAGGGTCTTGATCAGCCCGTCGATCAAGGCGCGGGCCTGGTCGCGGTACTCCTTGACCTGGTTACGGGTCGGCCAGTCGTAATGTGATTCGTTCAGGTCATCCCACGACATCTCGTCCACCCCTACGGCGAACATGGATTCGTAGCGGGGATTGATGCGGCGGTCGATGACCCGAGCAATAGTCAGCTTGTTGATGTAAAAGGTGGCGGTGTGGCCGAAATAGAAGATCAGCGGGTGGCGCAG
>JBAYTT010000280.1:0-3757 GCA_041675485.1 Pelobacteraceae bacterium | reverse complement strand
TCCTTGCGTTCGGCATTGGCGGCAATAAGCTGTTCAGGGTTGGCAAAGGTCAGCAGGTCGTACTGGAGACCGTATTCACGGCGGTTGGATTCGATGTGCTGCTGCTGAAGCAGCAGGCCGGGATCGGGCTTGACAGGGAGAAACGGTACAACAGGCACGGGAAACCCTTCTGAGGCGGAGTAATGTGAAACATCCGTCTTGGGTTCCCGGATTTAAAGAGCGTTGAAATTAGCTTACAGTATAGACGTTTATCGAACCATCGCATAGGAGATAACGCACGGCCATGGAAAGGATGAATCATGGTTCGTGCAGATTGTCTGCATTACCAATACTATAACATGTAACTATCCAGGCTTAATAATGATTTGAAGTATGGACACGTTACGGTATGATGGAAACATCATGGACGATTCATACCTCTACAGCACTCGCATCCAAAACACATTTGATGAAGATCAGGCCGAGATTCTATCTATTTTCCGTAAAGAATTATCCCGGCAGCCACGTTTTCAAATCACTCTGATTAATTACTACCACGGCTTACCCGTATCATGCCCCGCACACATAATCAGCATTGAAAAGGATATGATCGACCTCGACGTGTCTCCCTACCAGGCGTTCACCATGAGGAATCATCATTATACCTTCATCCGTAGCGGGGTTCTCAATCATGATGTTCACGCAAATGTACAATACGTGAATCTCAACAGGCGTGCCGCTTCATTGAGAAAACTCTGTTATGTTGAAATAATGGCGGAGAGAAGAAACTATATCCGGTTGGCATTGGAGAAGCCGCAGAGGGCTCTATTCACAGCATCTGACGGACTGGCAAAAGGTAAGCTGGTTGAAATATCCATAAACGGAGCCTGCGTTCAAATTAACCATCCCTGCTCTCTTGAAATTGGTGAAGAAACCTCATTGACATTCACATTGAGTAATACACAGGATAATATCGAATACTCTCTAAAAACCCAGGCAGTACTGGTAGGAATTGATGGTGAAAGCCTGCCACGGAGATATAGATTCACCACTGCTCCGGACAAGATCCTTGATCGTGAGATTGCGAGATATCTCTTGCAGAGACAGATCGAGATTTTGCAGGAAATAAAGGATGTTACCGAATAGGTAACCAGTAGCGTGGAATTCAGGTAACAAAGGAATGGCAAAAAAAAGAAGTGGCATCCGAATTTCCCTGAATATAAGCTTTTTTCTTCTTATATTCGGTACTTATCTTGGTGCTACTTCTTGATTTAAGTGTACTCTTCTCGCCAAAAAATGCAACAGTTTCTTCTACCTTTGTACAGAGAGCTTTATTACCTCAATTTATCAAGAGCCTTCTGAAGTAGTTCAAGATGTCCCTGGTCATATTTTTCCATTTTCAAAAACAACTCCGAAAGTCCGCAATCCCCATAGGTCAATATTGATTCGATATGACGCTCTGCCAAATCCAATTCAATAACCAATGCGATTTCAAACACCTCTGACAGGGATAACTGATTTGTTTCGACAGCCCGATGTATTGAATCCAGTTTATCTAAAACCGCCAATAATTTTTTATCCTTGAAATTAATATCCTTTGTATCATTTCCCAGATGGAGTGCTGCTAATTTGAATTGAGCAGAATGATTGTCTTCATCATTTGCCATTTTATGCCATAGAGCCTCGATATGCGGGTCATCAGAAAACATCCTTTCAAAATGACGATAAATATGAGCGCACTTCTCTTCGATCAGACTACAGGTATCAAGAGCGTGTATCTTGTTAAGTGGCAACTTCTCCGTATCATACGTCATCCCAGACTCCAAATCCCCTTATTAATGTCCTCTTCATCCGTAAGAACCGCCCTTGATCAGACTGTTGTCCACATTCTAGAAGAAGATTTCCCGCAGAGCCATTAGCTTCAATGATCTTATTTATACACGTATAGACCTGTTGCTGGTGGGTAGTCAGTGTTTGCATGACACCTTAACCTATCATTTGATATATTTGCCAAATGATAGGTTAAGGGAGTGATTCGTGTCAAGAAGGAATAATTCCAGTGCCCGTACCTTTCCCATAGGTATCGATAATCCATCGGGCAATGCTCCGTTTACCACCCGGAGACATTGGCAGAGCGTCTTCATGAAACCAGTCTGCCTCGACAACTTCGACGCCGTCAGGCATGACTTCTCCAGAGGCGTAATCAGCCAGAAAGCCGATCATCTGTTGGCTGGGAAAGGGCCAGCACTGGCTTCCCACGTAGCGGATATTCGTCACTTCTATCCCGGCCTCTTCACAAACTTCCCGCTGTACGCACTCCTCAAGAGATTCACCGAAATCGAGAAAACCGGCAACCAGACTGAACCGCCCGGTATTCCAGGCAGCATTGCGAATCAGCAACAGTTCGGCACCACGTTTTACCAGAACGATAATGCAGGGGTGAATGTGAGGAAAATGTTCGTCGCCACATGACTGACACCGTTTGCCCCAACCGTCCGGAATTCTGACCAAGGCGCTCCCACAATGGGAGCAGAAGCAGCTACGCTGTTCCCAATGCAGAATTTGAGCGGCCCGCCCGGCTATGGTTGCCAGAGTGTTGTCCAAGCAGGTATCAGGCCCCTGAAATGGCAGTGCTTCATACTCCGCAGGCAGTATGACATCCGGGGCTATCCGCACCACCCGCAACGGTTTCCCCTGCCAGAGGCCTATCCTCAGCGGCTCCGTTTCGGAAACAATGGACGGCAACTCCCCCTCCGAAAGCAGCATCTGTTGCGGTCCAACAGGAACTATAAGGGAAGCTCCCTGCAGGACAACCCGGAATCCAGGAGTATGATCCTGAGCCTGTTCAGGCGGAAGCGGCGTGAACAAGCCGCGGATCATGGTTGAATTGAACGGTAACGTATTTGACATATTGATCATCCTCGCACAATTTGTTCCGGATTACTGCCTCAAATGGTCTCAGTAAGGCTATTAGATGATATTACTTGGATAGTTTGTCAAGATTGAATAATCCCTGTGTAGATGTATTTGAATGCAACCAGGGAGAGAAAACCTTTACCGATGCAGATTTTTATGGTATTAAATGGACCGTTTTCGTCTGACAGTTAAACTCTATGAGAGACGTCACGCAATTATTGAATAGAATCGGCATTATCTATTGCCCTTGTCAAAGTTGAAGGAGTTTCGCATGCGCTATCAGCAGTTTTATGTTTTTATCCTTGTAACGCTCTGTTTTGCATCCCCTTTACTGGCTTCTCAGAGCGAATATACCATACGCCACGATCCTGACACAAAAGAGCATTATTTCATCTTCGCATCTCCCAAAGGTAATGTTCGCTTCAACCACGACCTGCACCAAGCGGTAATGAAAGCAGAATCCTGCCTGCCCTGCCATAAAACCAAGACACCAACCAGGGCGCACACGATGACACGATTTAATCAGCGGTTTGCCCATTCATTTTGCAAAGGATGCCACCAGGAAAAGGGTAGCGGACCAGTTGAGTGTCATCAATGTCACAAAGAAAACAAGTAGCTGCTAGAATAATACCAACCAAATGACAGCCCATACACGCACGGCCCGGTTTCTATCAGCTGTTCTGCTCTCACTTCTGCTTTCCGCGTGCGCAACCCATCAGCGCAGCTATTCACCGCAGGACCAAAGCCAATCCTCCCGGCAAAAAACGGGGCAAAAGCCCTATACCGTTGCCGGAAAACGTTATGAACCGCTTTCCAGTCATGAAGGTTTCGTGCAGGAGGGAATTGCCAGCAGTTATGGGCG
>JBAYTT010000279.1:0-3769 GCA_041675485.1 Pelobacteraceae bacterium | reverse complement strand
CTTCATTGCAGTACTGTAGCAACCCAACAAGGCCCTGGGGGAGTTCATCCGAACTGAGATCCGTCTGTTGCTGAAGATCCTTTCACTGCACAGCGGGAACCCTTTGCACCTGAACCGGGTAATTCCGGCGTAGGAAAGCGGCTTGCGGGATGTAACCTTTATCCAGCCGCCTGATGTTGTATGTCAGTGCGGTTTTTTTGTGAGGATTGTGCTGCGTGAGTGACAGACCATTTCGCCTTGTCGTCAATAATGCTTCACTGCCGCCCGATATTTCCGGGGTCTACCTGATTACCGATCAGGGCGCCGCTCTTTCGGACAGGGTCTGCCAAGCGCTGCGTGGCGGTGTTTCGGTACTGCAGTACCGCGCCAAAGGCAAAGAGTACGGTGAACGGCTGGTGGAGGGTGGCGAGTTGAAGCGGCTCTCTGCCCGCTTTGGCGCAACATTCATTGTCAACGATGATCTTCAACTTGCCAAAGAACTGGATGCCGATGGCGTACATCTGGGGCAGGATGATGGCGATATTGCCGTTGCCCGGGCGCTGCTCGGTCCCGGCAAGGTTATCGGTAAGTCAACGCACAATCTGGAAGAAGCTCTGCGTGCCGAACAGGACGGTGCCGATTATATCGGTTTCGGAGCCATGTTCCCGACCGGGAGCAAGAACGTTTTGCATCTTCCCGGAGTTGAAGGATTGGAGTCGATTCGTGGCCGGATTAAGATTCCGATCGTGGCCATAGGCGGGATAACCCCCGGCAATGCCTGTCGGGTGATCGATGCCGGTGCGGATGCAGTGGCGGTTATTTCATCCGTGCTTTCGAACCCTCGCCCCGAAATTGTAACCGCGGAGCTGCTGCTGCTGTTTAATCGCAGCCGACCTTTTCCGCGCGGAGCCGTATTGAGTGTTGCCGGAAGCGATTCGGGCGGGGGAGCCGGCATTCAGGCCGATATCAAGACGATTTCCCTGCTTGGCAGCTATGCCGCTACGGTACTGACCGCCCTGACCGCCCAGAATACCCGTGGCGTTGCTTCGATTCACGGTTTGCCGCCAAGTTTCATGCTCGATCAGCTCGACTCCGTGTTGTCAGATATACCGATTGACGTTATCAAGACCGGCATGCTGCATACTCCGGCCATGATTTCGGCATTGGCGGAACGCCTCGGGGAGCGGAAGGTCCTCATCCCGATGGTGGTCGATCCGGTCATGGTTGCCAAAGGGGGCGCAGCACTGCTTGAGCGTGAAGCGGTCCAGGTTTTCAGTGATCAACTGCTGCCGCTGGCGTACCTGCTGACTCCCAATGTTCCGGAAGCGGAGCGTCTTTTAGGGAGATCGATCAGGGATGAGGCGGAAATGGAGCAGGCTGCCAGAGAGTTGCACTCCATGGGCGCGGCAAACGTTCTTGTCAAGGGGGGGCACCTGACCGGTAGCCATTCCACCGACATCCTCTTTGACGGCAGACAATGCCATCGCTTCAGTTCCGAGCGGATTTTCACCAGCAATACCCACGGTACCGGCTGCAGCTATGCTTCGGCTGTTGCCGCCCTGCTGGCCCAGGGGCAACCGTTGCTGACAGCGGCTGAACGGGCAAAACAATTTATCACCCATGCGATTCGCCTTGCCCGGTCTCTCGGCAAGGGGCACAGCCCGGTTAACCATTTTCTGGCGGCACGCGAACTGCTGCACTAGCTTCATAGTAAACTTATCAAAGGATTATGCTCATGACTCAGCTTGAATATGCCCGCCGAGGCGTCATCACCGAAAAAATGCAGATTGCCGCTGCAGCAGAACGTGTTTCTCCCGAATTCATCCGTGACGGCATCGCTGCCGGCACCATCGTCATCTGCCACAACATCAAGCATGCCAATGGCACCCCCCTGGCTGTCGGAGCCGGGCTGCGCACCAAAGTCAATGCCAACATCGGTTCCTCGTCGGACGATACCGATATGGAAAAAGAACTGGAAAAGGCCCGCATTGCGGTCAAATACGGAGCCGATGCCATCATGGATCTTTCCACCGGCGGTCCGGTCGATGAAATCAGGAAGGCGATCATTGCCGAAACAAGCGCCTGCATCGGGACGGTTCCGCTCTACCAGGCCGCTCTGGATGCGGTGCGGGTCAAGAACAAAGCCATTGTCGATATGACGGTTGACGACATCTTTGCCGGAGTTATCAAGCATGCTGAAGATGGCGTCGATTTTATCACGGTACACTGTGGGGTGACACGCGGCACCGTTGAGCGGATGAAGAACGAAGGGCGCATAATGGATGTCGTGTCACGCGGCGGGGCCTTTACCATCGAGTGGATGAGCTATAACAACAAGGAAAATCCTCTCTTTGAACATTTCGACAAGCTGCTGGAGATCACCAAAGAGTATGACATGACCCTTTCGCTTGGCGACGGCTTCCGTCCCGGCTGTCTGGCCGATGCGACCGATCGCGCCCAGATCCACGAACTGATCCTGCTCGGCGAATTGACCCAGCGTGCCCAGGATGCCGGAGTTCAGGTCATGATCGAAGGGCCGGGGCATGTGCCGCTCAACCAGATTCAAACCAACATCCAGCTGCAGAAAAGGCTCTGCCACGGTGCGCCGTTCTATGTGCTGGGACCTCTGGTGACCGATATCGCCCCTGGCTACGACCACATTACCTGCGCCATCGGCGGTGCCATTGCGGCAGCCGCCGGAGCCGACTTCCTCTGCTACGTAACTCCTTCCGAGCACCTCTGTCTGCCGAATGTGCAGGATGTGCGCGACGGTGTTATTGCGACCCGCATCGCCGCCCATGCTGCTGACATCGCCAAGGGTGTCAAAGGGGCGATAGAGCAGGATATTGCCATGGCGAAATGCCGCAAGAAGCTGGACTGGGAAGGACAGTTCACCCTGGCGATGGATCCGGACAAGGCTCGCGAGTACCGGGCCAATTCGCCGGTTGCGGATCACGGTGCCTGCACGATGTGTGGGGAATTCTGTGCGTATAAACTTATGGATGATGCGATGAAGAGATAATATTCAGTTGACCATTTGAATAAAAAAGACCTCCCGGCGTCTGAATGCCGGGAGGTCTTTTAACCTTCAGAAGAATACCTGCGATCAGGAAAGCAGATGCACGAACAGTCCGCTGCGCAGCTTCGGTTCGAACCAGGTCGATTTGGGGGGCATGATCTGGTCCTGATCGGCCAGTTCGATCAGCTCGCGAATCGATGTCGGATGGAGGGCAAAGGCCACTGCGTATTCGCCGGAATCCACCAGTTTGACCAGTTCGTCGTTGCCGCGAATACCGCCGACAAAATGAATCCGCTGGTCGGTGCGCGGGTTGTGGATACCGAGCAGCGGGGAGAGGAGCGCGTTCTGCATGATTGATACATCCAGCCTGCTGACGGTGTCGGTCTCATTGACTATAGCCGTCCGGGCGTGGAGACGGTACCACCGGCCGTCCAGATACATGCCGAAATAGTGGCGCTCTGCAGGAATGACGGGAACCGGGGAGGGGATAATTTCAAAACTCTTCCCCACATGCGTAATGAACTCGGTAACGGTATGGCCGTTCAGATCCTTGACCGCCCGGTTGTAGGGCATGATGTTGAGCTGATTTTCCGGGAAAATGACCGTCAGGAACGAATTGTATTCTTCAGTGCCGGTGTGCCCGGGGTTGCTGTTACGGCGCAGTTCGCGCACCCTCCCTGCGGCCGCACTGCGATGATGACCATCGGCAACGTACAATTTCGGGATTGAGGCAAACAGGACGATCAAGCGGTCGATCAGGGTTTTGTCGTT
>JBAYTT010000278.1:0-3829 GCA_041675485.1 Pelobacteraceae bacterium | reverse complement strand
GAAACAGATAGCCGGGTATCCCGAGAGGGAGATTACTTTGGAGGGCTTGAGCCGTATGACGGGAAACTGTCACGTACGGTTCTGAGGGGGGAAAGGAGCCGAAAGGCTCCTGACCTACCCGGTACAGAAAGGATGCGTTTCAATCTGATTGACCGCCGGTTTCATCTCATTGTGAATGATCAGATCCATAACCCGGTCAGGATGGAAATTGCTGACGCCGATCGACCGGACTCTGCCTTCCCGGTACAGATCTTCCATGGCCCGCCAGGAACCGTAGACATCGCCGTACGGCTGATGAATCAGATACAGATCCAGATAATCCAGTTGCAGCCTTGCCAGCGATTTTTCGAACGCCTTCCGGGTGCTGTCGTAGCCCGCATCCTGAACCCAGAGCTTGGTGGTCACAAAGAGCTCATGCCGATCCACGCCGCTGTTCCTGATCGCGTTGCCGACGGCTTCTTCGTTCAGGTAAGACGCCGCCGTATCAATCAATCGATAACCCGCCTGTAGGGCATCAGTGACGCTGCGTCCACATTCCTTGGGGTCACTGACCTGGAAGACGCCGAATCCGAGAATCGGCATCTCCACGCCATTATTCAAAGTTACGTTCTGCATAACTATGATCTCCTTTACGTTCTTTTGCTCAGCGTCCGGTCAACTCTTCAAGCTTGTCCGGGTAACGGTTCCCTTGTACCGCAATCTTTGCTGCGGCATTCTCGATGTTATTCAGATCGCCGGCAGTGAGTTCAACATCCACCGCGCCGATGTTCTCGTCCAGCCGCTCCAGTTTCGTGGTACCCGGAATCGGCACGATCCACGCTTTCTGGGCCAACAGCCAGGCCAGGGCTATCTGGGCCGGGGTTGCCTTCTTCTCACCTGCAATAGTGCCCAGCAGATCGATCAGGGCCTGATTGGCCTTCAACGCCTCGGGAGTAAAGCGCGGCAGGGAACTGCGGAAGTCGGTGCTGTCAAAGGTGGTTTTCTCGTCCATCTTTCCGGTGAGAAAGCCCTTTCCGAGCGGGCTGTACGGGACAAGCCCGATCCCCAGCTCTTCCAGGGTTTGCAGCAACCCCTCTTCAGGGCGCCGGAACCAGAGCGAGTACTCGTTCTGGACACAGGCAACCGGTTGCACCGCATGGGCCCGGCGGACGGTCTGGATGCCGGCTTCGGACAGGCCGAAATGCTTGACCTTGCCCTCTTGGATCAGTTCCTTCACCGCTCCGGCCACATCTTCGATCGGCACGTTCGGATCGACCCGGTGCTGATAGAAGAGGTCGATGACATCGGTGCGCAGGCGCCTGAGTGACGCTTCGGCCACCTCTTTGATATGCGCAGGCCGGCTGTTCAGCACCGGCCCGCCCCCCCTCGTGGCACGGGGATCGACGCTTGTATCGAAACCGAACTTGGTGGCGATCACCACCCGGTCGCGTAGCGGCGCCAGCGCCTCACCGACCAGTTCCTCGTTGGTGAACGGCCCATAGACCTCCGCCGTATCGAAGAAAGTGACGCCGCGCTCCACGGCGGTACGGAGGAGCCCGATCATCTCCTGTTTATCCTTCGGCGGGCCGTACGAAAAACTCATCCCCATGCAGCCGAGCCCGAGCGCCGAAACCTCCAGACCACTTTTTCCCAATATTCTTTTTTTCATTGTGTTCTCCTTTTTACTGTTTGTTTATGCCTGAAACCGTATTTCCACATCAGACTCAAAACCTGTTTCAGCTTCATGATTACTTCGAGATTACTTCACGATTTTAAGATTCAAAATCCAAGTAATCATGAGGTAATCGTGAGGCTAATAATGTTTTTCAGGTAGTTTCCGCCCCGTTGATGATTATACCGTACTCCAGGAAAACAACAGACCGGTAGACCAATCCTGTCCTTTTTTTGCCTAATAGTCCGAAGCACCGGATAATAGTTGTAACAAAAGGTGGCATTAGTTAGTATTTGATCAGGAGGAAACGACGATGAAAAGTGAAGCTATGCAGGATAGCGATAATAACGGCGTGGAAACAGCGATTGAAACACTGGGAAAAACTATTGCCCGATTGACCGGAAAAGAAGAGCTGCATACAACCGCCGTCCCGGGGCTGTCGCTGTTCCGGCGGACTGAACCGACCGAGCCGATTACCGGCATGTACGAACCGAGCATCTGCCTGGTCGCCCAGGGAGCCAAACGGGTAAAACTCGGAGACGACACTTTTGTGTATGACGCGCACCATTATCTGATCACGTCGGTGCATCTCCCCACGGTGGTGCAGATCATCAAGGCAAGCCCGGAAAAGCCATACCTGGGGCTCAGGCTGATGCTTGATCTGCGCGAAATTGCACAGTTGATGGTGGACAGCAACCTCCCCCGGCCGCGAGCACAGCAATCAAGCCGCGGCATGGCGACCGGCGAGGTAACGCAGCCCCTGCTCACCGCCTTTCAACGGTTGATCGACCTGCTTGCCGAACAGCAAGACATACCAATTCTTGCGCCGATCATCCAGCGGGAAATCATTTACCGGTTGCTTGTGGGGGATCAGGGCGAGCGCCTTCGCCAGATCGCGTCTGCGGGGAGCCAGAGTCATCAGATAGCGCGGGCAATTGCCTGGCTGAAGGGAAACTTTACCCAGTCGCTGAGCATCGATAATCTTGCCGAGCAGGCAAGCATGAGTACTTCAACGTTTCATCACCACTTCCGCTCGATGACCGCTTTAAGCCCGTTGCAGTTTCAGAAGCAGCTCCGCCTGCAGGAAGCCAGACGCCTGATGCTGGCTGAGCGCATGGATGCGGCAAACGCGGCGTTCCAGGTCGGCTACGAGAGCCCTTCCCAGTTCAGCCGCGAGTATAACCGCATGTTCGGCGCTCCACCGTTACGTGACATCACGACCTTGCGGCAAATGGCTCCTGGCAAGAGCGTTTAGAAAGGGCGAGTCGTTTCCAAGGCAGTTCCTCGGTGAGCGTCACTCCGTCCTTTTATTTCTGTCTCATCTCAGTTTTATGAATTACCCCTTAAAATTACTTTCAACACTTGTCAAATCCCATTACACTGGTAACTTTTCAGATGCACCATACAAAAATGTAAATCATTGAGGAGGACGCAAATGTTTCGACATTTATCAATCGGTACCAAAATGATCCTGACTTTTCTGGTCGTTATTGCATTGACGGCGGTAATCGGAATTTATTCAATTGTACAGAACAACAGGCTGACTACTATCGTTGCCCAGACGGCAGGCAGCGACATCCCGAGCATTCATTCGATCACCTTGATCGAAAGCCTTGTCGGCAGCCATCGACGCGGTGAGACACTTATGCTGCTGGCGTTTGAAAAGGATGCCAAGGAGAAGTACATCAAGCGTAACGAAGAATCTGTGGAAAAGCTTTCCAAGGAGCAGGCCGTATATGAAAAAATCATGGATACCGAAGAGGAAAAGAAACTATTCGGAGAATTCAAGGCCGCCTGGAGTGCCTATCTAGCCGAATATCCCAGAATAAAGGAGCTGGCGCTTCAGGGAGCCAGCGGTGAGGAGGTATCAAAGACCATTCTTGGTGCATCCAGCAAAACGTTCAATAGTGCGTTGGCTGCCTTGGAGGGGCTGGAGAAGATCAATATTGAACAGTCACAAAAGGAAAGCAACGGAGCGCTTGCAATTGCGAAATCAGCGAAAATCTGGATTATCGTACTGCTCATAAGCTGCATTCTGATCGGCATAACATTTGTGTTGCTGTTTTCCCGTGCCATGAGCGCACCTTTGAAGCGCCTTTCTGCCGATGCCGAGCAGGTAGCGGCAGGTGATCTCGGAGTGGAAGTTCAGGTCGGTTCAGACGACGAAATCGGTCAACT
>JBAYTT010000277.1:0-3830 GCA_041675485.1 Pelobacteraceae bacterium | reverse complement strand
TCAGTTCCGGAAAATATGGAGGCAACACGCGGACAGACTCCATCTATGCGCCTTTCATCATTATGGCCGGCCCGACTGATCGCCTTGGACTGTCGCTGGAAATCCCGTTCGTCTACCAGAGTAACAGCAATGTTGTTTCCAGTGTCGCCCGAGGAAGTATGCCGGCAACGAAAACCATGATGCTGCCGGCAACCGGAATGAGCGGCATGTCCGGTTCCGGCAGTGGTATGACCTCCGCTTCGGCCGGTTCGAATCAATCAGAAAGCGGGCTTGGCGACATCACCCTCAAAGCCGGCTATGTTTTGGTACCCGAGAAAGAGTCGATACCTCAAATCCGTCCCACGGTATTTGTCAAATTTCCAACTGCAGAAAAGAACAAGTCGCTGGGAACCGGTGAATTCGATGAAGGGCTTGCGGTTGAGATCTCAAAGTGGTTCGGCAACTGGAACCCGTTCGCTGAAATTGGCTACACCATACAGGGAAAGAGTGCGCAACTCGCCCTCAGGAACTATATGGCTTACAACGCAGGCGTGGGGTATCAGGTGGCCGACAGGTTCCGTCCCATTCTACTCATCAAAGGCGCCACCTCTCCGGCCAACGGGGCCAGTGATCTGCTGGAAGTCCGGCTGAAGCTGAGATATCAGGCAACGAGCCACACCGGCATCGATGGATACATCGCCAAGGGGATTACCACCAACAGCCCCGATTATGGTACCGGATTATCGGTATTTTACGATTTCTAACCCCCAAAAGGAGACCTACCATGAAAACGCAGATAGTAACGGCACTCACGATTATTTCGGCCGGCATCATCGCCGGCTGCGGCAGCAGCACAAGCACGTCCCCCCTCTCTTCAGGCAGCCCGGCATCCTCGATCTCCGGAAAGGTAGCCGACGGCTATCTGGTCGGCGCCACCGTCTTCCTGGACAAAAACGGCAATTACCTGCCGGATCCGGGTGAACCGTCCGCCACCAGCGACCAGAACGGCGCGTATACTCTGAGCGTCGATCCCGCCGATGTGGGCAGGTATCCGATCGTTGCCATGGCAACCAGAGGGGTAACCATCGACAAGGACACAGGCACCGCGGTGGAGAACAGCTACATTCTCAGCATGCCTGCCACAGCAGTATCCGGCACGGTCAGCAGCAACTTCATCAGCCCCATGTCTTCGCAACTGCGCGAGATGATGGAGACCGGCAGGTACGCCACGATGCAGGAGGCGATGAGTGACCTGAGAACACAGCTCGGCATGCCGGAAGGAACGGATATGCTGACCGACTATATGGCGGCCAATAACTCGACCATGCACACGGCCGCCCGGAACATGGCCGGACTGATGGGAAGCCAGATGCCGCAAGTAATGGGTACGAACGGTTCGGCCACCACTGTCGATGTCAATCGTTACCGCGGCATGATGGGCATGATCTTCAGCAATATGTCCTCAATCAGGGGCACAAACCCGAACAGCCAACCTGCCATGTCGAACCTGATGGGCGCCATGACGACGAATCTTCCGAACATCACGCCGGGGCAACCCTTCCGCAACATGTCCACCGCATTCAGGGGCGGCATGATGGGAGGAACAACAACCTCAACCCCTGGCAGAATGATGTAATCTGAATAATCAAAACGACAAATAATAAGAGAGGCGAGCCAAACGGCTCGCCTCTCTAGGTTTTAACCCAAAAATTTTCTGTAGTAATGGAAGCAGGCTTTCAATTGTTATCGATCTTCCCGCGTATGCCAGAGACGCAGCACGTAGATGATGGACTCCTGTATTTCATAACGCATTTCGTAGCTACCAACAATTATGCGGCGGACTTCACGCGGTTCAAACTCTTCAAGTTTTTCACCGATCCTTGCTTGATCCAGGAGCCGGTCAGGTGCGGCAGACAGAGACTGAACCGTACGGGCTGCAGCCAGTTTATTCTTTACAGCCAGGAATTCATAGAGACGCACCAAATCGGATAGAGCCTTGCTGGTCCATTCTATTTTCATTTGTGCGGCACCGGCAACGGAGTATCGGTATCGAGGCTGCCAGCCCATGCTTGTACTGCCTGGTGGTCAATAACAAGCCCTGCATCTACATCTGCCAATGATTCCAATGTCAGCCGTCTGCGTTCTTCCTCCTGGCCTATCCAGGCTCCCAGCGCTTGTTTTATGATCCAGCCTCGTGAACGTTCCAAACGAGCGGCTATTTGATCTACTTTTTCAGCAAGCGGCAATGGGACATGTGCAGTCAATACTTTGGTGCTCGTGGTGTTCATATAAATACCTCCTTTAATCTGTCTAATCGTAATGATTAATTCTGATTTTATCAATTACAAATAGTAACGCCGAAATAATGTTCACGTTATCGGCTTTTGCTTGCATTATAAAACATGATGAGCATGGAGAGCATGGGGAGGACTGACGGTCAAGTTCCGGTGGGACAGTGTTATTGCCGTACTTCCGGAAGGCGAGCATGTGCCGGTTCATGTGACCGGAAAAGTCGGCTCATCGTTGTTCGAGGGGGTGGATATCATCCGGGAGATCAAGCAGGATAAGGAGTACGATTGATTCCATATAGCAGAAATTAAAAAATAGGAGGCGGATTTAAGCTTTAAACAAAAAACGATTTTGATTCAGTCTTTGTTTGATCTGCGTTCATCGGCTTTTATCTGCGTCCCAAAAAAGGTTTTAAAGTCTTTTTGAAGGACGCAGATTCACGCGGAAAAAGCGGATTAAGATTTTAACAAAAAAAGGCATTTTTCAGGTTCATATCGCCACAATTGTTGGGCACGCTCTGCTTTGCCCAACCTACGAAGTTTTGAAAGTTATAAGGTATTAGACGTTTTCTATCCTCCCGTCCTTCAGATGGATTGTGCGGTCGGAATACGCTCCGTTCTCCGGATTGTGAGTAACCATTACCACGGTCTGTCCGGCATCGTTCAGTTCGCGAAAAAGTGCCATGACCTCTTCGCTGGTTTTAGAATCCAGGTTGCCGGTCGGCTCGTCCGCAAGCAGAATGTGTGGATTATTGACAATAGCCCGGGCAATTGCCACCCGTTCCTGCTCCCCACCCGAAAGCTGATTGGGAAGCCGTTCGAGCTTGTTGCCGAGGCCAACCCGATCAAGGGCAGAGCGTGCGGAAGCCTTTTTTGCCGCGGAGCTCATTTTAACAATCGCCAGCGGCACCATGACGTTCTCAATGGCTGTCAGATAGGGGATCAAGTGGAATGACTGGAATACAAAGCCAAGATGCTGCGCCCGGAAGTCAGCCAGTTTTTCGCCGGGGAGTTGGTACAACTTTACACCGGCCATCTCAACTTCGCCAGTGGTTGGATGATTCATCCCTCCCAGCACCGATAGCAACGTGCTCTTTCCCGAACCGGACTGCCCCATGATCGTGATGAATTCACCCGCCTCTATACTAATATCCACGCCACAGAGCGCATCGACAACATCATCGCCGCTGGAGTATTGCTTTTTTACGTTTGCTATTTCTATGAGTGCCATTATTCCCTCGTCGCTCTGTCTGCCCCTTTTACTAAGTGGCGCTTCAAAGCGCTCTCAATGCCTCTGTCGGATCCATTTTCGATGCATGCAGCGCCGGATAAAGGCTCGCCAGCACACCCAACAACAGCGCCAGCCCGATGGAACCAAAGGCCACCGCCCCATCCCAGATCAGATGGACATTCCTGCTCTCCGCCATAAACGGCAGGGCCAGCCGGGCGCCGCCCATACCGACGGCATATCCCAGAAAACCAGCCAACAGGCTGACCAGGGCAGCTTCCAGCAGAATGATCCGCATGATGTGACTCTTCCTGAAGCCAATGGCGCAAAACACT
>JBAYTT010000276.1:0-3870 GCA_041675485.1 Pelobacteraceae bacterium | reverse complement strand
TCCCGCATGACCATGACTGGAGCAGCCACCTGCGCTGTGTGATCTTCGGCGGCGACCGCCTGGAACCGGCCCATCTGCGGCGCTGGGCCGAACGGTTCCCGTCGGTAGCCCTGATCAACATGTATGGCATCACCGAAACCACGGTGCATGTCACCTGCCACCGCCTGACTTCCGAAGAGTTGGCCGGGACGACCAAAAGCCCCATCGGCCGCCCGCTGCCGGAGACCACGCTCTATATCTGCGATGCCGCCCTGAACCTGATGCCGGTGGGCGTTCCGGGCGAACTGTACGTTGGGGGCAGCGGCGTCAGCCGAGGCTATCTGAACCGCCCGGAACTGACCGCCGCACGTTTTATCCCTGACCCGTTCCACCCTGGCGGGCGGCTCTACAAAACCGGCGACCTGGGAAGGTGGAGCTGGTGCGGCGGGGTTGACTACCTGGGGCGTAACGACCACCAGGTGCAGATCCGTGGCTTCCGGGTGGAACTGGGCGAGATTGAAAGCCGCCTGCTGGAGCATCCGGCGATCAAGGAGTGCGTCGTGCTGGCACTGGAGGGTGAAACCCCGGCTCTGTCGGCCTGGATCGTGTATGCGGAGGAGGTTACCGTCGCTGCCCTGCGGGAACATCTGGCGAAGAATCTGGCCGATTACATGATCCCGGCATGGTTTACCCGGCTTGAGAAACTGCCCCTTACCGCCAACGGCAAGCTCGATCGCACGGCCCTTCCCGACCCCCGCTCCGATCAGCATCACGGCGTTGATCTTGGCAGCGAGTACGTATCTCCCCGCACCGAACTGGAGCAGATTGTTGCCCAGGTCTGGGAAGGGGTGCTGGGGCGTGGCCGGATCGGCATCCATGACAACTACTTTGCCCTGGGGGGCGACTCCATCCGGGCGATTCAGGTCGGCTCCCGCCTTCAGCAGCAGGGGTTGAAGATGGAGATGCTCGATATCTTCCAGTTCCCCACCGTGGCCGGACTGGCCGGCAGGGTCACGAAGCTTGAGCGGATCGCCGACCAGAGCGCGGTCTCCGGCCCGATCCCGCTGACGCCGGTGCAGCAGTGGTTCTTCGAACAGCAGCGGAACGGCATCCACTACTATAACCAGTCCATCCTGCTCGGTTCCCGTGAACCTCTGGATGAACAGGTCGTGCGTGAGCTGTTCGGGGCTCTGGTCGTTCATCACGATGCCCTGCGGATCCGCTTTGCCAGCGGCAGCGCCGGGTGGCGGCAGGAGAATCTGGCCGATGTGCCGGCTCCCCGGTTTGAAACGGTTGACCTGAGAACTGCCCGTGAGCCGCGCGCAGAGCTGGAGCGGCATGCCGCTTCGCTGCAAGGCGGGTTTGATCCGTCGGTTCCACCGCTGGTGGCCGGCGCACTGTACCGGCTGCCGGACGGGGAGCGTCTGCTGATTGTAATCCATCATCTGGTGGTTGACGGGGTTTCGTGGCGGATACTGGCCGAGGACCTGCGTGCCGGGTATGCCCGGCTTGCAGCGGGAGAGCCGCTCGCCTTTCCGCCCAAGAGCGATTCCTTCAAGCTCTGGAGTGAGCGGTTGCGCGAGTATGCCGCCGGCGAGGCGCTCTTGAAGGAGAAGGAGTACTGGCAGGGCATTGCCCGGAGCGATGCCGCTCCTCTGCCGCTGGTGACTGCTCCCGGCCAGCGGAGAGGGTCCGCCGCTGACTTTGACGAAATCCAGACCGCTTTGTCCGCTGAAGAGACGACGCGGTTGCTGATCCGGGCCAACCAGGCCTACCACTCCGACAGCGCCGACCTGCTGCTGACCGCGCTGGCTCACGCACTGCAGGAGTGGACCGGTTCCCGGCGCCATCTGATTGCCCTTGAAGGACATGGCCGGGAGGATATCGGGGCCGGACTGGACATCTCCCGGACCGTGGGGTGGTTCACCACCCTGTTTCCGCACCTGCTGGAGCTTTCGGAGCGGGATGATCCGGGCTACCGCCTGAGGGTGATCAAGGAGGCGGTTCGTGCCGTGCCGAACCATGGCCTTGGCTACGGCGTGCTGCGCTGGCTGACCCCCGACACCCTGAAGCCGGGGCTTGATCTGCCTCCGCTCCCCCGGATCAGTTTCAACTACCTGGGCACCTTTGATGCCGACTTCGGCTCCGGCACATTCATCCCCGCGACAGAGCCGCACGGCGACAGCATCGGGGCGGAGATCGCGGCGGCATTTGATCTTGAATTCACCTGTTCCGTCATGGCGGGGGAACTGGGTGTCAACATCCGCCACGACCGGCGGCTGATCACCGCAGAGAGTGCAGGTCTGCTTTCCGCCGCTTTCATGGGACATCTGCGGACCGTGATCAGCCATTGCTGCCAGGTGGAAGACGCGGTGATCACCCCCAGCGATATCAGTTATGACGGGCTTGATATCGACCAACTCGATGCGCTGCTGGAGGGACTGGGCTATGACAACTGATGCAGGCACGCCGCCGTACCCGCTTCTGACGACCCGCGAGCTCGCGGCGAAATGCGGAATCGCGACAGCGGAGCTGGAGGGGCGCTTCCGGCCGGATGAACTGGTACGGATCAACGCGGCAACCAACGGCATTACCCCGCGGGGAGCCAGGCGCTATCTGGAAGGGGAGGGGGTGTCGTACCGTTTCCGGGTCATAGCCCACACCACCATGCGCGGAGGGATCGGCAAGACCACCAGCACCATTTCCACGGCGGTGCGCGCGGCCCAGTACGGTTTCAAAACCTGTGTTCTCGATCTTGATCCCCAGGGTTCTTCCAGCATGGCGCTGGGGGCGGTACCCGCCGATGACGATCCGATTTTTTTCGATATCTGGAAGCTGCCGGAGGAGTTGCTGGCCGGCGCGCTGGTTGAGTTGACGAGCCAGCTGTCGATTCTTCCCTCATCGCTGGAAAACGCGCTGCTGGACGCCAGTCTGCTCAACCCCGGATCGCAGAAAAAGGCGGTCAAGGGGGTGTGCGAGCAGCTGCGCATCCAGGGATTCGACACTGTCATTGTCGATTGTCCCCCGTCGCTGGGGATCGCGGTCATATCGGCCATCTGTGCCGCTGATACGGTGGTGGTTCCGGTGGGGAGCGACGCCTTTTCCCTGAAAGGGCTGGATCTTACCCTGGGGGAGATCCGTTCCATTTGCGACACATTCGGTCTGCCCCACCCGGCGGTACGGATCCTTTACACCCGTTACGACCAGCGGGAAACGGTGTCCCGCAACGCCCTGACCCGCATCAGGGAGCGGTATCCGGACCTGCCGCTGACGGTGATCGCCACCAGCAGCGAATTTTCCAAGGCCCTGGCCGCCGGGGGAACCGTGTTCTCCCGCTCCGCAAAGAGCGGTGCGCGAGACGATTATGACCGGTATGTTTCGGAATTGCTTGAGATCAGCCTATAAAAGAAAGGAACAGTCATGAGTGAGAAACCGGAAAAGGTGAAGGTGCAGCGCAACAGGAAGCGGATCTACGAAACATCCCCGGAAGACACGACGCTGTCCGATTGGCCGCTGGATGTGGCTGCTTTGACGTCGGAGGCTGAAGCCGAGGTTGGTGCTGAACCGGCATCTCCGGCGGTTGTTGCCCCGTCCGTGATGAAGCCGAAGGCACGAAGCACTGAGGCTCTGTTCCATGACGCCATGCTGCTGGTGCGCACATATTCGGCCTGGGGGGCCGGAGCAGGGTTGGTGCCGATCCCGGTTGTTGACGTGGTTGCCATGACTGCGGTCCAGATGGCCATGTTGAAAAAACTGGCGGCTCTGTATGACATACCGTTCAGCGAGCAGTGCTCAAAGTCAGCCGTGGCTGCCCTGATCGGCGGCCTCAATGCCGGATATCTGGGGGGGAGCGCCCTCAAGATGTTTCCGGTGTTTGGTGTGTTATCCCTG
>JBAYTT010000275.1:0-3897 GCA_041675485.1 Pelobacteraceae bacterium | reverse complement strand
CTTCACCTTTTCACCCAAACGCACCATATCCCGGTTCTCAACAGTGGCTCCATCCAGAGAGCGGACCTCATCGACATCATCACGGCTAACAAGGAGTGCGACATCGAGAACAGTTCCGGGCGCGCCAATATTGAGCTGGCCCTTCAGACGACCGTCGTTGCCGCCGAGGCGCAAACCGGCGCCGGCCAATGCGCCGATGACTCCCTGGCCGGTGCCGCCATGTTCGGAAAGATGAATCCCGGTTCGCCGGGCGAGATCATAGGCCGCTTCCTTGGTCAGAACCGATTCCTTCGCAGATCTGCCGAACCTCAAGAGTTCATCGGATTCCGGCAGACGGTCGATCACGGCGACGCAGAGTCCGGGGTCTGATCCGGCAGCGCTCTCCCGGGCAAGAAAACCGGCAGCATGGCGGATCACCTGTTCCAGGCACTCGTCCTTGATATCAGCCTGAAAACACATCGAACTGTTGTGGGAAGTATAGGGAATGTCCGGGTGAACCAGCAGTTGGTGGCGGGTGATAAAACTGCTTGTTCCCCAGCCGTTGCTTTCCAGGTCGGCGGCTATTTGGGATGCAAGTGCCCCGGTCCCCGGGCTGTCAAGGTTGTCGGTGTCGTCAATGCTTATCAGTATCTGCATCTGTGGTTCTCCTTTTACGAAACATCTACTCCGTGGCCACAAAAAAAAGGGGACCTTCCTCACGGAAAGGTCCCCCGGCATCCGAATGATAATCCGGCTGTGCAAGGATCTCCTTTTCAAAGGAAGGCACTGTCGTTTCCGGCAGCACCCGATGGCCGCACGCCATGAGGTTTCCCTGGTAGGCGTGACGGCTCGGAGAGATGAAACATGTTATAGTTTACAGCATCTGGATTAGCAAAAGCCGCACCATAGCGGCAACCCATTGATTCTAAAGGACCTTCCCTTATTTAGATACAAACAGCAAATGGTGCCAATGAGGAGAATATCCACAGACAACCCGCTCTAATATGTAGAGAATATCAACAATACGAAGCAGCCAGCCTCCTTAACGGCATTACAGTCCGAGGGATTCCGGTTTTTTACCGGCATCGGGAAAGAAGAGCGGAGCCCCGTATTTATCAACACCGAAACGGCTGATCAGATCCTGGGTCTTCTTTGAAACCATGAAATCGGCAAAAGCCTTGCCACCCTGAACATTGATCTTGGGCGATTTGACCGGATTGAGTTCGATGACATGGTAGACGTTGAGCAGTTTGCCGTCCCCCTCCACAAGAATTTCGAGCCCAAGTCCCTTTTTCAGTGCCAGGTAGGTAGCGCGGTCCGTAATGGTGTAGCATTTCTTTTCGGCTGCCACGTTCAGAGTTTGCCCCATGCCGAGACCGGTCTGCTGGTACCACTTCTGCCCCTCCGGGTTGATGGCGGCACCTTTCCAGAGCCCCTTTTCTTTAGCATGTGTGCCGGAGTTGTCGCCGCGCGAGATGAAAATTGTGCCGGATGTGGCAATACGCTTCATGGCCTCGGCGGCTGTGGTTCCCTTGACCTTGGCAGGGTCACCTGCAGGGCCGACCACGACAAAGTCATTGTGCATGACCAGGCGGCGGGTGACTCCGTAGCCGCTGGCCATGAATTTCTTTTCGGATTCGGGTGAATGGACCAGCAGCACATCCGCCTCACCCTTCTCCCCCATCTTCATCGCCTGGCCGGAACCGACCGATATGGTTTTAACCAGATAGCCGCTCTCTTTTTCAAACTGCGGCACCAGCACGTCCAGCAATCCCGAATCCTGGGTGCTCGTGGTAGTGGCAAGGATTACAGATTTAGAGGCGGCAAAACAAAACGTGCCCCCTACGAAGATGGCCAGGGCTGCAGCTAATGTTGTAATGCGGATTAACACCTGTTTCGTGATCATAACCTCTCCTTTTTGCGTTTATTATTGCACCAAAGTATTCAGAGGCTGGTGCCGGAATGCCATCTTTTGATCAGACAGCACTCCGGAAACAAGCACCATACGGCTAAAAAGTTACCTGGGCCTGAATGCGGTAGGTCATGTCGTCAACTCTACCCCTGCTCTGGTCATGAGTGTCTGTTACATCGCCCTGGATCTTCAGGTTATGCATATTGAAGTAGTACGAGACAGCTCCCTGGACATCTGTTCTCAGATCGTTGGCTTTGCTGCGATTTGGATCGATATAAGAGTAGCGAAGTGCCGCCTCCAGAGTTTTAGGGATAACGAAATAGCCGGCCTGTGCATAAACCCCTTCGGCGCGCAGAATCTTGTTGCTCGTAGTGCCTTCGGCCTGTCCGGCCAGATATTCCGCCTGAGTCGAGAAACCATGCCACTTGAATGCCGCATCAAAACCCCACGTATCAATATCGATCCTTTCACCGGTTGTAAAGGTGGAGATGCCACTCCCGAGCCAACCGCTGGTGCCGGCGAGGGTGATGTTGTTGGTCTCCAGAGCGGTGGCCGTCGTTTTCTTAAGGACATTACCGTAATAGTTTGCACCGACAGAGAGGAGCGGCTTGGCACTGTTACCCAGATCGCTTTCCGTAGTACCCATCTTGCCAAACGGATTAAATGTCAACCGGGTGGCGACGGCATTTGCGGTAGTAGCACCTGTGGTGGCCCGTTTGGCACTCTGACCTGCGCCTCCGTAGAGACCAAGCTCGTAAGTTACTAATCCTTTGGCAATGTCACCATGGAGTTTGGCGCCGGCATCATAACCGGGCCGAAAAGCGTCTGAGGCGGGAGAACGGTCGACGAACTGCTGTGCTCCGGAAGAGTTCAGCCACTGCCGACCGAATGGCACCTTTGTCTGCCCGGCTAAGAGCTGCACTTCATCAAGCAGCCGGTAATCAACGTAGGCATGCTCCAGAAGCTTGGAGGAGCCGCCATTAACAAAATCAACCTGGAGGAGGTAGGTGAGGTCTTTGGTATAGGCGTAGCCGTTCATCCAGAACTTTATACGCTTCACCTCCCACGTACTTGACGGGGTTGTTTTGGTAGTATCGTCGGAATCGACCAGAGTGTAACGGGTCTGTAATCGGCCACCAAGCGAAAGCTTGAACTTCTCATCCGATGAGGTGAAGTTGAATCCTTTGCCAATCTTGTAGTCAAGCGGTCTGCTTTTGGTAACCGCCGCATAGTCGGCCTCGGAGATCACTCCCTTCTCCTTCAGGACATCCTCAAGACTTTTTGCTGCTGCATTTTGCACAGCAAGTGCTGCAGCCAGAACGGTAACAGCCAATACTTTTTTTCTCATAACTTCCTCCTTGAATATATTATGCGAGGCGAGGCCTCACCATACAAAAAGCCCCTTAACTTTAATAGAAAAGGGGCGTAGACGAGCCACAGGAGTGACCTATCAAGCACATGTTCCCCTTTTCAAAGGAGGGCGACGCTGTTTCCGGCGACACCCGCAGGCCGTACGCCGTGAGGATTTTTCCCTGGTAGGCTGATACGACTCGGAGACTGGCAAATGTGGCGGCACTATAACGGGAACAGCATCCTCTGGCAAGCAGGAAAATATCATTTTATTTCAGCCGGGATATTTACCCGGCGCACCACCCATGCTCCTGCGGTGCGTCTCATAATATTCAGGCATCCGTACTCCTGCTCCAGGCGAAAGAGGTTGGCGGGCGGGATGCCGAGCAGGTGACAGAGGAGAACCCGGTTTACACCGGCATGGCCGACAATCAGCAGGTTGTTGCCGGCAATCGAGACCGTGTTTTCAAAGACGGGGAGTACGCGGGCGGAGAGGTCGGCAAAACTTTCCCCGCCGGGAGGGCGGTATCCGATCAAATTCGCTCCCCGTCGTTCGTACTCGTTGGGGAACCGTTGACGCACTTCGCTGATCGGCACGCCATCCCAGCCGCCAAGGTCAATCTCGCGCAAACCGGGCAGGATCGTAAGCGACGCTT
>JBAYTT010000274.1:0-3918 GCA_041675485.1 Pelobacteraceae bacterium | reverse complement strand
GCTGAACGTGCCGGCGGCTTCCGGAACGGAAGACGCTCTGGTGCCAACAGTCGTCTGTGACGCCGGTGGTACGTTAGTCGCATTCAGCGTCGATCACATCTCCGGCCAGCAGGAGATTTTTGTCCGCCCCCTGCGCTCGCCGCTTTCGCACCTGCGGGGGGTTAGCGGAGCGACCATAACCGGAGACGGCAGGGTGTTGTTTGTCGCCGACGCAAGCGCATTGGCCTAATGCATGGGGTCAGCCCGGTAAACAGTTGAAGATCGGACATTGCGGTTGCGGCGAACTCACATATATGGCAGAATCGCACATTGATTATGGCCACTATCTGCCGAAGGCGGGCCAACGAAGAGAGCAACTGTGATCCGGAGATTCGGACACAGACGGAGGAAGGGGAGCAATTTATGAGATACCGGATTGTATTGTTAATCGCCCTGTTGTTTGCATATACAACCACCGCGGCATCTGCTGCACAACAGATAAATGTGGGGCTTAACGACGTCATCGCCACGGTTGAAAAATCGTTCAAAGCCGCCAGCAACGGCCAGGCGCCGATCAGTGACTTTACGGCAGATTTCTTCCAACGCACTCTGCTGGCAAAGGGGGGCCGTGAAATGCGCGGAGACGGAGTGGTTTCCGTCAGACTGGCCACGGCACGTTCACCGTTGATGTTCCGTTTCCAGTACTATCGCCCCAATGAGCAGGAAATCGTCAGTGACGGCAACTCCCTCTGGATCTATCACCCGGAAAACAGGGAGGTAATCCTGAGTGACGTCAGCTTCAACTTCAACCGGCCCGGCTTCAATCCGGAGCGTGATCGTGCGGTAAATTTCCTGCAGGGACTCGGCCGCATCTCAAAAGATTTCCAGATCAACTTTGCGAGCGGTATGTATGACGCAGCCGGCAATTATGTTCTAGAGCTCCACCCGCGCCGCGCCATGCTCAATACCAGGCGTATTCTGCTGGTTGTCAACCGGGATAGCGCCCTCGCCTACGTGACCGGGGTAAACCCTCTCACAAAGGGAGCGGCGCCGACACCTCCCCTGTCCCGCACACCGCAACCCGCGCCCCGCCCCCCCTTTGGCACCCCCGCGCCATTTGCAAGCATGCCGGCGTTCGGTGTGACATCGGACCCGTTCCCGCTTCTGTCAACTACGGTGGAAGATCAGGAAGGAAACAGCACGACAATGGAGTTTGCCAACGTAAAAATCAACAGTCGTCTTTCGGAAACAGCCTTCTCGTTCATGATTCCACCCGGAGTCCAGGTTGTTAAGCCCTCCGAACATAATCAGCTCCGCTGAGAAAGGTAGCACCATGGTAAAACTCTGTACCGTATTTCTGCTGTTGTTTATTGCGCTCCCGCTGCCAGCCGCATCGACACCGGCGACACTTAACGAAGTTGTCTCCGCACTTGAGAAAGGATATGCCGGCCTGCAGGATGTGCAGGCTGATTTTTCCCAGAAGACCACTCTATCAGCCATAAATCGTGAACAGAAAGGAAGCGGCGAAGTACTGCTGAAGCGTCCCGCATCAGCAACCGCCATGTTTCGCTTCAACTATGCCAAGCCGAAACAGCAGATCATCTCAAACGGCAAGCAGGTCTGGTTCTATACCCCGGAAAACAAGCAGGTGCTGGTCAACAGCGTCGCCGCCATGTTCGCAGGGGGGAACTCCATCGCCCTGTCGTATCTGACCGGCCTTGGCCACGTTTCGCGCGATTTTGATATCGCCTTCGCCACCGAACATCAGGATAAAGGCGGTAACTACCAGCTTGTACTGACCCCGAAAAAGCCGAGCCCAGTGCTGGCAAAGCTCCAGCTGACGGTATCTTCCGTAGCCGTTGGACAGTTGCAGGCGTCGGGAGAGGTCAAAAACATTTTCCCGATCATTTCATCGATCGTTCATGATGCCGGCGGCAACCAGACCCGGATCGACTACAGCCGTGCACGGGTCAACAAGGGTCTCGACAGCGGGAAATTCAACTTCAAGATCCCGCAAGGGGTTGAGGTAATAAAACCATAATTCCCAGTTCCTGGTTCCGGGTTCGTAGTTCTCGACCTTGAACCTTGAACTACGAACTAATTCAGTGGAGGTTTATACATGCCGTCATTTGACATCGTTTCCAAAGTTGACATGCAGGAGGTCGACAATGCCGTGAATCAGGCGATCAAGGAGATTGGCCAGCGCTACGACTTCAAAGGTTCCAAAAGCCAGATCACCCCGGAGAAGGATTCCGTTAAGATCCTGGCCGACGATGATTACAAGCTGAAGGCCGTCATCGACGTGCTGCAGTCCAAATTCCTGAAGCGCAACATATCCATCAAGGCACTTCAATACGGCAAGGTCGAGCCCGCTTCAGGAGGCATGGTTCGCCAGATCATCACCGTCCAGCAGGGGATCTCCAAGGAGAAAGCCAAGGACATCACCAATGCCATCAAAGAGAGCAAGCTCAAGGTTCAGGCCCAAATACAGGATGATCAGGTACGGGTGACCGGGAAGAACCGCGACGACCTCCAGGATGCGATCCAGCTGTTGAAGGGGAAGGATCTTGATGTAGAGATGCAGTTTACTAATTTCAGAGAGTAAATAGATAACCCCTCCCCCCAGCGGGGGGAGGTTGGGAGGGGGGGCCGTACAATGTGCAACTTTCTTCCCCCACCCTAGCCCTCCCCCGCTGGGGGAGGGAATGTTTGGATGAGTCCAAAAAGGACAGGGTTTTGGCTCTGTCCTTTTTGTTTTTATTGTCAGCAGCAAGATGCTATTTTATAGTTATTTTTTAATACTGAACCGGATAAGCATATGGCGACATTGTCGATACAACTTCCCGATGGCCTGCTGCACGAGGTTGATGAATGTGCCGAGGAAATTCACATCTCTCGGACAACCTATGTGTGCAAGGCGCTGGAGCAGATGAATGCGGGAACACACGCCCAGCGCCGCCGGACGCGGCTCATGGAGACCAGCTTGAAGGTTAGGAGCGAGAGCATGCGGGTAAATGCCGACTTCGACACGATTGAGGTCGCTCCTTATGTATAACCATAGCGAAGTCTGGTTGACCAACCTCAATCGGGAAGCAGCTCCGGGCTATTGATATCAAACGTCTTATCGAAGGACCGCTGCTGTAGTTTGATGATGAAGCGCTGGAGCAGGTATATCGGGCGGTTGGTGAGGTTTTGTGGTTGGAATAATGGGGTCAATCCCAGCATTGTCATCTGGAAAGTTCAAATAAACATTTCTGGCAGCACCAAGGAGCATGTTATGGCGACCGATAACCGTGCCGCACGGCTGGAAGAGTATAGAGAAACAAGTCTTCTGGCGGATAGCCTTGCCAGATCCGGCAAAAATGAAGAGACGCTGAAGCTGTTGAGGGAGTGCCTTGACAAGACCATGGCGGCCGGAGATGAAGATTACCGTCTGTTTTTTGAAGCAGAGCTGTGTGGATACACAACTCCTGATTTGCCTGCACAAGTTGCATTGTTGGATAGAGCGCTGGCGTGGCGCCGCTCCGAAGAATCTCAACCCGATTATTTCATTCTAAGGGGCAATGGTGTGTATTACAGTAATATGGGCAATGAGAAGGAGGCCATTGAACTGTACGACAGGGCGCTTGCCATAAAGCCTGACAACTGCGAAGCACTGCGAAACAAAGGAGTCTCCCTCAGTAAATTGGGCGACATGAAGGGAGCCATTGAGCTGTACGACAGGGCGCTTGCCATAAAGCCTGACGACTGCGACGCACTGCGACAGAAGGGAGTCTCCCTCAGTATAATGGGCGATATGAAGGGGGCCATTGAGCTGTACGACAGGGCGCTTGCCATAAAGCCTGACGACTGCGACGAAGTGCGAAACAAGGGTGTCTCTCTCAGTAAAATGGGCGATGAGAAGGGGGCCATTGAGCTGTACGACAGGGCGCTTGCCAT
>JBAYTT010000273.1:0-4006 GCA_041675485.1 Pelobacteraceae bacterium | reverse complement strand
GGCGATATAGCCGCGGAAATTGAAACCTGCGGCGGATGCTACCGCGGAACTCCTGCCGATAGTCGCCATCGAACCCTTGTCGTGATAGTGAAACGGGGGGAGCGTCCTTCCCTGCTCACGGGCAAGAATCAACCGGGCGGCATAGTCCCCCTGCTGGATCGCCACCGGGGCCATCATCGGGAGCGGCGTGCCTTCTTCAAGGCTGCACGCCATATCGCCAACGACAAACACCTCCGGATGAGCCTTGATAGTGAGATCCGGCTGCACCACGATCCGCCCGGCGGCACCATGCTCGACCCCGTGCAGACAGCCTGCCAGTTCGGCGGCCGCCACCCCCGCTGACCAGAACAGCGTATGGGAAGGAATCACGGCTCCGCCGTACAGCTCGACCGAACAGGCGGTCGCACCGACGACCCGGCTTTCCAACCGCACTTCAACGCCCATCGAGGTCAGCTTTTGATGTGCATACTGCCGCAAATCAACCGGCATGGCGGTCAGGAGCGAATCGGCCGCCTCGACCAGAATTATCCTGGTCTCGGCTGTGGCGATGTCGGGATGGTCCTGCGAAAGCACATACACGATCAACTCTCGCAGTGCTCCGGCAAATTCCACCCCGGTCGGCCCTCCCCCCACGATCACGAAGGTCAGCAAGGCGGACCTCTGCTCCGGGTCAGGCTCGCGTGAAGCCCGCTCGAACATCAGCAGGATATGGTTACGCAAATCTTCCGCCTGATCGAGCTGTTTGAGATCAAAGGCATGCGTTGCAACGCTTTCCATACCGAAAAAATTGGTGCGGCTGCCGGCGGCTACGACCAGATAATCGTACGGAACCGGACCGGCATCGGTCCGGACGCATTTCCCTGCAAGGTCAATCCCGGTTATTTCGGCAAGCAGAAACGAAGCACCCGGCCAGCGACGGGCCAACCCGCGCAAAGGATATGCAATCGCCTCGTATTCGAGCCCGGCGGTTGCCACCTGATACAGCAGCGGCTGGAACAGGTGGTAGTTATTACGGTCGATCATTATCAATTCCAGGTCGCTTCCGGCCAGAGCTTTTGCGGCACGCAACCCGCCAAACCCCATTCCGGCAACCACAACACGTTTTTTGGACATTCCGGACACCTTTTGACAGCAATTTAAACCACTCGAAACGCTCTCTGCAACCCGTCACTATTGCAATTAACCCAGACTTACCTTATAAACCGAAACAGATAAAATGCAAATTTCATCGAATGTGTCCGATTAGCTGCGAACTGAAACAATCTTGGTATACTTGTCCTATTTCGCCCAGAGGAGTGAACGATGCGCCGAAGAAGCACTCTGCAGATTACACTTGTTCTGATTGGAACTCTGGCCGCTACCGGATGCAGCAAAAAAGAGGAGCGGCACGTCTACACCAACAAGCAGGATTGCCTCGATGATTGGAACAACGACCCGCAGAAATGTGAAGAGGTAGGCAGGGACAGCCAGCACTACCGCTCCAATGCACACTATTACTATGGCCCCTGGTACCGTTCCGGAACGGTTTTAACCGGCGGACAGGGGAGTCGTTCCATCCGCGGCATGAGCGTTTCACGCGGCGGCTTCGGCTCTCTGGGCGGCTTCCATTCATCGGGAGGGTGACAATTGTATGATGCGAATTGTGACACCACCCCGCCTTGACTGGCAGGAAAAAGTTGAAGAGTACGGCTTGACCTATCACACCATCGACGATGAAGTCTATTGGGATGAAACCGCGTATTACTCGTTTACCTCTGCCGAGATAGACGAACTTGATACGGCAACCGCCGAACTGCAGGAGCTGTGTATTGCCGCAGCCGAGCACGTTATCAGCAACAGGCTGTACGAAAAGCTGCAGATACCGCCGCTGGCGGTGCCACTGATCGAGCGCTCCTGGGAAAATGACGACCCCTCGATCCTGGGGAGATTCGATCTCTCATACGATGGTCACTCGCCGCCGAAAATGCTGGAATACAATGCCGACACCCCTACGGCGCTCCTTGAAGCAAGCGTGATCCAATGGTTCTGGCTGAAAGATCGCTTTCCCGATGCCGACCAGTTCAACTCGATTCACGAAAAACTGATTGACGCGTGGAAAAGTTTTCAGCCCGGCATCGGGGGGACTCTCTATTTCAGCTGCGTCAAAGATGCTCCCGAGGACCTGGGCAACCTCGAATACCTGCGCGACACCGCCATACAGGCCGGCCTTCGAACGGAGCTGCTCTTTATTGAAGATATCGGCTACGACTCCATCGGCAAACGTTTCGTGGGCACCGATGATGCGGTTATTGAGCATCTGTTCAAGCTCTATCCCTGGGAATGGCTTCTCTACGAATCGTTCGGGCGCCATGTCGAGACGAGCGCCATGTCACTTATTGAACCGGCCTGGAAGATGGTTCTCAGCAACAAGGCGATTCTGCCGATCCTGTGGGAGCTGAACCCGCATCATCCCAACCTGCTGGAAGCGAGCTTCGACCCGGGGCACTTCAGGGATAATTTCGTCACCAAGCCGTTTCTGTCCCGTGAAGGGGCCAACATACGCGTCCAGCGCAACGGCACGGTTACCGAGTCTGACGGGAGCTACGGCAGCTCGAAGACAGTGTATCAGCAGCTCGCCGCCCTCCCCTGCTTTGACGGCAACTACCCGGTGATCGGCTCATGGGTGATTCAGGGGGAGCCGGCCGGTATCGGAATCCGGGAAGACCGGTCGGAAGTCACTACCAACACAAGCCGTTTCGTACCGCACCTGTTCAGATAATATTGATGTAGTTTTTCAGGAGGTTTACTATGCATAGTTCATTCTCTGATTCACTGTCCGGTCTTCTGGGGTTCTGCATATATTTCGGGGCAGCGCTCGGCTTCGTGGTCCTGTTTTGCGGCGTCTATTGCGCAATGACGCCGTATAACGAACTCAAGCTGATCAGAGCCGGAAACACATCGGCAGCCATCAGTTTTGGCGGGGCATTGCTCGGCTTTGTCCTGCCGCTCTACAGCGCCATTACCCACAGCGTCGGCTTCATCGACATGCTGATCTGGGCCATGATTGCCCTGTTGATACAGCTTGCGACGTTTGGCTCGATCAGGCTGCTGTTAAAGAGCCTGGTACGGGATATCGAGAACGACCACACCGCAGCGGCAACCCTGCTGGCGTTTTGTTCCGTCTCGATCGGTATTCTCAACGCCGCCTGCATGACCTATTAATTTACATCCCGGAACATCCGAAATCCGCAGTTCGCTGTACACCACTATCGGGGCTTAATGTATTCTTTACTCAACAAATTGAAACTTCGCGGGAAACTGCTGGCGCTGGTCCTGCCATTGGTGATAATTCCCATCTTTGTCGTTGCCGCAGTCATCGGTCTCATCGCCAACCAGCAGGCCTACCTGGGTATCACCAAAACCAGCAAGGATGACCTGCAGCACCTGTCCGCATTCTGCATCGACCTGCTCAATTCCCACCATCAGCAGTTTCAGGTCTACAAGCAGGACAAGGCACGCAATCTCAACAACGAACTGGCAACGCTGACGGCACTCTCCTACAACCTCGTCACGGCCGAGCAGAACCAGTATGCCCAGGGGAAAATCGACCTGGAAGCGGCCAAGCGCGAGGCACGGCAGGCGCTGAAAAAAATAAACGTCGGCGAAAGCGGCTATATATACGCCATGACCAGCAAGGGCGATCTTCAGGTCCATATTGCCCGAGAAGGTGAAAACGTATTTAACGAGCGCGATGAGAACGGCCGCTATTTTATCCGTGAAATGTGCGCGGCTGCCCGGGCCAGCAAACCGGGCGAAACGCTGTACACCACCTACCCCTGGCGTAATGCGGTGCTGGGTGATACAAAACCGCGCACCAAAGTGGTTGCCTACAAATACTTCCGTGAATGGGACTGGATAATCGCATCCGGCAGTTATCCGGATGAAACGGTCGGAGATGCCGCCTTTGAGCGGCAGGCATTCGAGAAACTCAAAGAAAGCATACGAGCCAAAAAAGTCGGCATGACCG
>JBAYTT010000272.1:0-4032 GCA_041675485.1 Pelobacteraceae bacterium | reverse complement strand
GGGGTGCTCCTGCTCCTTGTGCAGCTTTTTGAGGAACAGGTATTCATCGTGTGACGGCATTTCTTCGGCCTTTGCGAGGCCGTCGCGATATGCCTGACGCCGCTGTTCCGCTTTCTGGTAGCGTCTTTTGTCGATATCTTCCGGGTACTCCAGTGGCGGCAGGGGGAGGCTCTTTGCTTCACCGCCGTCGGTTGAGCGTGCCACCATGGTGAAGTAGCAGGTTGCCAGATGGCTGGAACCTTCTCCGAGGCATTCAATTCTGATGCCGACCTCCATCGAGGATTTACCGACGTGGTTGATCTGGGCCGAAAATACCAGGTCATGCTTGGTATCGGCGGGATTCCTCAGCACGATGTTGTCCACGGCAGCGGTGACGACCCTCCCTTCGGGGTAGAAACGGTGGACATAGGCCAGGGCGGTATTCTCGGCTACTTTGTCAAGGGTTTCCAGAATCTTGCCGAAACGGATATTGCCGACAATATCGCTGTCACGGGCAAGGAACCGCCGGGCTAACCGCCGGTCAGTCGAAAATGGCAGGACGAAGAGATAGCGGGTATCATGAGGAGTGATTACATTGCTTGATTCTGATGACATTGAGCGACTCCTTTCGCGACAATAGATCTAACCACCCTCAGTCCCCCCTTATCAGGGGGGAAGCCTCTAAGCCTCCCCTGACAAGGGGAGGTTTGGAGGGGTTTGATTTTATCCCTGACTGTTGACGAAATATCGTATGATATCGTTGTAGAAAGCCAGCACCATTAACCCCAACAGCAATACCATGCCGATCTGCTGGGCGTATTCGCGGACTTTTTGCGGAACCGGGCGGCGGAAGATCAATTCCATGAAGTAAAACAGCAGGTGCCCGCCGTCGAGTACCGGCACCGGCAGCAGGTTGAGTACGCCGAGGTTGACTGAAAGCAGCGCCATGAATGCCAGGAAGCTTGAACTGCCGGCATCGGCCATTTCTCCGGCCATCTTGGCAATCATGATCGGACCGCCAACGCTGTCCATCGGTACGACGCGCTGCACCATTTTCACCAGCGACATGAACGTTATTTCAATGACTTTTCCGGTCTGTTCGGTACCCTTGACGATTGCCTGAAGCGGGTTGAAGTACTCGGTGACAATTTCACCCGCCGAGGCTACCCCGATCGCGTAGCCGCTGACTTTTTCGCCGAAAAGGTTTTTAGCTATCCGGGGTTCGGGGGTAATTGTGAAGGAAATATTCGCGGTTTCACGCTTTACCGTCAGGGTGAGCGGCTTCCCCTTGCTGGCGGCAACCCCTTCGGCAATCTGATCCCAGCGCTTGATCGGCTTGTCGTTGATGGAGGTGATGACGTCCCCCTTCAGCATACCGGCCTTGGCGGCCGGCTTGTCTTTGAGGGCCTCGCCTATTTTGGAGGTAACGGTAGGGACTCCTACCATGCAGAGCACGATGAAGATCAGCCAGGCAAAAAGCAGGTTGAAAACCGGTCCGGCCATGACAATGGCGATTCGCGCCAGCACCGGCTTATGGGCAAAAGAGCGTGCCTTCTCATCGTCGGTCAGTTCGCGCGGCACCGGCTCGGCAGCCTGGTCCGTTTCAGCGTCTACATCAGAGGGGTGGTGCGACTCTCCCCCTTCTATAAAGCCGCCTTCGCCGAACATCTTGACATAGCCGCCGAGCGGGAATGCCGAAAGGAGGTATTCGGTCTCGCCGATCTTTTTACCGATCAGCTTGGGGCCGAACCCGAGGGAAAACTTTTCGACACTGACCCCCATCAGCTTGGCCAGCAGGAAGTGTCCCAGTTCGTGGACAAAGATCAAAATTCCCAACACTATGATTGCATAAACAACGGTCATATCAGTGCACCATCTCCCGGCAGATTTCGCGGGCCGACTCTCTGCCCCAGAGGTCAGCCTTCAGTACTTCATCGATAGAACGCAGATTGTGTGCGGAGTGGGCAGCCATGGTGCGCTCAATGGTCTCGGCAATCTGGGTGAAGCCGATGCGCCCTTCCAGAAATTCCGCGACAGCAATCTCGTTGGCGGCATTCATGACGGCCGGCATGCTTTCGCCCGACGTGATGGCACGGTAGGCGAGTTCCAGGCAGCGGAACTTTTCGTGATCAGGGTTAAAAAAGGTCAGCCCGGAAAATGTTGTCAAGTCAAGCTGCTTGACTCCGGTGGCGATCCGTTCGGGATAGGCCAGGGCATAGGCGATGGGAGCCTTCATGTCCGGTGTGCCGAGTTGGGCGATAACGCAGCCGTCAACATACTCGACCATGGAGTGAATGATGCTCTGGGGATGAATGTTGACCTGGATCTTGTCCACGGGGGTGTTGAACAGCCAGCGCGCTTCGATGACTTCGAGCCCCTTGTTCATCATGGTGGCTGAATCTATGGTGATCTTTTTACCCATGTTCCAGTTGGGGTGGTTGAGGGCATCCCGTACCGTCACCGTTGACAGCTGCGCAGCCGGAGTGTTCAAAAATGGGCCTCCCGACGCGGTCAGGATGATCTTGTGAATATCCTCGCTCCGGTGTCCTTCAATGGACTGGAAGATTGCGCTATGCTCGCTGTCGACCGGAAAAAGCCTGACCCCGAACTCCGCGACCAGGTCCATGAAAATGTGGCCGGCCGTAACCAGGGTTTCCTTGTTGGCCAGGGCGATATCCTTGCGGGCCCGGATGGCGGCAGCAGTCGGAACCAGCCCGGCGGCGCCGACAATGGCGGCCACAACCATGTCCGTCTCGTCGGCGGTTGCAGCAGCAATCAGCCCCTCTACTCCGCCCAGAATCGTAACGTCCAGGCCGCTGCAGAGTGCTTTGAGGCGGGGAACGTCGTCATGAGAGGCAACGACCGCGATTCGTGGGGCAAATTGAGTGATCTGACGTACGAACAGCTCCAGATTTTTTCCGGCAGTCATGGCAACAACCCGGAACCGGTCCGGGTGGGCGCTGACTATCTCAAGCGTACTGACGCCGATTGAGCCGGTTGAGCCGAGGATGGTGATGTTTTTCATGGTCAGCCTCTGAAAAAGAAAAGAACGTAATAGTAAGTTATCGGGGCGGCGAACAGGATACTGTCCAGGCGGTCGAGTACTCCGCCATGCCCCGGGATGATCGTGCCGGAGTCCTTGACGCCGAAGCTGCGTTTCAGCAGCGATTCGAACAGGTCTCCCGCCTGGCCGATCGCTCCGACGACGAGAGCGGTCACGACAACATCACAAAAGCTCAGTTGAGGGAAGAAAATGAACTTTGCCGACAGGGCGCCGACCAGACTGCCAACCAGACCGCCCACAGCTCCCTCGATGCTTTTCTTGGGGCTGACCAGCGGGTAGAGCCGGTGTTTGCCGAACGCACTGCCGGTGTAATAGGCGGTCGAGTCATTGGTCATGACGATCAGCATGATGACAAACAGCCACTGAATGCCGTAGGGGGTCTGGCGCAGCAGGACGATGTGCATCAGCATGAAGGGGACGTAGATAAATGCCAGCACGGCAAAGGACACTTCGCTGGCGGCAGTTTCAATTGTCCGGATCCTGAACAGGAATATCAGGGAAAAAGTGAGAAAAAGCAGGCCGATGCCGGATAGTACGAGTTTGTCATTGCCTGCAAGGGGAATAAAGACCAGTGATGATCCTGCGAGGGAAGCCAGCCAGAGTTCCGGTTTTCGTTCCGGGAGCGCCATGCGATAGAATTCGGCGATGCCGATGGCGGAGAGCAGGGCCAGCAGGCAGGCAAGGAGAAGGGTACTGCCTTTCAGTACGATCAGGATGATGACAGGCAGGAGGATGAACGCTGAGATCAGACGTTTAATAGGTCGCCCCTTTGTGTTATCTGGTCGCCGGTCATCCCGAACCGTCGCTCGCGCGACTGGAAGTCTGCCAGCGCTTTGTGAAGTTCATTAATGGTGAAATCAGGCCAATTCGTTTCGGTAAAATACAGCTCGGTATAGGCAAGTTGCCAAAGAAAAAAATTACTAATTCGTAACTCACCGCTAGTACGAATAAATAAGTCAATATCGGGCAAGCCCTCTGTATCCAGGTAT
>JBAYTT010000271.1:0-4113 GCA_041675485.1 Pelobacteraceae bacterium | reverse complement strand
TTCCCTCCGGTGATGATTGCCCCCGCATGTCCCATCCGTTTGCCGGGTGGGGCGGTGACGCCGGCAATAAAGGCTGCCACCGGCTTTTTCATGTTCGTTTTGATCCATTCGGCGGCTGCTTCTTCTGCGCCGCCGCCGATTTCGCCGATCATAAACACCGCTTCCGTGTTCGGATCCTGGTTGAAAAGGGTCAGGACATCGATGAAATTCATGCCGATGATAGGATCGCCGCCGATGCCGACGCCGGTGGACTGGCCGAGCCCGAGGTCGGTCAGTTGCTTGACCGCTTCGTAGGTCAGCGTTCCGCTACGTGAAACGACCCCGATTTTCCCCTTGGTGTGGATATGTCCCGGCATGATGCCGACCTTGCATTCGCCCGGGGTAATGATGCCGGGGCAGTTGGGGCCGATCAGGCGGGTTTTGCTCCCCTGCAGCACCGCTTTGACCGGCACCATGTCCCGAATCGGGATGCCTTCGGTGATGCAGACCGCCAGGGCGATCCCGGCGTCTATCGCCTCCATGATGGCATCGGCCGCGCCGGATGGCGGCACAAAGATCATCGAAACATTGGCCTCGGTATACTTGACCGCCTCGGCAACGGTGTTGAACACCGGAATCCCTTCGATGTGGATGCCACCCTTGCCGGGCGTGACTCCCGCCACGATGCTGGTTCCGTATTCACGGCACTGCTTTGAGTGGAACAGGCCGCTCCGTCCGGTAATGCCTTGTACGACTATTCTTGATTTTTTATCGATAAGTATTGACATGAATTATCGCTCCCCCTGCGCCAGCATCTGGACGATCCTGGCGGCGCCATCCCCCAGGTTTTTGCCGATCTGCACATTCAGGCCGGATTCCCGGAGCAGTTTTTTCCCGTCCTCGACATGGCTGCCGTCCATGCGGACCACGATCGGCAGGGTGCAACCGACCGCAGCGGCTGCCTCGATGATTCCCTGGGCGATGACATCACAGCGCATGATGCCCCCGAAAATATTGACGAAGATACCCTTTACGTCGCAATCCTGCAGGATGATCCGGAAGGCCTCGGCTACTTTCTCCCGCGTTGCGCCGCCCCCCACGTCCAGGAAGTTGGCCGGTTCGCCGCCGAACTCTTTCAGTACATCCAGCGTTGCCATGGCCAATCCGGCGCCGTTGACCAGGCACCCGATCGTGCCGGAGAGCTTGATATAGGACAGATCGTACTTGGCGGCATTGATTTCCAGTGGGTCAAGCTGTGAATAATCAACCATATCGGGGTATTCGCGGTGGCGGTAGACGGCATTGTCGTCAAAGGTGATCTTGGCGTCCATTGCCATCAGCCACCCAGCCTTGGTCACCACCAGCGGGTTTATTTCAATCAGGGCGCAATCCTTCTCCAGGCAGGCCCGGTACAGGTTAAGGATCAACTCGACACAATCCTCGCAGATCGTGCCGGTCAAACCCAGTGCCAGTGAAATCTTGCGGGCCTGGTACGGGCGCAGGCCGGTAAACGGGTCGATGGTAAGCGTCAGGATCTTCTCCGGGCTTTTGGCGGCAACCTCTTCGATGTCCATGCCACCCTCGGCCGAAGCAATCAGGATATAACGGGAGCTTTCGCGGTCGAGCGTAATGGAAAGATAGAACTCGCGGGCGATCTCGACCGCTTCCTCGACCAGGATCCGGCGCACCCTCAGCCCGTTCGGACCGGTCTGCTTTGTCACCAGCGTGCGTCCGAACAGTTCCTTGCCGTACTCCTGTGCTTCCTCCGGATGGTGGATCAGTTTGACCCCCCCCGCCTTGCCGCGGCCGCCGGCATAGATCTGGGCCTTGACGACGCAGCGTCCCCCCATCATCTTGGCGGCCCGCTCCACCTGATCGGAGGTAAGCGCCACACGCCCCCGGGGGATCGGAATGCCGTAACTGCTGAGAATTTCCTTGGCTTGATACTCATGAATGTTCATGGCGAGTACTCCAACGGATAGAATTTGTGGAAAGTATAGCAGGGAAGGGGGATTGTGCAACTCTGGGGGGAGTCAGCCGGTTTGCAGAAAACAGCCCGCCGGGACCCTTCAGCACAAGGAGGATATTTTGACTACCACCAGTGACAAGTCGTCAGAAGGGGGACAGTCGCCCACAAACGACTCCAGTTCATCGAATATTGCCGCGAGGATGACCTCCGGGCCATCGTGCCGACAGGCGGTGAGCAATTTTTCCAGACGCTTTGTTCCGAAAAACTCACCCGCCGCATTTTCCGACTCGACTATGCCATCCGTGTGGAGCAGCAGGATATCGCCCTCCGTGACCCCGTGGCGCAGTTCCTCAAACTCCACCTCCCGGGTAATGCCCAGCAGCATCCCCTCGGTATCCAGTTCTTCAACTTTTCCTGATGCGGCACAATAGAGAAGCGGCCGTGTATGCCCGGCATTGGCATAGGTCAGCATCCGCTCGTGAATGTCCAGGCGGATTGCAAAAATGCTCATCTGCAATTCGGCTCTGCAGAGATCGTCATAGATCAGTTCATTAACCGCCGTCAGGAGTGTCGCCGGCGGGCGATCAGCCCGTACCTTGGCATGCAGGATGGTGCGGGCCTCGGACATCAGCAGGGCCGAGCCGAAGCTGTGTCCGGCAACATCCGCGATAACAATGTCCAGCACTCCCGGAGTGCTGGTGAAAAAATCATAGTAATCACCGCCAACGCTGGTTGCCGGCGAGCAACGACAGGCCACTTTGATGCCGGGGATGTTGGGCAATGCCGCGGGAAGCAGCGAACGCTGGATCTCGCGCGCAATATCAAGCTCCCGCCTGATGCAGGCGTTTTCCGTAAGGGCGGCAGCAGCTTTTTTACGGTCGGTGACATCACGCATGATGGCGAGCAGATGGGGGACGCCGTTCAACTCCAGTCCGGTCAGGCTGATCTCCGCATCAAAGGCCCCTCCGTCCCGGCGGACACAGCGCCACTCGAAAAACTGGGGAGTTCCGCCAAGAGCAGCACGTTCGTACAATGCCAGTTTTTCGTTTGAATCGATGCCTTGGGGTTGCCTGGCCGGAGAGAAGGAAATGAGGGAGCTGCCGACGATATCGTCCGGGTTGTGGCCGAATAACTCGCCGGTTTTCATGTTGCAGGACAGTATGCAGCCTGACTGGATCAGGACAATGGCATCATTGGCCTTGTCGAAGAGCGTACGGTAGCGTAACTCGCTGTCCCGCAGCTTCTGTGTCCGCTCCAGAACCAGGTCTTCGAGTCGTTCCTGATATGCCCGGTTTTCGCTGATCAGTCTGGCGCGCTCAAGGGCGCGTCCGGTTACGTGCTGAAGCGACCCCACGTCTATCGGTTTGATTACATATTCCCATGCTCCGCGCCGGATGGCTTCAATCGCGCTTTGCATGTCGGCTGTTCCCGATATCACGACAATCGGTGTCTCGGGCAGCAAATCCTTTATCTTGGCAATCAGTTCGAGGCCGCCCATTTGCGGCATATTCAGATCGGTAAAAATGATATCCGGCGTGTGGCTGTTGAGATATTCTAGTGCCTCAATTCCACTATTGGCGCTGTCAGCCAGGTAGCCGCTCATAACCAGCATGTCGCAGATTATAAAGCAGACGTATTTTTCATCGTCGACTACCAGGGCTTTGGGTGGCATGTTCTCCATCGGGGGCTTTCTCCCTCACTGTAACGACAGTAAACGAAACCGGTTGATTATCTGGTGAATATATCACGGGTTTTATCAATGGCAAGCAGCAGAGGGGAGCTGATACGCAACCGAACGGTTGCTTGGTTACTACGTGGCTTTATAGGTAATATCCAGTTGCAGCTTTGTCACAGTCCCCGGCAGAACATCCACCGTGTTTACCCGTCCGAGCGTATCACCCCTGGTGGCGTAAAAGGCTGAACCCTCTTTGACGAAAACAGTGTAGGTTCCAGGTGGCAGGGCTACATGATTTGGGTCATTCTTTTCTTTGCGACCAACGGTTTGGCAGAACAGCGGCGGTTTTAGGCCGTCTGCCGCCGAATGGATACTATGTAAGGCCCCCCTTGGGCATACGATTTGTCGTATGCTGGACTTTGGCGAAACCCATTTTCCAAAGGAGGCCTTACACATGAGATTCTACACAAAAACACACAAACATTACTGC
>JBAYTT010000270.1:0-4160 GCA_041675485.1 Pelobacteraceae bacterium | reverse complement strand
GACTCTTACCTCACCGCGTGGAAGCCCGCTGGCCGCATAGGCTGGCTTGAGAATAAGGTGGACATAAAGGATCGTGCCGAACCAGAATATGGCGGTCAGGAAGTGAATATATCCGATTGCCAGCCGGATCCATTTAACCAAAGTTCCTTTTTCAGGGGATTTTGTCTTTGTTTGGAGAGATTCGGCAAATGACTTGCCGGCCGTTGTCAGTTCACCTCCACCTCCAGGATCAAGGTGACAGACAGCGCAAGCCTGTCCGGTCTGCTTGGCATACTCCTCGGTAGCGCCTGACAGTTGCGGAGTAAAAAACACGAATGACGACAACAGAAATAATCCAATGAAGTGTTGTGAAATAATCATTCGCATTCGGCTCGTCACTCCCTTAGGCTATTAAACTGATAGATTTTAAAACTGAATAACGATCCATTATACCACGTTTACAGTCTGTGCTTGATCGTAGTCAAAAAAACTTGTTACGTTGATGCAACTAACAGTATTAACAGGGCATCTCGGCATTTTTGCGTGAATAATACCACCAGGTCATGATGATGCAGGTTACGTAAAAGAAGACAAATCCGTACAGAGCGGCTTGTGGTCCTCCGGTCGCGGCAATTGACGAACCGAAACCCTTGGGGATGAAGAAGGCTCCGTATGCTGCAAAAGCGGAGGTAAACCCAAGCACTGCCGCAGCTTCCTTGCCGGCATCCTTGACAGCCTGATTCTGAGCAACCGCACCCTTGCCCTGCGCATCACGTTGCCGCTCGGTGAGAAAGATAACAGGGATCATACGGAAGGTGGAACCGTTACCAATACCGGTTGTGAAGAACAAAAGTATAAACATAGCGAGGAAACCCCAAAAATTGCCGCCCACACCCCCGTAAGGTAGAAAGAAGAGTACGCCAAAGACCGCTGCAGCCATGACCATAAAGTTCCAGAATGTTACCCTCGCACCGCCCAGTTTGTCTGCCACCCAGCCTCCCAGCGGCCTGGCCAGTGCACCGACAAGGGGACCGAGAAAAGCGTACTGCGTGGGGTTTTCAGCCGGAAATTGAGACTTGATCAGGAGTGGCAGGCCGGCGGAGTAGCCGATGAATGAACCGAAAGTACCCAGGTAGAGCCAGCACATGATCCAATTATGCCTGCGCCTGAAGATGATCGATTGCTCCTTGAAAGAGGCCTTGGCACTGGCAATGTCGTTCATGCCGAACCATGCCGCAATGGTGGATGCAAGGATCAGTGGAACCCAGACAAAGCCGGCGTTTTGCATCCAGATTGATGTCGTTTGACCCTTGATAGCGCATATTTGCGAGTCACCGCACAGTGCGCTGAACATACCGGTGGTTATCACCAGCGGCACGAGGAACTGCATGGCGCTGACCCCCAGGTTCCCCAGTCCGGCATTCAGCCCCAGAGCGGTTCCTTTCTGCGCCTTGGGGAAGAAAAAACTTATGTTGGCCATGCTCGACGCGAAGTTCCCCCCCCCGAAACCGCACAATAGCGCCAGGATCAGCATGATGGTATAGCTGGTGTGCGGGTCGCGGACGGCAAACCCGATGCCGAGGGCCGGGATCAATAGCGTTGCCGTGCTGATGGTGGTCCATTTCCGGCCACCAAAGATCGGTACCATGAATGAGTAGAATATCCGCAAAGTGGCACCTGTCAGACCAGGAAGCGCAGCCAGCCAGAACAGCTTGTTGGGATCGAATTTGAAGCCGATGTTGGGAAGGTTGACCACGACAACGCTCCAGACCATCCAGACCGCAAAGGAGAGAAACAGCGCCGGGATCGATATCCAGAGATTGCGGTTGGCGATAGCCTTTCCTTCCTTTTCCCAGAATGCCTTATCCTCCGGGTTCCACTCTGTCAATACGCGAGATGCCATGCTTGTCTCCTTGATGTTCAATGGTATTAGAGCAGGAATGAGCTTGTATACCGCTGCCTTGCAGATTCCCCGGATGCTGCCACCACCCCTCGATGTCAGCGCTGTTGTTGGTCAGCCTGTTAAGCATTCCCTGTGCCGTGCTATTTCGTCCGCCAGCGATAAAGGATCGGCGGGTCTTTCAGGAAGTCAAATGGGACATAGAGCAGGTGCACCAGCTTGGTAAAAGGCAGCAGCGCTACAATCAGGAAGGCACAGGCTGCATGCAGCTTGAAGACCAAAGGAAAATCGGTCATGTACTCAATTTGCGGATTGAAGGAAGCCAGCGACCAGAGATAAGGAACCGCTGTATGCAGGTACCACTGGGAACCCCAGCGCATGAAGGTTGCGATATAGACCCCGGTCAGTGCCTGAGCAAGCAGAAGGTAGAGTAATACCCAGTCCGAGGCAAATGTCACCCGTTTCAAGAGCGGCGTGTTGACGCGGCGTAGCAGGAGCAGCAGACAGCCGAAAACCGCGAAGAGACCCAGCGCGAGCCCGATGCTTTCGATAACGACCAGGTTGGTCTGGTTCCCGAGAAAAACCTTAATTGGACCGGGGGCAATAACACCCAGAAAATGGGCAGCCAACACCGGGATAATGCCGTAGTGCCACGGATTGATTCCCCAGAAGAGTGTCTTGCTCTCCAAAAATTGCGTGGAGTAGGCCGACCAGGTCAGGCGGTTGCTGAAGAAACGATAGGGCGTTACAAAAATAACCAGCGCCAAAGCGGCGTAGGGCAGAACGATAAAGATAAAGCTGTTTAACATGATGGCACCTCCTTACAATCTTCAGCGCAGAGCAGTCGGGCAGCTTCAACCAGTACTTTCCAGTGCGAATCCTGCCGGGCGTCGAAGGCGGTACTTAGCCTTTCAACTCCGGGTAACACACATTCGGCGATGAAGGGCTGTCGTGTCCCTTGCCCCTCCTGTCGTGCCAGATGGGCCAGAAAACCGAGCAACACCGAAAGGTGATCGGGAAGTTCGGTCCCGATGGGTGTGTATCCGCAGCGTTCGAACTCCTGTTTCAGCATGATCATGTAGCCGCCCTTCTTCTGGTTATCGCCGAAGAGGTGGTGTCCCAGATAGGGCGCTGTGGCCGGATTGAAGTCGAAGGTGGCGACGTACTCTTCCTGTAGCGCTGCCAGGGAGGAGGCATCGACAAATTCGGCAAATTCTGATATTGGGGCACCTGGTCGCCGCTTGTTCAAAAAGGTGCTGACTAGATTATAATCGTCCTGCAGTTGCTGCTTTTCCTCCGGATAGTCGAGCATCCGGGCAAGGGCTTCGTAGCTGGTGGCAATGGTCATTTCGCCCCCCTGGTCTTCTTCAGGATACCGAAACCGCTGGCGCCTTTGCGCTGGTATGAGTCCTGCTCTTCACGCTGTTGGGTCGGAATCACGTTCCGCTCACGGTAGGAGGCGATGGTGAAGAGGCGATAGAGGCGATTTGCTCCCGCTTCATCCAATCCCGCATTTTTAAGGATTGACTCTTCGATCGGCTGCCCAAGGTTACCAGCACGTTTAAAGAGGCGTAGGGCGATCTGTTTCCGCAAAATATCGGCAATGATTTCCTGGTTACCGCCGGAGAGGAGGCTTGCCAGGAAACTGATCGGTGCCCGCATCTTTTCGAGAAGCGGGAATGTGCCATGGTCGGCCAGTTCATGGAGATCGCCACCGCTTGAAATTACCGGGGAGAGCGAGGGGATGTAGTAGGCCATCGGCATGGTGCGAAATTCAGGATGTAACGGTAGTGCCACGGCAAACTCCTTTACCAGGGCGTATACCGGCGACTTCTCGGCCGCCTCCAGCCACTGATCCGAGACCCCGTTCTTGCGGGCAGCCTCCCTGACTTCCGGATCGTGTGGATCCATGATGACGTCACGGTGAGCAGCCACCAGTTGGTCGTCAGGCTTGAGCAGCGCTTCTTCCACCCGGTCGGCATCGTAGAGCAATACGCCGACGTGGCGGATCCGGCCGACGCAACTATGGGCGCAGGCGTTGCACTGGCCGGTCTCGGTGCGCGGGAAGCAGAAGATACACTTCTCCGCCTTGCCGCTCTGCCAGTTGAAATAGACCTTCTTGTACGGACAGGCGCTGGTGCAGAAACGCCACCCCTTGCAGACCTCCTGATCCACCAGGACAACGCCGTCTTCGCCCCGTTTATAGATAGCCCGAGACGGGCAGGAAGCAACGCAGGCCGGGTTCAGGCAGTGGTTGCAGATACGGGGAAGATAGTGCATG
>JBAYTT010000269.1:0-4222 GCA_041675485.1 Pelobacteraceae bacterium | reverse complement strand
TATTCACGACGCGGTGGTGGAGTGCGCCGGAGATGTAATTGTGGACGTTGAAATCCATAACAGTTCCATCAGGACGCTCGGAAAGATCGTTGTTGACAAGGGAGCAATCTCCGGTGGCTCATACATAGCGCTGGGAGGTATTGAAGCCAGGAAGATCGGTTCTGCGGCATCTGTTCATACCGCGTTGAGTGCTGGAGTCGATTATCATGATGTCGAATTGCTGGAAAAGTTGTTTGCAGCGTTGAATGATGCTCAGAATAAAATAAAGCAGTCCCAATCTCTGACCGAAATAGCAGAGTTGCGGAAAACGACCGCTTCATTGACAGACAGCATCATGGACATCCGGGGCAAAGTGGTTGAGTCAGCCAATGCCAAGATAAACACGAAGGCGGTACTGTATGAAAACGTGCAATTGTCGCTCGGCAGTGTGACTGAATTGATAAAGGAGCAGAAGGACGGCCCGCTCAGCATTATCGAAAACAGCATCGAAGGGGGGCTCCGCTTTCTCTCTATGACCAGCCTGGATGTCAAAGCCCGCGATATAGAGCTGGCGTATATCCGGGAGCAGAAAATGTCTTCACGACGGATGTGAAACATTAATAAACAGATGCACGTTTGATACGTAATCAAATCATTGCCCGTTATTATTAATATTTGTTTTGATATCCTGCCGAAACCATTCATCCTGTTAATAAACAACGTAACCTTACCCCAATCCCATGTGCAATTTCAAAGATTACCCGGAAAATATCGGCGTTGACATAACTTCATTGCGTGACAAAAATAATATTGATGATATAGTTTTCACCAGTAATCCCCCCGGAGGCGCTTATATCATGAAACCAACAGTTGTTTTGTTTTCCGCTTTGTTCCTTTGTGTCGCAGTTATTGCTTCCGGGGCCTCTTCTCCCCTGTTGCCCAAGGGATATACCGCATGGAAGAAAAGTGAGCGCAAGATCGTCACCGACAAGAATTCACTATTCTATGGCATCCACTACATCTATGCCGACAAAAAGGCGCAGAACGGTTATCTGGCCGATAACAAATTTGCCGAAGGGAGTCGCATCGTTGTTGAGTTTTTTAATATTAAGGGCAATCCGGCTGTAGACGGTCCCAAAAATATGATCGTACTGATGCAGAAGGACAAACGCCACTCAGCAACCGGCGGATGGCTTTTTGCCGGTTTTGGCGCTGACGGCAAACCGAGCGGCATTGATCCGGTCACAACCTGTTTCGGCTGTCACCAGCAAGAAGCTGCGCAGCGCGATTTTGTGATTTCCACGAAGAAAGATTTTAAACGATTTTGACCGTACCGGGTTCCGACATGGCCACAGAGACTCAACCAACAAAAGTCTCACAACGCTCAGAGCAACCGCAGTCCCATATTCTTGTGGTGGACGACGAGGCTGAAATCCGTCAGGTGGTCGCGCTCTGTCTTAAAGTAATCGGCGCACGAATAACGTGTGCAAAAGATGTTGCCGAGGCGTGCCGGATGCTGCAGCAGGAGGCAATCGACGTTATTGTCAGCGATGTGATGATGCCGGGTGAAGACGGGCTCGAATTTCTCGCCCGTGTACATGAATCCTGGCCCGAAATTCCGGTTGTTCTGATGACGGGGCATGCCCAATTACAGATGGCGGTAGAAGCAATAAAAAACGGCGCATTTGATTTTATACATAAACCATTGGATTTTGAATTGTTGCGCAAAATAGTTGAGCGTGCGATCAACTACTCCAACCTGAAGAGGATTGAAAAAAATTATCGTGCCGAGTTGGAACAGATGGTTGCCATTCGTACTGCCGATCTGCGTAAAGCGATGGTGGAACTTGATTTTGCCCGCTCTGCGCTTTTAAATGCCGCTACCGACAAGAGCGCCTTCATGTCGACCGTTTCCCACGAGATGCGCACACCGATGAATGGTGTCATCGGTTCACTTGATCTGTTGTCAGGGGAAAATTTGTCCGGTGCTGCCGCTGAATATCTGGCCATGGCACGACAGTCAGCAGACAATATGGTGGCGCTGATCAATCAGTTGCTGTCTTTTAATAGTCTGGTCGCTCAAGGTGTCGGAACGCTTCACCATGATCTGATAGACCTGCAAACTCTCCTGCGCACAATCATTGTGGAACAGCAACCCCTCTTTTTGCGAAAAGGAGTTGCACTTGCCCTCAAAATTGCCGATGACGTACCGCGGCAGATCTGGATTGACCGGGAAAAATTGAGCCGCCTGTTTGAAATCCTTCTTGGCAATGCTCTCAAGTTTACCGAACATGGAGCTGTGACACTTGCCGTTTCACGAACCAGTTCAGAAACAGAGGGAGAATTGCTTCTTTGCACGGTCACTGACAGCGGCATCGGCATCCCGGATGGCATGCTGGAACGGATTTTCGAACCATTTGTGCAGGGGGATGCCTCTCTCACCCGCCGTTTTGAGGGAGTGGGACTGGGGCTCGCCATTGCCCGTCAAAACGCGCTGCTGTTGAATGGCCGTTTGTGGGCCGAACATGTTTCCGATGGTGGCAGCCGGTTTAATCTGACTTTCCAATTAAATATTCCGTGACAGAAGGAGATACATTGTGAAATGCCTGATAGCTGAAGACCACCTGCTGTCCCGCCGAATCCTCAAGGAACTGCTATCACCTCAGTTTGATTGTGATATCGCTGTAAACGGTCAGGAAGCGATTGACTCATTTCAGTTGGCTCACGAGTCGAAGCGCCCCTATGACGTAATCTTCATGGACATCATGATGCCGGTTGTTGATGGACTGGAGGCTCTGCTGAATATTCGCTCCCTTGAGCGAAAGATGGATATCCCCTCCGGGTTGACGGTAAAGGTCGTCATGATTACCGCCCTTGACGATCCGCATACGATTATCAGGTCTTTTAACGAATGTGAGGCAGACGCCTTCATTGTCAAGCCGCTGAGCAGGCACAAGCTGATCAAGGAACTGCGGGCGCTCAAGCTAGTTCAGTGAGGGAACTCATATGATATTTCTGGAAACCCGAACAGTTTCACCCACAACCCCTCAGACCGGTGCAGAGACCATTGCTCTCTGGCGGGATGTCCTCTCTCCCGCAATTGAAACATTGCGTCGGATGGCTGGTACAACCGAAGATGAATTTTTGCAGATCGGTTCCGAGATGCAATCATTTTATCAACGTTCGACTGACATCTCCCGATTGTCAAACCAGCTGGTGGACGTTGTTTCCGGCGATGCAGTCCAGTCTCTTACCGGTCGTCTGCAACAGATGATGGCCGATATGGAGGCCTACCTGGCAGAGGCCCGTACTCGTAGCAACGACAGCTGCAGCACCCTGGAACAGGTTCAGGGTCTGCTGGAGAAACTGTCGGAACCGCTTGATGGTTTTCAGAAGATGAACAAGGCTCTCCGCATGTTGAGCATTTCCACCAAGATTGAAAGTGCACGCCTGGGAGAAATGGGGGCCGGCTTTGTCAATCTGGCCATGGACGTAGAGAAGCTTTCCCATCAGGTCAACGACAAGTCAGCGGCCATTTTGGCTCATCGCCGGCTGTTGGCCACACTGATCGACTCCAATCTTACCACCGTTCGCTCCTCCGAGTCCGCGCAGGATGCTGAAGTAGCTTCATCCCTTTCAAGCGCTGTTTCAAGTCTGCAGGAACTGGTGTCGGTCAATGAACGATGTACGCAATTTGGCGCCACGGTTTCAACCATATCGTCCGAGGTTTCAGACAATATCAGTGAGGTTGTTTCGTCGATGCAGATGCATGACATGACCCGCCAGCAGGTTGAACATATTGTCGAGGCTCTGGAACGGCTGTCAGGTGATCTGGCCGGTTCCGAAAGTGCAATGGTTGATGAGGAACGTCGTCAAGTATTGATCGTTGAATCCGGTGATGTCTGCGAACTGCAGGAGGCCCAACTCCGCTTTGCATCAGCGGAACTGTACACAGCAGTCTGTGCAATAGTGGACAACCTGCGTGACGTTGCCAACAAGCAATCCATGATGGCGCATGAAACCCGCAGTGTCGCAGGGGTGGCAGATTCTTCCGGCACCTCGTTTGTGGATGTCATGAGTGAGGGTATGACTGCCATTACCGGCGCGCTGGCGTCATGTGCCTCAGCAGACCTGGATATGTGCGACACCATGAAAAAGGTCGCCCAGACAATCGGGGAGATAGCCACCTTTGTTACCGATATAGAAATGATCGGTTCCGAGATTGATCTGATCGCCTTGAATG
>JBAYTT010000268.1:0-4269 GCA_041675485.1 Pelobacteraceae bacterium | reverse complement strand
TGTATGGGGTTGGCTCTGTTTGAAAAAGAAGGGGTCGAAGTGAGAGCCGTTCTTGCCAATAAACTTATCCCGGAGAAACGTGACCGCACTCTGGATTATCTCACTCGTGCTCTTGCTGACGATCAGATGACGGTTATCGGTGGAGTTGACTATCATCCGGTTCTGGCAAATCCCACACTCAGGCGGGTATCCAAACTGCTCGGCCTTCCTCTTCATGGCAACCGGCGCGATGTCGGACGAATCATACACCATGTCCAGATCGGCGCTGCATCAACCCAACGGGTCACGGAACTTATCCATGACCCTTCCCTGGTCATCGTTACCAGCAGCCGTGATGAATTGCTGGTAACGCTGGCGAATCTCTACAAGATACCTGCGTACCGTTCCCGGATTGCCGGACTGATCATACCAGGAATTGCCCCGGTCAGCACTATCACCCAGATGATCCTCGATCGGAGCAATATTCCCTACATGAGGACCGAGAATCTTACAACCGCCGAGTTGTACCGCATCATCACCGAGGATGTGTCGAAAATCACCGCCTATGATACCGAAAAATTGGGCTTGATACGCAATCTGGCAGAAACGCATATCGATTTCGATCTCCTTGATGAACTTTTCTGAACAGATTTGATCCGATAAACAGTGCTGATCCGGTTGCAGAACAGCGAAAAATACTATAAAAGAAGGGGTGCCGTTACGACACCCCTTCTTGATAGGAACAAAACATGAATTTTCAACCGATAAAGCCTAAAAAAGTATCCGCCCAGATAGCCGAGCAAATTCGCGCCTCAATCCTGGCCGGAGAGTTTGCTCCGGGAGACAAACTCCCCCCTGAACGCGAGCTGGCCGAGATGTTCGGCGTATCGCGCCCCTCGGTGCGTGAAGCGTTGAACGTTCTTGCTTCGTCGGGTCTGGTCATGTCCTATCAAGGTGGCGGGACAGTCGTCAAGTCACTGGTGGAAACATCCTCCACCAACCCTTTGAGTGAACTGATTCGCGTCCAGCAGGATCGCGCTCTTGATGTCATCGAAGTCCGCAAGGGCATGGAATCATGGACCTCCTGGTACGCTGCCGAGAGGGCTCTCCCCGATGATATCCGTCGCATGGAAGAGATTATTGCCGGCATGAAACATAATCTTGAACTGAAGCAGCCTTCTGAGGATCTTGACGCCAACCTGCATATAGTAATTGCCCGGGCCACCCATAACATTGTATGGCTGCACCTGATGCAGAGCCTGTTTGATGCCATGAAGGAATTTCAGCAGACCGTCTGGCGTGCGGTCTACCTGACCCATGAAGATCATCAGCTTCTGTATGAGCATCACAATGCGATTGTTCAGGCAATCAAGGCAAAAAATCCGCAAGCAGCGCGCGATGCCATGATTCACCACCTGACATTTGCCGAAGGACGCAGCAGCGCCTACGTGTTACGACAACAGGCGTAACCTGGTTATTTTATTTTTTGGAGTTCCTCCCTGATGAAGATTGTTTCTACAACCATTCCAGATGTCCTGATTCTTGAGCCGAAGGTGTTCGGCGACGATCGTGGCTTCTTTTTTGAAAGCTTTAACGAACGCCGTTGGTGCGATCTGACCGGAATTGATCTCCATTTTGTTCAGCATAATCACTCCCGTTCAACCGGAGGTGTCCTGAGGGGGCTGCATTATCAAATTATGCAGCCGCAAGGTAAACTTGTGAGGGTTGTCGTCGGTGAAGTATTCGATGTTGTCGTGGATATACGTCGTAGCTCACCAAGCTTCGGACAGTGGTTTGGCGCTCTGCTCTCGGCCGACAACAAGCGCCAGATGTGGGTGCCGCCCGGCTTTGCCCACGGATTTTGCGTGACCTCCGATGTTGCCGAGTTTCTTTATCTTGCGACAGACTACTATGCACCCGAGCATGAACGCTGCATCATCTGGAACGATCCGGAACTGGCGATACAGTGGCCGATGGAACGAGAACCGAATGTTTCAAACAAAGACCGTGAAGGGCGATCATTGAAGGACGCCGACCTCTTTACCTGAATAAACGATTACCCGCCGGCTGCTATTTTCTGAAGCAGCCGGTTCTTTTTTATTTCCGTACTCATCTTCCACCTTGCTGTTTCCCGCACTTCTGCATAGATAGTGAGGAATTACCCCTCTTGACCCTGTCACACTGATTTGATGGCCCTGAAGTATCCGGATACGGCAGTAAGCTGATATAATTTTGAGATCACGGTTGCAACTTTCAGTCTGGATGAGGATTACAACGATGAGCTTCTATGCCAATCTAAAAATCAGGGATAAATTGATCTTCGGCTTTGCCACCGTTGTTTTTATGGCGCTGGCTATCGGGATATTCGGTTTTTTTCAAATTCATAAACTCGAACTGGCCGATACCGTCCTTTTTAAAAAAGGGGTCAAACCGGTAGAGTATATTGGCGATATTGCTGCCGACTTCCAGCGTCTCAGATCCAATATCCGGGATTTTATACTCGCCAAGGACAAAAACAGGCACGATTATTATCAGATACGGATCACAAAATTCCGCGAGGAGATCGATGCCAGCGTCGGCAAGCTTGAGACATCGCTCCCCGATGTCCAAGCTGAGAAGCTGTTTGCACAGTTGGAGCATGCTCGAAGTAACTACACTCCTCATATAAAGAGGATCCTGGAATTTTCAAATATTGATAATGATAAGGAAGTAATTGCGTATATCAAGTCGGATGCAGTCTACGCAGCGGAACATGCCGAAATCGATGCGATTGAAAATCTGCAGACCTACCTGGTGGCAAACGCCGAAGTGATTTCGGAGCAAAACAGTGAAACCGCCACATCATCCGGCGTGGTTATGCTTGGCCTCGCATTTGGCGTCTCGCTGCTGGCGGCAATCATGACTATCCTTATAACCCGCAGCATCACTGTTCCTCTGGGTGTCGTGTTGGGAGCGGTTCGTTCGCAGCATGAGGGGAGCAAGGAAAAGGCACGCCTGCTGGAGGCCATTTCAGAAGGTAATTATGATCTGGAAGTACTCATTGCCGATCCGTTAACGTTGGATGCTGACCAAAGCAGCATGGATGAGGCGGGAATGCTCCTAAGGGCGATCGTCGCAATGAGTGAGATACAATATTCCCTGGATTTGGCCTTTGCCGGGATGACCGACTCCCTGCGCCACAATCAGGAGCAGCAGGCACTGCATAACTGGTTCAAAAACGGCCAGTACGAGCTCAGCACCATTCTTCGAGGCGACAAATCCACATCTGAATTGACAAACCAGGCGCTCACGTTTCTGACCGAATACCTCCGTGCCGGTGTTGGAGTATTCTATATTTTTGATGAGAGCGATAACGCTCTTCATATTGCCGCCAGCTATGCCTTGACACAATCAAAACGCTGCGTCGAACGAATCGCTCTCGGTGAAGGACTGGCCGGCCAGGCTGCTCTGGAGAAACAGGTAATTACCCTGAACAAGGCTCCAGCCGACTATCTCCGGATCAGTTCCGGGCTGGGAGAATCAGAACCGGCACATATAGTTGTTGTTCCCCTTCTGCATAATGAAGCCCTGGCAGGTCTTCTGGAAATCGGCTCGTTTAGCGCATTTAAGGAGAATGATCTGGAGTTTTTGAAGCAAATTGTAGAAGCGCTTGCAATCGCACTCAGTGTCAACAGATCCCGGCAGCAGGTAAACGAGCTTCTGGAACAGACGCAATCCCAGACAGAAGAGCTGCGGGTCCAACAGGAAGAGTTGCAACAAAGCAATGAGGAACTGGAAGAACGGGCCCAAATGCTTGAGCAACAGCGTGAACAGATTCGCGCCAAAAACCGCGAGGTGGAGGAAGCAAGCCGCAAATTGCAGCGCAAGGCCGATGAACTGGAACAGGTCAGCACCTACAAATCAGAATTCATGGCCAACATGTCACACGAACTGCGCACCCCACTCAACAGCCTGATGATTCTCTCCAGCCTGCTGAGAGACAATCGTGAAGGAAACCTGTCCGTCAAACAAGTCGAGTTTGCCGCCACCATCAATGGTGCCGGCCGGGATCTGCTCAACCTCATTAACGACATCCTCGATCTCTCCAAAATTGAATCGGGACATATGGAATTCCATTATGAAGCCCTGTCGCTTCCGGAGATATGCACACAGCTTGAAAATGTATTCAATCCGATTACCGGAGACAAGAAGATCGGCTTTACCGTTGCGCTGGATGAGTCTACTCCCGAAACCTTCACCGGCGATAGTCAAAGGACCCTGCAGATCCTCAACAACCTGCTTTCCAACGCC
>JBAYTT010000267.1:0-4284 GCA_041675485.1 Pelobacteraceae bacterium | reverse complement strand
TGTTGAACAGAAAAACCGGAACAAGCAGGAAAATGGAGAGTATGTTATAGGCAAAAAAGAACATGGTTCACGCTATGATGCTGCCGAAGGTGCTTTGTCCCGGTCAAGTTTCAGCAGATAGTACAAAGCAACAGCCAGAAGGTGAACCATCCCCCATGCCCACACGGTATCGCTCAGAAAGTGCCCCCCTTGCGTGATACGGGCAACGCTCATCAGAATGCCGAAGAGCAGGCCTCCCGTCATCCACCACGCTGCCATCCGGGGTTTCCGGCGCCGGAATACGAAGAATGGCGCAGCCAGATAGAATGCCGCGGAAGAGTGACCTGAAGGAAACGAACGGCCTTTATGGGCAATGCCCTTCTGCCAGGGGTGCAGAAAAACTTTGTTGCCGCCAAACTGGGAGACTTCACGTGGTCGCGGGCGTCCCCAATAGTCCTTGAAAACAGTATTTACAATCAATCCCGGTCCGAGTGCCAGGAGAATAACGAGAAACAGCCCCGGACGTACCCAGTGGCGGCGCTGCTTGTAAATGGAGCCGATTAACGCCGCTGCCAATCCGCTTATGCCCAAAGCAATTGCCGGCACCCGATCGATCCGATACAGAAAATGCCATGGTTCCTGATCTCCTACCGGCCACTTTCCTCCGATGCAGAACAATTCCGACAACTGCAGATCGGCACCGGTGGCAGCTATCACGACAGTAGCCAGAAGCAGGATTGTGACTGGGAGGATGAAATCTCGCGTTTTTGTCGTCATACCGGCTCTCCTGCCCGTTTCCAGCGGCGATGCACCCAGTACCAGTCTGCCGGATGGGCGCAGACGAACTCTTCAAGATACCGCGACAACGCCTGAATGTCCTGGCAGATGCCTTTCTCAGAACGGTCGCCAGTTAAGGTGTGCTCAGGATGGATCGTCAGGACGTGCCGATCGCCGTCGCGATGGATGAATACCGGAATGAGCGGTACTCCCGTTTTGTGGGCAATAATTGCCGGTGCCTTGTTTGCCCAGGCTTTTCTGCCGAGAAAGTCGATCCGGGAACCGTTGTCGGAGAATACCGCCTGATCAGCCAGCATGCCGATGGCGCCATTGTTTTTAATAACGCCGAGGATCGGTCTCAGGGCGGCTTTGTTATAAATCACTTTATTGCCGTAACTCATGCGCATTTTTTCGACCACTGCATTCAGGTATGGATTGTTCTGGTGGCGGACAATCGCCCAGACATTGTCATCGAACAGTTTCTTGAAGGATAGCGACATCAGTTCCCAGTTGCCGCAATGCCCGCCGATAAAAATGAGTCCTTTCTGCTTGTCTCTGGCCGGTTGAAGATTCTCGCGGCCACGGATCTCAATCGAATCGATCAATTCGTCGCCCTTGCCGTGATACAACCGGCACACCTCTACAATGGATATTCCCAGGTTTATGAATGTCGCCAGCGCGATCTCTGCGGCAGTTTCAAAGTCTCCTGTCCAGGAAGGGTGGCGCTTCATGAAGGGGAGGGCCTGGCTGATATTGTCGATCGCAATTGCTCTGCGTGCGTGGAGAATATTGAAAAGAAATACTCCGATGTTTTTGCCGATGCTGATTGATCGAGAGCGGGGGAGGGCGGCAACGAACAGGGTAAAGAGATAGAATGCGGCTGCCTGGATCAGCCAGATAATTTTCTTCATTGCTGGCAACCGGAAAGGTGCGCCGATAGATCGTGTCTGGTGCCGCATAACCCGAGGGCGAGGCGTGCGACAAGCACCGATGCGCCACCCTGCCCCAGTTTTGCGCGCACTTCGCCAAGCTTGCGGGTAATTGTGGCGTGATAGGTCTGGTCGGTGAGTACTCTTTCAATCTCGGCAGCAATCGTTACGGGGTTCGCCTGCTCCTGGATCAGTTCACGGACCACGGTTTCGCCTGCGACAATATTACAGAGGCCGATGTTGTCTATCTTCACCAGCCGTTTGGCAAGCTGGTAGGTAAGCGGGGAAAGTTTATAGATGATCACCATAGGCGTCCCGACCAGGGCGATTTCGAGGGTAACCGTTCCCGATACGGAAATAACCGCATCGCATGCCCGGACCATGTCATGGATCCGCTCGCGGGTGATGGTAACGTCAAGGTTGGCAGCATTCAGAAGAGGGACGATGTCTTTGCTCTTGAGCGTGGATGCGAGCGGCAGGATAAACTGAATGTCCGGAAAGCGCTCTTTGAGCCTGACGGCGGCGGCAATTATGACCGGCAGGAGTCGTTCGATCTCGTTGTGGCGGCTGCCGGGAAAGAGGCCGACAATTTTGCGTGACGGGTCAAGACTGAAGCTGGCCGCAGCAGCAGAACGGTCCATGGCGACGTTTACCAGGTCAAGCATGGGGTGTCCGACGAAGGTGACCGGAACGCCGGCTTTCTGGTAGAAGGGTGCTTCGAAGGGGAGTATCACGGCCATATGATCGACGAGGCGGGCGATTTTTTTGACGCGGCCCTGCCGCCAGGCCCAGATCTGCGGGCTGATGTAGTAGAGTACTTTTACACCGGCCTTTTTGGCAACCTTGGCCAGTCGCAGATTAAAGCCGGGATAGTCGATCAGGATCAGCAGGTCCGGAGCGTCGTTCAGAATGATCTGCTTCAGTTTTTGGAAGGCGGATGAAATCACGTCAAAGTGCTTGATTACTTCGACTAAGCCGACGACTGCCATTTCGCTTGAGTCAACGAGCGCATTAAAGCCCGCTTCACGCATGCGGGCACCGCCAATGCCGAAGAAGTGCAGATCGGGATCGAGTTTCAGGGCTTCAATAACGAGGTCGGCGCCGTAGATGTCACCGGATGCTTCTCCGGCCACGATCATGATACGGCGCCCGCTCGTTACGAGGTTTTCAGTATTATCCAACCAGCGCCTCTCGAATGGTCTGCGCTACCAAGCGTACCGATTCTTCAGGCATCTCGGGGTAAACCGGCAGTGACATGCAGCGGCTTGCCACGTTTTCTGCTACCGGAAGTGCCACACCGGCGTATGCTGCGGCAAAGACATCCTGCCTGTGGAGCGGAATAGGGTAGTAGACTGCGGATGAAATCTGCTTTTCCGACAGTTTTGCCATGATGTCGTCGCGTCGGTCCGTCAGCACGGTATACTGGTGATACACGTGAATACCTGTGCCATCTTCATGCGGCACGGTAACGATGTCGCCGAGCAATTCGGAATACAGGTGGGCCACGCGTCGGCGTCCGGTGTTGAACTGGTCGATGCGCTTGAGTTTTACCCTCAGGATAGCTGCCTGGATGTCGTCCAGCCTGCTGTTGTAACCGATTACACTATGGTGGTAGCGCACACGGCTGCCATGGTTGCGCAGCACCTTGATCTGCTCCGCCAGTTCATCGGTTGCGCAGGTAATCAGTCCGCCGTCACCGTAGCAGCCGAGGTTTTTGCTCGGGAAGAAGCTGAAGCATCCCAGGGAGCCAAGTGTTCCGGTCATTGCGCCGTTGGTTGCCGCACCGAATGATTGCGCGCAATCTTCGATCAGCAGCAACGTGTGTTTGTCGCAGATTGCTTTGATCGGTGCCATGTCGGCCGGTTGCCCGAAGAGGTGCACCGGAATAAGCGCTTTGGTGCGGGGGGTAATGGCCGCTTCAATCAATGCGGGGTCTATATTGAAGGTCTGTGGATCGATATCGACAAAAATCGGGGTTGCTCCTGCGTAACAGATCGCTTCGGCGGTGGCGATAAAGGTAAAGGGGGTGGTAATTACTTCGTCACCAGGCTTGATGCCGGCTGCCAGGATGGCGAGCTGCAGCGCATCAGTGCCCGAGGCACAGGAAATGGCGTGCTTGGCGCCCAGATATGCGGCTGTTTCCTGCTCAAAGGAGGTTACGTTCGGCCCGAGGATGAATTGGGTGCTCTCGATTGCATCGAGAACCGCCCGATCAATTTCCGGCTTCAGGGTGTGATATTGGGTTTTCAGATCAACCATCGGAATCATGAAGGTCTCCTGTCAAGGCTGAGATTGATTTTGAGCGCCGTTTCCAGCGCCATCCGACCGTCACGGCCGCTCACTTCCGGTTCCTTCCCCTCACGAATCGCAGTCAGGAATGATTCGATTTCGCTCCGCAGGGCATCGGCTTCGCCGAGCTCCCGTTCGTCAACTTTTACGTTGGGAATGCCCGGGAACAGTTCACCGCTTCCCTTCTGGGCAACCAGTATCTTCCGGTTCTGGAAGTCGAGGGTTATGTATGCGTTGCGCTGGAAGATACGCATCTTGCGCTCGCTCTTCAGGCTGATACGACTGGCGGTAACATTGGCTACACAGCCGT
>JBAYTT010000266.1:0-4290 GCA_041675485.1 Pelobacteraceae bacterium | reverse complement strand
TACCTGGCTTCCGGGAACGACTGGGCCTGGGTCGAGCCGGTCCAGGGGGTACCGCAGGTCTCCGTCAACCCCGAACCATGGACCGCCCTGCACAAGTTCGCCCTTGCCAACGGGATCGGCATGCCGCTCTATAAAGGGAGCGGCATCGTGACCGGCTGGCTCAACAACCAGTTCAGCATGGGGGAATACAACGGTAATCTTCGGATCGGCACCACCCGAGGAGGGTGGTGGGGTGAAGGAATCAGCAATCGTCTCGCGATCCTGGCCGAACAGGATGGGGCTCTCTTGGAAAAGGGGCGGATTGAAGGATTGGCACAGGGGGAAAAGATCTACTCCATGCGCTTCGACCGGAACCGTGGCTACATGGTGACATTCCGCCAGACCGACCCGCTCTTTACCTTTGACCTGAGTGATCCCCTGAATCCGAGGAAGGTGGGTGAACTCCATGTGAACGGTTTCGCCACCTACATCCACCTCATTGGCCGGGATAACACCCGCCTGCTCACCGTGGGCCGCTCGGCCGATGCCACCGGGCGCGTTACCGGCAACAAGCTCCAGCTGTTCGATGTATCAAACCTGGCCGCGCCCGCCCTCCTTGGGGAATCCGAACTGGGAGAAGGGTGGTCGGCGGCGCTGTACGATTACCACGCATTTCTCTACTATGAACCGTTGGGGATCCTTGCAATACCGTATTACAGCTACGGCAGCACCCCGGGGGTCTACAGTTCGGGGCTCAGGGTCTTTACCATTAGTGAAGGAGGGATTTCTCTACGGGGGATGATTCCAGCCCGGGCAGTCAGCAGCGGCTATGGCAGCTATGCCGACACGGTGGACCGCTCCGTGATCATCGGCACCGATATCTACGCCATCGCCCACAGGACGGTAACCGTCGCAGGTACGGCCCAGCTCGATATCAGGAAGGTGATTCCCCTGCCGGAAGGATATGCCTATTGACAGGAAGCAGCGGTGCTTCTCCGGCTTGGCACGGGTAGCGACCGTTATCCTTGCCTGTCAGCGGCACGCTGCAAAAAAGAAGGGGCGGCCACCTTGGACACCTTTGATAACTGCTGCATCAGCTCAAACGGCACATGTTTAAGCGTATACCCGGCTTTCAGGTCATTCACCATGCAGATCCAGAGGTGCCCTGTCATCTCGGCATCGGCAAGTGCCCGGTGGTGCACGCCATCGGTCTTGAGTTTCTTGTAGCGGACCAGCGTTTCAAGGCTGTGACTGGGGGATTCCGGGTAGATACGGCGGGAAATAAGCATGGAGCAGGCAAACTCCTGACACCGTTGTCGATTGATGCGCTGCAGTTCGGCATCAAGAAAGCGGCTGTCAAAGCCGGCGTTATGGGCAACCAGATGGTGCTGACCGATGAACTCGGCAAATTTGCCCATAACCTCGGCAATTGAGGGGGCACTACTCACCATCCGGTTGGTGATGCCGGTATATTCCTCGATAAAACGGCTGATTCTCATCCCCGGGTTCATCAGGCTCTGGAAACGATCCACGATCCGGTTGTTCTCGATCAGAACCGCCCCGATTTCAATGGCCCTGTCACCGTACTGAGGCGAGAGACCGGTGGTTTCAAAGTCAAGTACGACTACTCTGTAATTGCCCACAATTTTACCTTTACACGTGTAAACTGTTTCCGAAGATGACAAGTATTATTTGAGACCGGCAGGGAAAGCAAGGGGTTTTAGCACGAAAGACTATAAAGCACGCGGGTTTCACCCAAAATAACAGCTGTATACACAAAGGCTGTGGATAACCTGTTGAAAGAGAGAATACACTTCAAAAAATGTCGCGTAATTATGAGGTATTTACCGGTTTGCATAACGAATAGGCACCGCATGTAACTACCTGATATAGCGTGTCAATAGTTATTTTATGCCGTATGCGCTCTCCATGAAAATCGTAACGTATCGCCGCTGTTAATGAAGACGTAACTGTGTGGATAACTGAAGAAAAAACAGGGCACACAGGAAACGGCATTATTGCTTTTCCCCGAGCTTGTCAAACACCTTCATCAGCTCGATGGGGAGCGGAAACACGATGGTGCTGTTCTTCTCCACGGCGATCTCGGTAAGCGTCTGCAGGTAGCGCATCTGCATGGCAGCGGGGTTCTGACTCAAGGTATTTGCGGCTTCCAGCAGCTGCCGACTGGCCAGGAGTTCACCTTCGGCGGCAATAACCTTGGCACGTTTTTCCCGTTCGGCTTCGGCCTGCTTGCCCATGGCGCGCTGGATCTGTTCGGGAAGGTCCACACTCTTGAGTTCGACGGCAGAAACCTGAATGCCCCATGGCTCGGTGGAGGAATCGATGATCTCCCGAAGCCTCAGGCTCAGTTTCTCGCGATCCGCCAGCAGTTCGTCCAGAGTCACTTCACCGAGAATTGATCGCAGCGTGGTTTGCGCGATCTGGCTGGTGGCATAGTGGTAGTTTTCAACGCCGAGGATGGCCTGCTTGGCGTCCATCACCTTGAAGTAGACTACAGCGCTGACCTTCAGACTCACATTATCCCGGGTGATGATGTCCTGGCTCGGCACATCCAGCACCACGGTACGAAGGCTGATGCGCACGGCCGTCTGGAAGGGGCGGAAGACAAAGACCAGGCCGGGGCCCTTGGGATCCCTGTTCACTTTGCCGAGTGTGAACACCACCAGTCGCTCATACTCGTTCACTATCTTGATGCAGCTCGCGAGCCAGACCAATACAATAAAAACGTACGGTCCGAAGCCGAATATCAGGTTGTACAGTGCTTGCATGTGCTCCTCCGGGAAAATGGAACTATCGTTGGTACGTCAGTAACAACTATAGCCCAAAACAAGCCGCAGTCAATTCAATAGGGATACGAATCCCCGGATGATGCTATAATAATGCAGGGTGATTGTCATGAAATTGCTCAGAACCAAAATCTGGAACTGGCGGGATATTGCCTTGCTGAAGTGGAGCGCGCTTCTCGCAGGCATGGTGATCGGGGCTTACTTCCATGAGTATGTCACAAAGAATGCCTGGGTGATCGTTGTATGTGTCCTTCTCTTCGCGCTCAGACCGGCAGCCACGTACTTCAAGGAGTAGGTTCATAATTGGGGCACTCCGCCCTCCCCGCCTTACGCCAACCCTTCGGCAAGCTCCCGCCAATGCACGATGTCCAGCCGTTTGCAGGCACGGGTAACACACACATAGAGCAGATTCCGGTCCAGGGCTGACTTCCGGAAATCCTTCCCATTCGGGTCGTAGAGGATCACGTTGGCGAATTCCACCCCCTTGACCTGATGGGCAATCGTCACCAGAACACCGGGCTCGAAGGTAAGCTCGCCCTGCTGATGCAACCCGTTGATGCCGGCCAGCGCCGAGTGGAGCATCTTCTCGTCCGACTTTTTCTTGCAGATGACCGCAGTCAGGCTATGCGGATCCTCGCCCACCAGCTTCTCGACAAGCCGGCGCAGCAGCGCCAGGGCGTTCTCCTCATCCGCGCCCCTGTGGTACTCAAGGACACCCGAATGCCTGCCCACCTGCTCGCTCTCCCTGCTGCTGATCCGTGACGCCAGCGCCATGATTTCCCTGGGGCAGCGGTAGGAAACGGACAGGGTTTCGTTACTCACCCCGACCTCCTTCAGGTTCTTGTGGAAAATATCGAAGTCGTCCGCATCGACCCACGACAGGATCTTCTGCTTGCTGTCGGCGCTGAGCGTGATGCTGTTGCGCTTGTCCGTAGCCGCAAGAATCGCCTCAAGCTCCAGCAGCGACAGATCCTGCCCTTCATCGACAATGATATGGGCGTACCAGCCAAGTGCCTCGCGGACCGGACCGTCTTTTTCGCGCAGCTGGCAGAGCCGCAGCAGCACGCTCAGGTCGGCAAAGGAAACCGCCTGACTCCTGGTCGCGTAGCACCGTCGCAAATCGGTCAGAAATTCATCTCTCCCTTTGCCAGCGACAAACAGGGCATCCAGCACATACGGCTGGCCGTAAAAGCGCCACAGATCCTGAAGCGGATCGCCCTCCTGCACTTCCGCGACATAGCGTACCAGCAGGCCGGACAGCTGCGATGATTTCTTCTGGCTGGTCAGTGTATCGCCTACAACCGGCTTGATGACCTTGCCGGTCAGGGCGGTGATGGCGCTCAAGGCCCAGGCGCTGAAGGTGTCTACCCGCGTTTTGCCGAGCAGGTCGGCGGAGGTCTGTCTGACATAGTTGCGCAGCACCTTGTTGAACATGAGCACCAGGCAGCGCTCAGGCGCAAAGCGGTCGGGATCGTTAAACTGCAGGCACGACAGCCGGTGAAGG
>JBAYTT010000265.1:0-4295 GCA_041675485.1 Pelobacteraceae bacterium | reverse complement strand
GGGAGACTCCGAATTGTGGTGGTAACGGCGGCTAGACTACCAGCCTATCGTCCTTGTACCCTGCATTGACTTCCAGCGCCTCATTCAGGGAACGGATGGCAACTTCAATCTGGCTGTCGTCCGGTTCGCGGGTCGTCAGACGCTGCAGGGCCAGGCCGGGGGTGATGACCAGTTTGACGAGCGGGTGGCTGTCGTGGGTGGCGCTCCATTTGAGAAACTCGTAGGAGATCCCGGCGATCATCGGCAGCAGCACTATCCGCGACCCGGCCTTGAGATAAAACGGCCAGAGCTTGGGAATCAGGGAAAATACGGCGATACTGACCAGCATGACGATCAGCAGGAAACTGGTGCCGCAGCGCGGATGCAGGCGAGGGTATTGGCGCACGTTCTCAACGGACAGTTCAACGCCGTCCTCGAAAGCAAAAATGGATTTGTGTTCGGCGCCGTGGTACTGGAAGACCCGCTGGATATCCTCCATCCGCGAGATGACCCAGATATAGGCGAGGAATACGACCACCCGGATGACGCCGTCTACCAGGTTGAAAACGACGTTGTTGTCGCCGATGACCGGCGTCAGCAGTTTGGTCAGATAAAGAGGGAAGAGGAAGAACAGGCAGATGCCGAAGCCGAAGGCCACTGACATTGTTCCGGCCATCGCCCAGGAAGAAAGTTCGCTTCCCCCCTCTTTGTCGCCGTCCTTTTTCTTTTCCTTCTCCTTGTCTTTCTCCTCTTCGGTCATCGCTTCGTTGGCCGAAAAATTGAGCGCCTTGATGCCGATGATCAGGGAGGTGAAGAGCGCCACAGCCCCGCGGATGATGGGGAGTTTGACGGCCGGAAAACGCTCGGAGAGCGGTACTACCAGTTCCTTCCGGACAACTATTTCGCCATCGGGGCGGCGAACGGCAATAGCGACTGAGCGGGGTGCGCGCATCATAACCCCTTCAATGACTGCCTGACCGCCAACGTGTATCTTATCCATGGTACCTCATTTTATTAATTCAAATTCTTGTAAAACTCTCTGACTTCGGTCGTCTGTCCGCAGCAGAATTTTCCTTCCGGGCAGGGACCGCTCACACAGCCGGGACCGGCCTGGCGGAAAATGACTGGCGCAACCTTTTGCACCAGTCGCAGCATCTCGACACTCATCTCACGGATTTCCCACTGGGCCCGCTGGCAGCAGCGCAGGGCAAAGAAGTGCAGCAGTTCCCGGGCATTCATGGTCATGATTATTTTGGTCTCGGTGGCATTTGGCAGGATGTAACGGGCGTCTTCGGCCGGAATACCCATTTCGATCAATTGTGCGTACGCCTTATGGACCGTTTCGGACATGAAGGCAAATATCTGGCGAGCCTCGCTGTTCTCGGCGATGGTGTCCGGCATGATGGAGGTGAACTCCTCTTTATGCGAAACATAGCGCTGGGATTGCTGGGAGAATGAGGCGATGCGATGCCGTACCAATTGATGGGTGGTTACGCGCGAAATCCCCTCAATGCCGAAAGTGAACGAGGCATGTTCAAGCACGGAGTGGTGCCCTAGTGACATGATCTTGTCAAGAAACGACTCGATGTCGGAAGTCGCCAGTTTTTCCCGTAAATCATCAATTGAAATGGGCGAGTAACAGAGACGGGCAGCCAAGGCTACGGTACGTTCAGGGTTGGGGGTGTGTTCGATCAGGGTGACGTTCATGGTGTCCTGTTCGAGCCATGCTCAGGGATAGCAATGGTCATTTCAGAAACTGGCATGCTCTTATCTGTAAGTAATGGCTCCTGATGCAAATCCGGAGTCTTCAGGAGAAAAAAAAGGGGATTTGCCTCGCGACAAAGCCCCTCTTGAGAGTGTACGAAACGGTTGATCAAACCTGGCCGTAACGTTTTTTGAAACGCTCAACACGTCCTGCAGTGTCAATCAGTTTCTGTTTGCCGGTGTAGAACGGATGGCAGGCAGAACAGATCTCGGTGTTGATCTCTTTTTTAGTGGAGCGTGTCTGGAATGTATTACCGCACAGGCACTTAACGGTAATCTCGGAATAATCTGGGTGGATACCTTCTTTCATCTCTTCCTCCTTCAATGGTGCTTTACAGCGTAAAGTAATCAGTCGTGAGCAGTAAGGGCTGATAATAGCTAGTTATAATAATTTTTGCAACTCTTTATTTCGACATTGAATCCAGAAATGCCTGATTGGTTTTGGCTTCTGAAAGTTTATCCAGCAGGAATTCCATGCTGTCCACCACATTCATCGGGTGAATAATCTTGCGCAGGATCCAGATACGATTCAGAGAGGATTTTTCAATCAGTAGTTCTTCCTTGCGGGTTCCCGACTTGTTGATATCGATGGCGGGGAAGGTGCGCTTCTCGACCAGTTTGCGGTCAAGGTGCAGCTCCATGTTGCCGGTGCCCTTGAATTCTTCGAAGATGACTTCGTCCATCTTGCTGCCGGTATCAACCAGTGCGGTGGCAATAATGGTCAAAGAACCACCTTCTTCGATGTTACGGGCGGCGCCGAAGAAACGTTTCGGCTTCTGCAGGGCATTGGCGTCCACACCACCGGTAAGGATCTTGCCGGATGGCGGCAGCACCGTGTTGTAGGCGCGGGCCAGGCGGGTGATGGAGTCGAGCAGGATGACGACGTCTTTTTTGTGTTCCACCAGTCGCTTGGCTTTTTCGATGACCATTTCGGCAACCTGTACGTGGCGGGTGGCCGGCTCATCAAAGGTGGATGAGACTACTTCGCCATTGACCGAGCGCTGCATGTCGGTCACTTCTTCCGGTCTTTCATCGATCAGCAGGACGATCAGATACACTTCAGGGTGATTGGCTGCTATCGAGTTGGCAATGTTCTGGATCAGCACTGTTTTACCGGTACGGGGCGGGGCGACAATCAAGCCGCGCTGTCCTTTACCGATCGGAGCTACCAGCTCGATGACGCGCATCGGCATGTTTTCGGCAGTTGTCTCAAGTGTGAGTTTTTCCTGCGGATAAAGCGGCGTCAGGTTGTCGAAGAGGATTTTGTCACGGGCAATTTCCGGAGATTCATGGTTGACCGACTCGACCTTGAGCAGCGCGAAGTAGCGTTCGCCTTCCTTGGGAGGTCTGATCTGGCCGGAAACCGTATCGCCGGTGCGCAGGTTGAAACGCCTTATCTGGCTGGGGGAAACATAGATGTCATCCGGACCCGGCAGATAGTTGTAATCGGTAGCCCGCAGGAAGCCGAAACCGTCCTGGAGCGTTTCCAGGACACCTTCGCCGAAGATGGAACCATTTTGTTCGGTCTGGGCATTCAGGATTGCAAAGATAAGATCCTGTTTCCGGAGGCTCGATGCCCCTTCAATGTTGAGGTCCCGAGCAATCGTGTTGAGCTCACTGATTTTTTTGCCTTTTAGTTCCTGTAAATTCATCTGTTCTCCTGCGTTGCGATCTTCATGGTATGGGGATTTTGCATAGATAGATTAGGTTTTCCGGGGAAGCTTTACAGCGGCTGAAGTAAAAACTGTAGTCGCCGGGAGCTTCATGATCAAACAGCAGAATATTGTTTTTTCAGAGGTTCGATTAATATGCGTATGAAGAAGTCTAGGGATCGATTCGGATGCCAGGATGTTTAATCTGAGGTGTTATGACGTTACCCTTTATTTTCAGGGCTTGTCAATAAAAAACAGCACGATTTGCCGTAAAATTAAATCTGATGCTGTCTGGCATCAATTCAGGTTCAAAAGTTCGTTGACAACCACTCCCGCCATGGTCAGGCCGAAGATGGAAGGAATATACGAAATACTTCCCAGAATTACCCGGCGATGTTCACAGCGGAATGTCTGCTCGGCCCGGTTGGGGCAGATGCAGTCGCTGCCGCAGGCAGTGGACGATGCCGGATCCAGTTCACGGTGCAACTCGGTCGAGTAAACAACCTGCACTCCGGAGGTGATGCCGGAGTTCTTCAAAATTTTCCTCATGCTGCGTGCCATCCGGCAATTTTTGCTGGATGAGATATCGGATACTTCAATCTTGGTTGGGTCCAGCTTGTTTGCGGCTCCCATGCTGGAGATGATCGGAATTCCCTGCTGGCGGCAGATCGTAATCAATGCTGCCTTGGCGGTGAAATGGTCAATTGCGTCCAGTACATAATCGGGGCGCGGCACAAGCAGCTGTTCGGCATTCTCCTGTGAGAAGAACGCCTTGATCGGCATGATTTCGGCCGCCGGATTGATGTCGCGCAATCGTGCCGCCATGGCTTCAACTTTTGGCTGACCGACCGTGCTGGAAAGTGCGTGGATTTGCCGGTTGATGTTGGTCAGGCAGATATC
>JBAYTT010000264.1:0-4328 GCA_041675485.1 Pelobacteraceae bacterium | reverse complement strand
CTCCATATCTGGGAGGATCACTTCATCCCGGAAATCATCAACCCGGAAACCGGGGAGCGGCTGCCGGAAGGGGAGCGGGGTGAGTTGGTCATCACCACGATTACCAAGCAGGGTATTCCGCTGATCCGCTACCGCACCCGCGACATTACCAGCCTGACCTACGAGCCGTGCATCTGCGGCCGTACCCATGCCCGCATCAGCCGCATGAGCGGCCGCTCGGACGATATGCTGATAATTCGGGGCGTCAATGTCTTCCCGTCCCAGATCGAAGCGGTGCTGGTCGGCATCGAGGGGATCGAGCCCCATTACATGCTGATTGTCGATCGCCAGGGAACGCTGGACACGCTGACGGTTCAGGTTGAGGTCAGCGAGCAGCTCTTCTCGGATGAAATCAAGGTGCTGCAGGCGTTGTCACGGCAGGTGGAAAAAGAGATCAAGGATATGCTCGGGGTCACCTGTACGGCAAAACTGGTCGAACCGAAGACGATTCAACGCAGCGAAGGCAAGGCAACACGGGTGAAAGATAACCGGAAACTATAATTTCCCCCACCCTAGCCCTCCCCCACAAGTGGGGAGGGGACGTGACAGGAGGTACACTATGAAAGTTGAACAGATCTCCATCTTCATTGAAAACAAGTCCGGCCGACTGGCAGAAATCACCCGCATTCTCGGTGATTCCGGAATCAATATCAGGGCGCTTTCGCTTGCCGATACATCCGATTTCGGCATCCTGCGCCTGATTGTCAATGACGGGGCAACGGCCACGGCAGTGCTGAAAGAAAACGGCTTCACCGTCAGCAAGACTGAAGTGGTCGCCGTTGAGGTTCCGGATCGTCCCGGCGGACTGTCCGCGATTCTCCAGGCACTCGACCAGGAAGGCATCAATGTCGAGTACATGTATGCCTTTGTCGAACGGTGCGGCGGCAATGCGGTCATCATCTTCCGTTTTGATGAAACCGACAAGGCGATAGCCGCACTTGCGGCCCATAATTTCAATATGCTTGAAGGAAGCCGTCTCTACAATATGTAGCAGGAGCTTGTAGCTGGAACTTAAACCATTGGAGGTCGAAATGAAAAAGATGTCGTTACTGTTGAGCAGTATCTGTTTGATCCTCATCTGTACATCCGTATCGTTTGCAGCAGGCACCATCAAGATCGGTGCTCTTTTTGCCGTCACCGGACCCGCTTCGTTCCTTGGCGAGCCGGAAAAGAAGACGCTTGAACTGCTGGTAAAAGAGGCCAATGAAAAAGGGGGCATCAACGGGCAGAAACTGGAAGCCGTGATTTACGATACCGGCGGCGATGCCACCAAAGCGGTGCAGCTGGCAACAAAACTGATCAAGGATGACAAGGTCAGCGTTATCATCGGACCAAGCACCACCGGTGAGAGCATGGCGGTTATCCCGGTCGTCGAAAAAGAGAAGATCCCTTTGATTTCCTGCGCCGCCGGCATTAAAATAACAGACCCGGCCAAACACTGGGTGTTCAAAACTCCGGCCAATGATCATGTCGCCGCCGAAAAGATCCTTAACTACATGGCGAGCAAGAAACAGAAGAGCATCGCCCTGTTGACGGTAACCGACGGTTTCGGCGCTTCCGGCCGCGAACAGATCAAGGTTCTGGCCAGGCAGAAGGGCTTTACGGTTGTAGCCGACGAGGTTTACGGCCCGAAAGATACCGACATGACCGCCCAGTTGACCAAGATTCGCGGCATCAAGCCGGATGCGATCATCTGCTGGGGCACCAACCCGGGGCCCGCGGTTATCACCAAGAACGTCAAGCAGCTCGGCCTCAAGACGCCGCTTTACATGAGCCACGGCGTTGCTTCCAAAAAGTATATCGAACTGGCCGGAGCCGATTCGGCTGAAGGGGTGATGCTCCCCGCCGGTAAACTCGCCGTGTACGACGCGCTTCCCAAAGGTGATGCCCAGTACAAGCTGCTGAAAGGGTATGATCAGTCCTACAGGAAAGCCTATGGCACAGAAGCATCCACCTTTGGCGGCTACGCCTATGATGCCTTCCTGCTCGTAACGAACGCCATCAAGAAGAGCGGATCCAGTGCTGAACAGATCCGTAACGGAATAGAGCATGCCAGCAAACTGGTAAGCGTCTCGGGAGTATTTACGATGTCCCCGAAAGATCATAACGGACTTGATCTCTCAGCCTTTGAGATGGTCAAGATTGTCAAGGGCGACTGGTCGTTGACCAAATAAATCATTATTTATTTCAGGGAGATTGTCTATGAACTTTAAAGGTATACACTTCGTAATTGCCGCGATTACCCTGCTGTTTTCAGTCAATGCATTCGCTGCCGCCCCGATCAAGATCGGAGCACTGTTTGCCGTTACCGGTCCCGCCGCTTTTCTGGGAGAGCCGGAGCGTAACAGTGCCAAAATGGTTATCGATGAAATCAATAAAGCTGGTGGTGTCAAAGGACGCAAGCTTGAACTGGTGTCATACGATACGGCGGGCGATGCGACGAAAGCTGTCCAGCTGGCAACAAAACTGATCAAGGACGACAAGGTTGTCGCCATCATCGGACCAAGTACGACCGGCGAGACCATGGCGGTAATCCCGGTGGCGGAAAAGGAGCAGATCCCGCTTGTTTCCTGTTCCGCGGGGAGCAAGATTACCGATCCGGTAAAAAAATGGGTTTTCAAGACTGCCCAGAACGACTCGCTGGCGGTCGGCAGAATTTTTGAGTATCTGCAGAAAACGAAACAGACCAATGTCTCGATCCTGACGGTCTCGGACGGCTTTGGCGCATCAGGGCGCGAGCAGCTAAAGAGCCAGGCGTCCAGATACGGCATTACCATCGTTTCCGACGACACCTATGGTCCCAAAGATACCGACATGACCGCACAGTTGACCAAGATTCGCGGTTCCCATTCCCAGGCGATCATCTGCTGGGGTACCAACCCCGGGCCGGCTGTTATAGCAAAAAATGCCCGTCAGCTCGGCATTAAAACGCCTCTGTTTATGAGCCACGGAGTATCGTCCAAGAAGTTCATCGAACTGGCCGGCGATGCCGCGGAAGGGATCAAACTTCCTTCCGGCAAGGTAGTCGTTGCCGATCTGCTTCCCGGTTCCGACAAGCAGAAAAAGTCGCTGATGGCCTTTGTCAAGGATTATCAGAGACATTACAAGGCGGAAGGGGATCATTTTGGCGGACACGCCTGGGATGCCGTGATGCTGATCAGAAATGCCATTGATAACGGTGCCGTTACTCCCGCCGCAATCCGTGACCAACTTGAGAAAACCAGGGGTTTCGCCGGGATTGGCGGCAGCTTCAACTATTCCGGCCAGGATCATGCCGGTTTGGGCAAGGATGCGTTCGTGCTTGTCGAGGTTAAGAACAAGGATTGGATGATAGTTAAGTAGACCAGGCTTGGATCGATTCTTTTCGTGGGGGCGAACTGCCGTTCGCCCCCACATTTATGAGGTACAATGCAGTTCGACCAGATTTTACAATACACGCTGTCAGGCCTGTCAACCGGCGCTATCTATGCTTTGATCGGCATCGGTTTTTCGATCATTTACAACGCGACCGGCATCATCAATTTTGCCCAGGGTGAGTTTGTCATGCTGGGCGGGTTGTTGACGCTGTCATGCCTGGAACTCCTCAATCTGCCGCTCTGGGCGGCGATTCCTTGCGCCATTGCGGTTTCAACGGTGGTGGGGATAGTATTCGAACGCCTCGCCATCCGGCCTCTCAAGCAACCGACGCCGATCAACCTGGTCATCATAACCATCGGCGGGAGTATTTTGATCCGTGGTCTGGCAATGCTGGTGTGGGGCAAGGATACCCATGCAATTCCCCCGTTTACCGGTGACACCCCGATCGCTATCGGTGGCGCCACCATCCTGCCGCAACACCTCTGGATCCTTGCCATTACCCTGATCATCATCCTCGTCAACAAGGTCTATTTCTACCACACCATCAGCGGCAAGGCCATGCGGGCCTGCTCCTACAACCGCCGTGCCGCCGGACTGGTCGGGATCGATGTACGGCGCATGGTGCTGTTTTCGTTTATCATCAGCTCCGCCATGGGGGCCGTTGCCGGCATCATCGTCGCCCCGTTGACGATGACCGCCTACGATGTCGGTGTCATGCTTGGGTTGAAAGGGTTCTGCGCGGCAATCATCGGCGGCATGAGCAGCGGTATTTCCACCGTTATCGGCGGCTTGATTCTCGGCGTACTCGAATCGCTAGGCGCGGGGTTGATCTCGTCAGGATACAAGGATGCCATCGCCTTCATCATCTTGCTGCTGATTCTGTTCATCAGGCCACAGGGACTGTTTGGCAAAGCCGATTCGGAGCGGGTCTG
>JBAYTT010000263.1:0-4331 GCA_041675485.1 Pelobacteraceae bacterium | reverse complement strand
ATAAATGTATATCGTATGACGGCTGATCTTGCCGTGTGTGCCCATGCTCTGGCTCTTGGGACTCGTATTTTCAACGGCGAAGAGGTGCGGCAGGTGGACATCAAGGGCGCTTTGGCGCGCTTGAAAGGGTTGGGTACAAACGGAGTCGTTCGCTTTTATACTTCTGAATGCTCAGCCATGATGTTTTACAAAGATGGTCAGCCGATTGGTTTTTATCGTGATGGGGCCAGTTCGATTGACTCCTCTCCGGATGAATCGCGGAGAGTAGCGGCTCTACCCGGGGCACGTGTTGAGATCTGTTCAACCAAGACGCTTGCAGAGCTGCTGCAGTATGATCTGCTGCAGATGGTTAACCTGCAGAAATTGTGGGAATCAGCGCGGTCTCGGAATACAGCGACACGAACGAAAGAAGCGGTTGGAGCCGTTTCTTCTGTGTCTACTCTGAGTGAGCAGAAACTGCTCGAACTTGTGGATGATATTTCTGAAATTGCCTCTGCGTATCTGTCAAGAGCGGGGCGGGTAATTGTCGAAAAAAGGATTAAAGAGCGGGGAGGCCCATCGCTGTTGTTAGATAACGCGAAGCGTGCGCTATTTTTGGCAGATGTAGAGGCCGATGCAATGGTTAGTGACTCAAACGCCCGCATAGACGAAATGATTGATCTCATGAAATCAGAAATTGCCGGCCGACTTGCAGTTTAGTATGTTAGAAGACATTTACAGGGACTGACCGTGCATGTTCACCAGATCCTCAAAGAATACCTTGAGCTTCACGGCTACTGGGTTCTGTTCGTCGGGACATTTCTGGAGGGTGAGGCAATACTGCTTTTGGCCGGTTTTCTCGCTTTTCAGGGGTATTTGAATATTCTGGGTGTCATATGCATCGCCTGGGCCGGTTCATTTGCCGGCGATCAATTCTATTTTTACCTTGGCCGCTTCAAAGGGAGAGGCCTGCTTAAACGTTTCCATTCCATTGCAAAAAAATTCCGTGAAGCACTCAAAATGATAGAAAAATACGGGAATCTTGTCGCCTTTATTTCCCGGTTTACCTATGGTTTCAGGATAGTTCTGCCCATTATTCTCGGTATAACCAATCTTGCCCCCCGCACATTTCTCTGGATAAACCTGGCCAGTGCTTTTGCCTGGGCGGTTGCCTTTTCTCTGGGGGGGTATCTGTTCGGCAAGAGCGCTTCGCTCGTATTTGACAACGTCAGTAACTATGAACATTACCTTGTATTGGTCTTGTTTGGTTTCATCTTCATAGCGTGGTGCGGTCATGCCTCCCATGTCTGGAAGCTTAAAAAACCAGCCAGAGAGCGATTGGCACGGATGCGGATTTTACAAATTTCACGAAGGACACCCTCTTGAACAAAAACATTATTATCATTCTGGTTGAACCTCAATCGCCCGGCAATATTGGTATGGCCTGCCGAGCGATGAAAAATATGGGCTTTACCCAGTTGAGAATAGTTAACGGTTGTGATCGGTTCCATCCCGAAGCGCTTAAATTTGCCGTTGCGGCCCGGGACCTGCTCGAATCAGCGATAGTTTTCCCTGATCTGGCTTCAGCAATGGATGACTGTACTCTGACGGTCGGTACTACCCGGCGTCATGGCAAGTATCGTCAGGAAATCCTTTCTCCCCCGGAGGTGGCTGGACGTTTCAAGGAACAGGTTACTCCGGAATGCCGGGCAGCTTTGGTCTTCGGGCGGGAGGACAACGGTTTGACAACGGAAGAACTTTCGCTTTGCCGCTGGCACGCCACTATTCCCACGTCCGATGAATATGGCTCACTCAATCTTGCCCAGTCGGTGCTGCTGTTTTGTTATGAGCTTGGCAAGGCCGACGAGTCCCCCGGGGGAGGGCGCCCGCTCGAACTGGCAAAATCGGGAGAAATGGAAACGCTTTTTGCACATTTTGACGCCACGTTGAACAAGATCGGTTTTCTGAATGAGCAAAACCCTGCTCATATGATGCGCTCACTCAGACGAATATTTTTTCGGGCGAATCTTGACAGTCGCGAAGTCACTGTTCTGCGCGGGATGCTGACCCAGATAGATTGGGCCAGTTCGGCGTTTGACGGGAGAAAACGCTCGTGAGTCCAACGACGATCGGCCTTGTGGCCGGAACTCTTACGAGTATTGCTTCCATTCCGCAGGTAGTCAAAACACTGAGAACCCGTCATGTTCACGATCTTTCTATCTGGCAGCCGCTCCTTTTGGCATTCGGCGTTGCACTTTGGATGATATACGGTATCCTTATCAACGATTTACCGCTGATTTTGGCTAATATTACCCCTCTGGTCTGCAATGCCGTTCTGACCGTCATGAAAGTACGATACGGCAGGGAAGATCAGAATAACCAGCACTCACATTTTACGGAGGAGCTACCATGAAAAAATTAGTTGCACGGTTTTCGCTGATAACAATTTTTGCGCTGCTGTCGGGATGCGGCTACAACACCATGCAGGCCAACGAAGAGGCGGTTATTGCCGCCTGGGGTAACGTCGAATCATCCTATCAGCGGCGAGCCGATCTGATCCCCAATCTTGTCGAGGTTGTTAAAGGGTATGCCAAACATGAGGCTGACACCCTCAAGGCGGTTACCGAGGCGCGCGCCAAGGTCGGCTCCATGCAGGTGACCAAGGATGTTCTCAATAACCCGGCAGCCTTGAACAAATTCCAGCAGGCACAGGGAGAACTTTCCGGCGCGCTGTCGCGGCTGATGGTGGTTGTTGAAAAATATCCTGACCTGAAGGCCAACCAGAACTTCCTCGATCTGCAGAAACAGCTGGAAGGAACAGAGAACCGCATCAATGTGGCCCGCGAGCGCTACAATGGTTCAGTGCAGGTGTTTAACACCAGTATCCGTACGTTTCCGAACTCCCTGACGAACTCGTTGATGCTGCATTTGCAACGCAAAGAGGCGTTCAAGGCGGAAGAGGGTGCCAAGGTGGCGCCTAAAGTCAAGTTCTGATGTAACAGCGGCCACTAATGAACCTGAGATACCTTCTTCTGATATGTGCCCTGGTTCTTTTTCCCGGCCAGCTTGTGGCGCTGGATGCCCCGCCGCTGAGCGGACGGGTAAATGACCTGGCGCGGATGCTGTCGCCCGAGTCGCTTCAACGGCTGGAGCAGAAGCTGGCCGCGTTTGAGCGTGAGACCTCCAACCAGGTGGTGGTCCTTACCGTTCCGACACTGCAGGGCGATGATATAGACCAGTTCTCGATCCGGGTCGCTGATGCCTGGAAAATAGGGCAGAAGGGGAGAGATAACGGGGTGCTGCTGATTATAGCCCAGGCGGAGCGCAAGGTTCGCATTGAGGTCGGCATGGGGTTGCAGGGCGTCCTTCCCGACATAACGGCGGGACGAATCATCAGGGACACCATGCGTCCCTATATGAAGGACAACAACTATGATCAGGGGATAGCAGCCGGGGTTGACAGTATCATCGCGGCAACAAAGGGAGAGTTCAAGGGCACCGGACAGCCTGCCCGGCATCAGGCTGCCAAAAAATCCGCCCCCTCGTTTCTTACCATGCTGCTGGGGGCGGTGGTCGCCGTTGCCGTGCTCGGGCTGTTTTCGCGCTACCTTGGCGGTGCGGCCGGTGCGGTTGGTTTCCCCTTGGCGACCTATCTGGCTTTTCCCGGTCTGGGACTGGTTACTCTTCTGCTGCTGGAGGATCTTCTGATGATTATTGAGTTTCCGGATACATTACACGTGCAACAGGTGAGCGCTCTATTTGGACATTTTCTCTGAAAAAACAATTCTTACGGTCAGCCGTCTGACCGCTCTTCTCCGGGGAGTGCTTGAGGAAAATTTCGAGCAACTCTGGGTTCAGGGTGAAGTATCCAATCTTTCCTACCCATCTTCCGGTCACTGCTATTTTACCCTCAAAGATGCCGGTGCCCAATTGCGTTGCGTGATGTTCAAGGGTGCCGTAAAGAATCTCAAATTTCGTCTGACGGACGGGATGGCGTTGATTGCGCGTGGCCGTATTTCGGTTTATGACCAGCGTGGAGAATATCAACTGATCTGCGAATACTTGGAGCCGGCCGGAATAGGCGCCCTGCAGACCGCTTTTGTGCAATTGAAGGAAAAACTGACGCTTGAAGGGCTGTTTGCCGAGGAACACAAGGTGGATATGCCGCGCTTTCCGCGTAAAATAGGCGTGATTACGTCACCGACCGGCGCCGCCATTCACGATATCCTTAACGTGCTGAAGCGCCGTTTTGCCTCATTGCAGGTGTTGCTGTATCCGGTGCGGGTCCAGGGAGAAGGTTCGGCCCTCGAAATTGCCCGGGCCATCGATGAGATGAACCGGATGGCCGAAGT
>JBAYTT010000262.1:0-4400 GCA_041675485.1 Pelobacteraceae bacterium | reverse complement strand
TTCATGGTAACCACCTGTCTTTCTTCGAGGTTTATTATACCCCATACGGGGTGGTTATGACAGGTGCAATACCGGTCTGGCAACCCGGCCGATGAACGTGTTATGATGCGACTCCTCGCAAACGTTTACAATTTGCTTGCATTTTCAGGGTTCTATCAGTAATGTACGTCAGTTCGCATCAAACGTAATATGAGGAGCAGGACAAGGTATGAGTACTAAAGAAGAAGCAATCGAAGTTGAAGGCACTGTAATCGAGCCGTTACCGAACGCAATGTTCCGTGTAAAACTTGAAAACGAACATGTTGTTCTTGCTCATATTTCCGGCAAGATGCGTAAATATTTCATCAAGATTCTTCCTGGCGACAAGGTCACCGTTGAGCTTTCTCCGTACGATCTCAGCAGAGGCCGTATTACCTATCGCGCCAAATAAGCTGCTCTCTATCTGATTGATATCAACAGGCCCGTCCACTCTGGAGGGCTTGTGTTGTTTCAAAATACACTGTGCGAGGAACGAATGTATACTGTTGCTGATTTGAAAAAAGGGTTGAAAATTATTCTGGATGGCGACCCGTATCTGGTTGTGGCTTTTGACTTTGTAAAGCCGGGTAAAGGCCAGGCCCTGTACCGCACCAAGATGCGCAACATGATCAACGGCTCGCTCCTTGACAGAACGTACCGGTCGGGCGAATCGTTTGAACCTGCCAGCCTTGAAGAGCGCACGATGGAATATCTCTACAAGGAAGGCAACCACTATACCTTCATGGACCAGCAGACGTATGAGCAGGTCGTGATGGAAGAAGAGACGCTGGGCGATGCCAAGAACTACCTGCTTGAGAACCTGAAGGTCGAAGTTATGCTCTTCGGAGAAAAAGCGATCGGCATTTCTCTGCCGAACTTCGTCAACCTGCGGGTAACCGAGACCGAGCAGTGGGCCAAGGGGGACACCAGCGGCAATGATTCCAAGCCTGCCACTGTCGAAACCGGCTACGTCCTGCGCGTCCCTCCTTTCATCGAAGAAGGCGAGCTGATCGTGATCGACACCCGCACCGGCGAGTACTCAACTCGCGTCAAGGGATAACCAATGAAGGTAGACGCCTTGTGGTTGCGGGCGCATGTTATTAAAGCAATACGTGATTTTTTCTGGGAGCGGGGGTTTCTCGAAGTGGAGACCCCCCTTCTTATACCCGCCAACGCCCCTGAAGAACATATCAACCCGGTTCTCGCCCTCCCCTCCTGGCAGCTGCAAACCTCACCCGAAATCTGCATGAAGCGACTTCTCTGCAAAGGTCACCGGAAACTGTTTCAAATTTCCCGCTGCTGGCGCTCCGGCGAACGGGGCTCCCGTCATCTGTCCGAGTTCACCATGCTTGAATGGTATCGGGCCGATTGTGATTACCGGACCCTGATGGCTGACTGCGAAGAGCTGCTGCAGCATGTTGCCGCAACATGCCTGCCCGGCAGGCGCTGTTTTGAGCGGCATGCGGCACAAATAGACCCATTTGCCCCCTGGCAGCGTATTTCTGTCCAGGAGGCATTTGCGCGTTTCAGCCAGCACGAAGTATGGGATTGTCTTAAAAAGGGGCTATACGAGGAAATTCTGACGTCGGATGTCGAGCCGGCTCTGGCCGGTTTTGACGTGCCGGTTATTCTTATGGATTACCCCGCGGAACTGGCGGCCCTGGCTCGCACCATGCCGGGACACCGGAACCTGGCGGAACGGTTCGAGTTGTATGTCGGCGGTTTGGAGTTGGCAAACGGCTTCAGTGAACTCAATGACCCGGTCGAGCAGCGCCTTCGTTTTGCAGAGGCAAATTCCGCGCGCCGCAGCGCCGGCCAGGCAGAATTGCCGCTGCCGGAGCCTTTTCTTGAAACCCTGGCAACAATGCCGCCGTCGGCGGGGATTGCCCTGGGTGTTGACCGGCTGGTGATGCTGTCCGCAGGAGTCGATACGATTGATGAAGTCGTTGCATTTACTCCAGAGGACCTATGATGTCCTGGTAAGTGACCCGTTCGCCGGTATAGGTACGAATCAGCAGCCTGGTCCCCTGAATTTCCACATCTTCCGGCAGCAGCGCAACCTTCCCCTTCCCTCCCGGCAGATCGATAACATAATGCGGTACGGCAAGGCCGGAGATGTACCCGCGCAGTCCCCGCACTATTTCCAGGCCGGTGCGTACAGAGGTTCTGAAGTGGGCAGTGCCCTGCACGAGATCCATCTGATGCAGGTAATACGGCTTGACCCGGATTGAGAGCAGTCCGGTCATCAGGCTCCGCATGGTTTCAACCGAATCGTTGACCCCCTTCAGCAGGACGGTCTGGTTGCCGAGCGGTATTCCGGCATCGGCCAGCAAGGCGCAGGCAGCGGCGGAAGCGGTGGTTATTTCGTCAGGATGGTTGAAATGGGTATTTATGTAGAGCGGGTGAAACTTTTTAAGCAGCGCGCAGAGGTCGGGGGTTATCCGTCCGGGAAACGTAACCGGTGTCCGGGTGCCGATACGGATGATTGCGACATGCGGAATTGCCCGCAGACCGGTAAGTATTGTTGACAATGATTCGTCATCAAGCATCAGCGGGTCGCCGCCGGACAAGATGACATCGTGGATTGCCGGATGAGCGGCGATATATTCGAGAGCAGTGCGAAGTTCGCCATCTCCCATGGGTGCATCACCGCTTCCCACATGCCGCTTGCGCATGCAAAAGCGGCAGTACACCGGACAGCAATTTGAAACCAGCAGCACCACCCGGTCCGGATAGCGATGAATCAGGCCGGGAACAGGACTCAGGCTCTTCTCGTCGAGGGGATCCGGGCATTGGGAGAAATCTTCCAGCTCCCGCAGGTCCGGCATACACTGTTTCCAGATGGCATCGCCCTGACATTTGATAAGACCGGCGTAGTAGTCCGTCACCCGGACCGGATACCGGGCAGCAACGGTATCCGCATCGCGTAATACGGGATATGTTTCTTTTTTACAGGTCGTTAGGGTGTTGTATTTAATGTATTGCATTAATAATTACCTTGATTGACAATATAATGAACTACAGGACAGCGGGGCGTACGTATGCATTTGAATTATCTTGAAAACAGCCGGCTTTTGTGAAATAAACAACCCATTATTGCACGGCACCAAAACAGACCTCATCATCCACGAACACCTTTCCTTCTAATGGTTACCCGACATGTACACTAAATACTATGGATTCAACGAAAAGCCGTTTACGCTGACGCCAAATCCCCGCTTCATCTTCCTCAGCAATAACCATAAGGAAGCCTTTGCCCACCTGCTGTACGGCATCAATAATCATTACGGGTTTATTGAACTCATCGGCGAGGTGGGAACCGGGAAAACCACGGTACTGCGCACTCTTCTCGGCCAGCTTCAGGATGAGAATTATCGCGCTGCCCTGATTGTCAACCCCTGCCTCACTTCCGTAGAACTGCTCCGCGCTATTAACCACGAATTCGGGCTACACTCCGACAGCGAACATGCCAGCGATCTTCTTGGCGATCTCAATAAATTCCTGCTGAATGAAGCTGCCGAAGGCCGTACGGTTGTGCTTGTCATTGACGAGTCGCAGGACCTTCACCCTGAAGTGCTAGAGCAGATCCGGCTGATTTCAAACCTTGAAACGGAAAATGACAAGCTCATTCAGATCGTTCTGGCCGGGCAGCCCGAACTTGAGGCTCTGCTGGAGCGGCCGGATTTGCGGCAGCTCAATCAACGTATTGCGGTTCGTTACCGGCTGAAGTCAATGAGCATGGACGAAACTCGCGCCTATATCAGGCACCGCATGGAGGTTGCCGGCGAGAGCGGCGGCGTCTCGTTCAGCAGCTATGCAATCAAGTGGGTCTACCTGTATACCCGCGGTGTGCCGCGCATGATCAATATCCTCTGTGACCGCGCCCTTCTGATCGGTTACAGCGATGAACGGCGGCGGATTACTTCTGGCCTGATCAGCCGTGCCATCAGGGAAATTCTGAATGTTCGCCAGAGCAGGCGACTGTCCCTGGCTCTTGCCATTGCCGTTTTCATCCTGATACTGTGCGGCACGCTCGTATTGACGTTTGAGCGCTGGATGCCTGTCGGACCGTTGAAACCGCTGTTTTCGTCCCCCCGGAGCACGGCAAAAGCATCCGGAGAGTCCATCCCTGCAGCTGCGCTTCCCGCTGCTCAACAACCGCAGGGTTCGGACCTGCAACAGAAAATCCTGCTATGCGACCAGCAGGACACCCATATTCACGCCTTTAACGCCATCGCCGAAAAGTGGGGAGCCCGACCCATAAAAATAATGAGCGGCAAACTCACCATACCGGAAGCATATACAATTCTGGCAGAAAAAAGAAATTTATGCGTTACACCCTTTAAAGGTTCCTTGGATGAAGTGCTTCGTTTCGATCTTCC
>JBAYTT010000261.1:0-4413 GCA_041675485.1 Pelobacteraceae bacterium | reverse complement strand
TGGTTGTAGCGGCAGACGGCACGGCAGATGGTATCCGGTGGCAGACCTGCTCACGTCATCAGTTGAAAAGGCATTGATATGGAGGCAACGATTACAGCTTTCCACGAAGAAGCCCCTGGTAGAAATGATTGGGCGGCCGTTGCCCGCATTGCCGCCTCCTGCGACTCGTTTCATCCTGACGAGGAAGATGAGCAGGTCGCCGACGACCTGCTTTCCTGTTACAACTGCCGTTACCGGCGCTGGACCGTTGTCTCGTTCAGTTGCTGCAAGGGAAAGCAGATACAGCACTGAAAGATGAATCACCCTGGAAAAATCAGTTGAAAATCGGATGAATAAGATAAACACAGATAAATCAAAGCATTAAAAGCGGCAGTGTCTAAACCCAAAAGGTGAGGATTGTTTCGTTCTGTTTTTCAGGTTTTATCCGTGTTCATCCCATGTGTCCGTGGTTAAACGTTGTTTTTAGGATAATTGAAAACTGCCTATATTTTCTCCGAGTTACACTTGTAATACTTAAAAAATGGAGGAACGCATGATTAAGAACGTAACGGTTCTGGCGCTTTGGATGATCTTATCGTGTGTGCTTCCGGCAGCGGTTTCTGCAGGACAACCCGGAACTGCTGACAAGGTCTTTAACAGGAGGTTCATTGAGAAAGTGAAGCTGACGATGCCGTATGACCAACTGGTGAAAATCATTGGTACGGAGGGTACGAAGGTCGGAGAAGACAAACGTTTTTCACCGCCTGCAGTCAGCTATCACTGGAATGGCGAACGGAAGTCAGCACTGGATGTCAAGGTCGCCGCCGGCAAGGTTGTTGATGCAACCGTGACCTCACCGAAAAACAAGAAAATATTCCTTGGAAAATAGGCGAGCACGATTGTTTACGCCGCACACACGTAGCGGCAGTGAACCGGGTTTACCCATGAGCAGTGACGTACTGACAATCAACAGCCTTGCCTACACCTATCCAGGCGCCTCCACACCCGCGCTTACGGATGTTTCCTGCTCGATAGGGAACGGTGAGTTCATCTGCCTGACCGGCGATTCCGGATGCGGCAAGACGACCCTGCTCCTGGCCATCAAGGGGCTCCTGCGTGGCGGCAGTTATTCAGATGCTATCACGATTACGGTGCCGCCATCCGATGATGGCTGGTCCACCCCGGTCGGGCTTGTCTTCCAGAATGCCGAGTCGCAAATCCTCTGTACGACCGTTGCCGAAGAGGTCGCCTTTGGACCGGAAAATCTTTGTACGCCGCCGGAGGAAATCGCACTGCGGGTCCGGGAATCTCTGCAGGCGGTCGGACTCGACGACTGCGAAACTCGTCATGTCGAGCGCTTTTCCGCCGGTCAGAAACAGCGCCTGACCATAGCTTCGACGCTGTCAATGAAGCCTGGGCTGCTGCTGCTTGATGAGCCGACGTCGCAGCTGGACGGCAAAGGCAAGCGCGATCTCTGTGAACTTCTCACCGGTTTCAAGAGTCAAGGCTATACCATAATCATGGCGGAGCATGACCCGCGGCCTTTTACCAACATTATCGACCGTTATCTGCCCATTGCGGGCGGCAGGATTGGCACCTCAACTTCGACCATGCCGGATTCCGGGCGCTACGCAGCAAATATAGCCGCCACAACAGAGTCGGTTGCGGAAGCAGAACCGGAGGTGGCCATTGAAGTTCAGGAACTCTGTGTCTCCTACCCGGAAACAGGTGTGGCGTTGCAACGGGTAAGCCTGAAGGTGATGCGGGGGGAGCTGATTCACCTGTTCGGCAGTAACGGCGCCGGGAAGTCAAGCCTGCTCCGCTGCCTGACCGGTCTGGAAACCCCCGACTCCGGCACGGTAGAACTTGCCGGTATCACCGATCCCCATCCGGAACATCTGCCGGGGAAGGTTGGCGTTCTGTTCCAGAATCCGTCCCGGCAATTATTTGCCGAGAGCGTCTATGAAGAGGTGGCGTTCGCCCTGCGCCGTATGGGCGCTTCCACCCAGGAGATAAAGCGGGTCGTGGCGGAAGCGCTCACCCTCTGCGGTATCGGGCATCTTGCCGAACGGGCGCCGCTGACATTAAGTTTCGGAGAACAACACCGCGTGGCTCTCGCGGCGGTGGTTGCCCCCAAACCACTGGTACTCCTGCTTGACGAGCCGTTTGCCGGCCTCGACTTCCCGCAACGACTGACTCTACTGGCTATCCTGGGGGAAATGCCCGGCAGGTACGGAACCACGGTGGTTATCGCCTCACACGATGAGTTGCCTGACCAGGCCTGGGCGGATCGCACGCTGCATCTACGCGGGGGGCACCTTGACGAAACCGGCCATTAAAAAACCGGGCCACAAGTTGCTCCGTTCGAGCGACTACGCCTGCCAGTACATGACCCACGACTCACCGGTCCATCGTCTTGGCGCCGGGTGGAAGCTTGCCTTAGGCACGCTGCTGAGCGCTCTCGCCGTCGGGGCGCGTACTCCCGGCGAGCTTCTCGCCCTTGTCACCGTAACGCTTGTCTACTACTTTGCGGCCCGGCTTACGCCGTTCGACCTGTGGCGCGACACCCGTTTCTTCGTGTTCCAGGCGGTGCTTATCATCGGGCTCTACTGCCTGCTCAAAGGTGGGGACAAGGGACTCTGGCCCGGGTTCCGGCAATCTGCGCAGATCATCCTCTTTTACATCCCCGGAGCGGTGCTCCTGCGCACCACCCGTACCGGCGATATGATGCGGGGTCTGCGCCGGATCGTCCCCTACCGGCTATCGTTCCTGGTGTTCGTGAGCATCAGGTTCGTGCCGTTTTTTCTCCGTGAGCTGGATGAGATCATGACGGCACAGCGGCTGCGGGGGGCGCGTCTTCTCCCCCGCCAGTTGGTTGACCCCCGCAACTGGGGAGACCTGTTCCACTGTCTGCTGCTGCCGCTCATGGTCCGCGCGCTGAAAACCGCCGAAGAGGTCTCCCTGTCGGCCGAGGCCCGTGAGTTCGGCGCACGCCAGCAGCGCACCTTCTACGACGTTTCCCGGCAGGCCGGGCAAGCGGCCACGGCGCATTTGAAACAGAACACGGTGCCGCCATGCAGCCATATGGGGCCGGAAGCAGGGAAAGGACTCTTATGACGAATTCACGCGAACAGGTGTACCTCTGGCACCGCTTCACCCTGCGGGAAGCCTTGCTGCTCGGCTTCTGCGCCACCTTTATTCTTCTGACCAGGGCCGGGCTCAGGCTGCACCTCCATCTCCCCGGTCACGTGATGTTCTTCACCATGTTTTTTTACCTCCTGGCGCGCGGCTGCGTGCCGAAGATCGGTGCAGCCACGCTCGTGGGGCTGATCGTCAGCCTGGGGAGCCTCCTCCTCGGCATGGGAACCAAGGGACCGGCCGTCTTTGTCAAGTTCATCCTCCCGGCGCTGCTCGTCGATCTGGCCGGCGCTCTCTTTCCCGCCTTTGTCACCAGCATGCTTGCCTGTGTACTGGTCGGTGCCGTGTCAGCCTCCGTGCGTGCTCTCGCCGATACGGGGCTTGAATGGCTGAGCGGCATGGAAGAGGAGGTGCTCTTGCGCAAGACCGTTATCACGGCAAGTCTGTTTGCACTGTATGGCGGGCTTGGCTCGCTGGCGGTGCCGTCGATCATTCGCAGGCTGCGAAAAAACGGTTTGATAGACCAGGGGTCCGGCTCGTGAGAAACAAAATTCATTCGGATGATTCCGGATAGTAACCAACAAGGAGGAAGGTACGATGAAAAACAGACTATGTGGAAAGTGGCCGTTAGCCGTTGGCATTACCCTGTTGTTGCTGGCTCTTGCAGGGTGCGGAGGATCAAGTGATACACCGTCGCAACAGATACAAGCGCCGGGTGCTCCAGCCGGAGTCACGGTTGCGGCTGGGGACACACAGGCAACGGTGAGCTGGACTGCGGCAGCCGGGGCGACATCCTACAACATCTATTACGGAACGGCAGCCGGAGTCACCACGACAACCGGGGCCAAGGTGGTCAATGCTGCCACACCTCAGACAATAACCAGCCTGACCAATGGCAGTAGCTACTATTTTGTTGTTACCGCTGTCAATGCAGCCGGTGAAAGCGCCGTATCAGGTGAAGTGACCGCTGTCCCGGTTCCTCAAGTGCCAGGCAAACCTGCCGGAGTTACCGTTTCAGGGGGAGATACCCAGGCAACCGTTTCCTGGACTGCGGTAACTGGCGCAACGTCCTATAACATCTATTACGGCACATCCGCCGGAGTAACAACTGCCACCGGCACCAAGGTTGCAAATGCGGCAAACCCGCAGGTAGTTTCGTCGTTGACCAACGGCACGCCATACTATTTTGTCGTTACCGCCGTTAACGCCGGTGGTGAAAGCGCGGTTTCCAGCGAGAAAACAGCCACACCGGCTGCCGCTCCGCAAGCACCGGGAAGCCCGACCGGGCGGGTCGTC
>JBAYTT010000260.1:0-4419 GCA_041675485.1 Pelobacteraceae bacterium | reverse complement strand
CGATATCGTTTTCAAAGCCGATTGCACGCCATTCGCCGCCAAACGAGGAGGGGAGGTGTGCTTCGGCTACGGTACGCACCAATCGTTCGTTTTTGAGGCGGTAGGCCACCAGATCGGCAATTGTGCAGATTTTTATGTTGTGCTCTTTTGCGAATATTTTCAGCTCCGGCATGCGCGCCATTGTGCCGTCGTCATTCATTATTTCGCAGATGACGCCAGCTGGTTTCAGTCCGGCCAGACGAGACAGATCGACTGAACCCTCTGTCTGTCCAAGACGCACGAGAACTCCGCCTTTACGGGCTCTGAGAGGAAACACGTGGCCGGGGCTGACCAGGTCTTTGGCGCTGGCGCCGTCAGCAACTGCCGTTACAATTGTGTGGGCCCGGTCCGCCGCGGAGATGCCGGTGGTCACGCCATGCTTGGCTTCGATCGACACAGTAAATGCGGTTTCAAAGGGGGATGTGTTATCGCGCACCATCGGGCGCAGTCCCAGTTCATCGCATTTGTCGGGCGTCAGCGTCAGGCAGATCAGGCCGCGACCATATTTTGCCATGAAATTGATGTTCTCAGGGGTGGCCGCCTCGGCTGCCAGTGTCAGATCCCCTTCGTTCTCACGATCCTCATCATCGACCAGGATAACCATCTTTCCCTGACGGATGTCTTCGATTGCTTCTTCAATAGTTGCTACGGACATGGTGTGTCTCTCCTGTTAAATAAATCCATTTTCAGCAAGTGTTTTCATGCTCAAGCCCACCCCTGATTTCCAGGGGGACGTCAACCGTTCCACATATTTCCCGATGATATCGGTTTCTATGTTGACCCTGTCGCCGATCCGCAGATAAGCCAGGGTTGTGCTGCTGTACGTATGCGGAATGATATTGACCGAAAAACCATCCTGAGAGACTGAGTTGATCGTCAGGCTGATGCCATCGATCGTCACTGAGCCCTTTTCCACCAGATAGCGGGCATGTTCCGGAGGCAGAGTGAACTGCAGCTGGTTGTTGCCGGAACTGCTTTCGATGCGGATGAGGTTCCCGGCACAGTCAATGTGACCGCTGACGATATGGCCGCCAAGCCGGTCACCCAGTCTGAGGGCCCGTTCCAGATTGACCTTGTTGCCGCTGCGGAGCGTTCCGATAGTTGTGCGGGAAATGCTTTCAGGGGAAACGTCGAAGGTCAGGGCTCGATCACTCCTGGCGGTGACGGTCAGGCAGGCTCCATTGACAGCCACTGAATCTCCAATGGCAATGTCTCCTGTCGGGAGAGTTGTCTCGACAGTGAGCAACCCGGCTTCGCCCCGGTGGTGAAAGGAATCCACTCGCCCGATGTCTTCAACTAATCCAGTGAACATTGTCTCTCCGGGTGTGCTGTAACCATGATATCTGTTCCGACACGACGCATGCTGAGATCGCGAAACATGATTGAATGTGCCATGTCGACAGTGCCGGTTATTGCAAACGGAGAAAAGCCATCACTGCCAACCACTTTGGGGGCATAAAAAAACACACATTCATCAATCAATCCCTCATTAAGGGCTTCACCGGCAAGACGGCTTCCCCCCTCCAACAGAAGAGAATGGATGCCGAGTTTACCCAGTTTGTTCCAGAGGTCATGAAGATCCACCTTGCCATCCTTTGATTTGCAGACCAGGACGGTTGTGCCGCTTTTCAGATAGCGGGCATGAACTTTCGGGTTTTCCTCGGTGGTGGCAATTATAGTCCCATGAGCCATTATGCCGCTTAACACGGCAACGCTCTCCGGGGTGCGCAGGCGGCTGTCAACTATGATTCTGAGGGGATTGCGCCCCTTGACGTGACGTACGGTAAGCTGCGGGTTGTCGGCGATAATCGTATCCACGCCTACCATGATCGCATTGCTCTCGGCACGCATTCGGTGCACTATTTTGCGCGACGCCTCACAGCTGATCCAGCGGGACTCACCGGTAACGCTTGCGATCTTGCCGTCAAGGGTCATGGCGCATTTATAGGTGACGTATGGCTGTCCCGTCGATATGAATTTGAGGAAAGGGCGATTTATTGCCCGGCACTCTTCCTCCAATATTCCGCACGATGTTTCAATTCCGGCTTGCTTAAGATCTTTCAAACCGCCGCCATTAACCTCCGGATTCGGGTCGCTCATGCCGGCAACAACACGTTTGACACCGGCCCGGATCAGCGTTTTGCTGCAGGGGGGGGTCTTGCCGGTATGGCTGCAGGGTTCCAGGGTCACATAGACATCTGCTCCACGTGCGCCATCTCCGGCCATTTCCAGAGCATGCACCTCGGCATGATGTCCGCCGGCCTTTTTGTGCCATCCCTCGCCGATAATGGTTCCGTTTTTCACGATTACACATCCGACGGCCGGATTCGGGAATGTTTTTCCGAGCCCTTTTTTCGCCAGCATTAAGGCTCGCTTCATGTATTTGGCGTCAGTTGAGATCATTTTTTCAGCAGATCCTGCAGTTCCTGCATGAATTCACCGATATCCCGGAACGAGCGGTAGACCGAGGCAAAACGTACGTAGGCTACCTCATCCATGCCGTGCAGTTCTTTCATGATCCATTCGCCAATTGTTGTTGTTGATATTTCTTTGTCAGATGATTCCTGCAGGCGTGTTTCCAGACGGTCAACCATGTGCTCGATATCCTCGACCGGGATGGGACGTTTTTCGCAGGCTTTTTTTATGCCGGAGATGATCTTCATGCGGTCGAATGGTTCGCGGCGGCCGTCCTTTTTACAGACCTGCGGCAGCATCTCTTCTATTCGCTCATGAGTGGTAAAGCGTTTGGTGCATTCCTCGCATTCACGACGCCGGCGGATGGCCGTCCCCCCCTTGTCAGGACGAGAATCGATTACCTTGCTGTCGGGATTGCCGCAGAACGGACATTTCATGGTGTTTCACCTTTTTTTGTTGCGATAAAATGGATTACTTCAATGTCTGCCTCGGTAATCATTTCCCGGGCCAGTTCATCGGCATATCCTTCACCGTAGATCACCCTGGTTATTCCGGCATTGATGATCATTTTTGTGCAGATGATGCAGGGCATTGTGGTGCAGTACAGGGTGGCGCCATCGATATTGGTGCCGTGCTTGGCCGCCTGGATTATTGCGTTCTGTTCGGCGTGCAGCCCCCTGCAGAGTTCGTGGCGTTCGCCGGAAGGAACTTTCAGTCGTTCGCGCAGGCATCCGGTTGCTTCACAGTGGGTAATCCCGGTTGGAACACCGTTGTAACCCGTGGCAAGAATGTTGCGATCCTTGACCAATAGCGCTCCCACCTGTCGGCGCAGACAGGACGAACGCGTAGCGACCAGGTGAGTGATGTCCATAAAATACTGATCCCATGAGGGGCGTTGCATGGATGTGGCTTCCTTCCTTCTGTCTTGCTGTGCGTTAAAGTACCTTACTCTGACGCACAGGTCAATATGGTTACCGTTATTTTAATTAATTCTCTTGCGAACCAATGAAATTATACTATATTTCCAGACAGGAGAAGTAAAGATCCTGAGGCGGTGCGTGAAAATGCGGACGAGTCGTCATCGTCCATGAGTGGTGCAGGAATATCTGATTTCATAGGCGCTAAAACATGGTATTATTATTTATAATACATGCTTGAATGATGCAGGGAGGCAGCCATGACCGATGACCATATATCCACAGATGCTTCAACACCCGTTCCTGATGGCATCGAAGTTAAAAAGCTCGGCTACAGTCTCTATCTGAAGATGTCGGACAACTATCTTGAATGTCGCTCCAGTTATATACCGCATGCGCAGGGTTCCATGATGACCCGCGAAGAACTGAGCGGTTTTCTGGCACTGCATAATGTGAAAGAGGGGATCGATCAACAGGCCTTTGATATGTTTGTCGTCAGAGCCGCAGCCGGGACGCAGCAGCTAGATGTCTTGCTGGCTTCGGGAACGCCGCCGGTTGACGGAGCCGATGGGCATATCTCTCTGTCTGTGCAGCCAACAACGGAAGTCCACAGTGGCGAAGAGGATGTGACCGCTGTTGACATGCACATTGTACAAACCTTTATCAACGTATCCAGCGGCGATGAAATAGGCCGCATCATTCCGCCCGAACCGGGTATCCCCGGCCGAAACATCATGGGGCAACCGATTCCACCTCAACCCGGCAAGCCGTTGAAATGTAAAATCGGCAAGAACATCCTTGCCGAAGATGACGGAGCACGATTGATTGCCGCTACGGCCGGACGATTCTGTCAGGCTGCCGGAGAGATTTCCGTCGAGGAAGAATATGTTGTCAAGGGAGATGTCAATTTCAGGATCGGCTCGATCAATTTTAAGGGTGTCGTTGATGTGCGGGGCGATGTGCTGGACAATTTTGATATCACTGCAACCAAGGGATTGACTGTTTCCGGAAATATCGGCGTCTGCGACATTGCCAGTGAAGGCGATGT
>JBAYTT010000259.1:0-4443 GCA_041675485.1 Pelobacteraceae bacterium | reverse complement strand
TGATTACCGTAATAGAGCGAATTCGATGCCGAATTCTTATAGTATGTCTGTGCTACTTCGAGCGATTCGCTTAACGATGTTTCAACCTGGGTGTTAAACCAGTTATGAACGGTATTGTTAATGAAACCGGCAGCGGCAAAAAAGAGCAGAAGTGTGGGAACCAGCGAAAGCGCGACAAACGAAAGGACGAGTTTTGTACGGAGTTTTTTTGCAAAGGGATTCGAACGGCTCTCGACGAACAGCTTCACAACATTGCGACTTACCAGATACACCAGCAAAATGACCAATAAAATCACAATATTGATAACGGCAAATATGGCAATATTGCTCCCCAGCTTGGCTCCTGCGCTCAACTGGGTCAAGCTGATTTCAGCCCTGGTCAGAAAAATAATTAATATGACCGCCAGGACAATAATGATCGCTTCACGAACTCTTTTTTTCCGCTCTTCCTTTGAAACTCTGGTATTCATGCAGCCGGAATTCCTTTCATCTGAGAAACATTCTGATACTAGCATAGATGGTACGTGTTTAAAACTCATTGTTGCATTTTTGCATCAATTGCCGATTGAATTCTGGTATGATACTGTTTGAATTTAATTGAATTGAATCGGAGTGTGACCATGCGCATTCAGGACTCTTCTTCGCTGCGGGATCTCGATAAAAATACCAAGAGCTCATCACCGATGAAGAAAATCATGAATTCGATCTTTGCCGAAGAATTGGGTCATCAAGAGGAGGAGACCACATCATATCAGGATGATATTGGCACCCTCAGAACCGATATTGATAAAGCCGGCACCCTGCTGACCACGGAACCGACTCTGGCAAACTTCAAACATTTTCGTGACCTGTTGAGCACACTCGTAAAGAGGGTGAACACAGAGGCATACCGGTTGGAAAAGTTCGGCGGAACGCCGCATAATCCGCGCTATTACGAAATTATCACGGTAATTAACCGGGATGCCGATATCCTCTACAATCTTATAGTGAAAGAAAATCGCGATCCCATGGCAATTACCGCAAAAGTTATCGGTATCAAGGGATTGGTAGTTGATTTGGTTACCTGAGTACTCTACGTACACTTTACGTCATCTGCCGAGACGAACAAAAAATTGAACGAAAGGAACATACCATGAGTGATACGGAATTGAACGCGACAGTACAGAAGGGGCTTGATCTGCTTGATCAGGGTGAAGTCAAGCAGGCGATAGCAATCTTTGAGGGATATTGGGACAGCAACAAGAACCAACCTGACAGTTGGTTTTACCTTGGCGATGCCCTGGCTGAAGACGGACAACTGGATGACGCAATTGCCCGCTACCGCGAGGGGCTCAAGCTGTCACCTGAGGATGCCGACGCACTGACGACATTGGGGGACATGCTGCTTGAAGCGGGTAATCACAAGGAATCGCTCACCTGTTACAAGAAAGTTCTTGATATAGATCCAAAAGATGCCGACGCCCTTGTGAGCATCGGACTGGTTTACAACAGCCAAGATCGTAGCGAGGATGCCATCCGTGCCTTCCGTGAGGCGCTTGATCTCGAACCGGACAACGTATTTGCCCTCAACGCTCTTGGCGACGCGCTTTACGGGCTGGGTGATGTCGATGGAGCAATCGAGGCCTTCACCAAAGGGGTGGAAATCGACCCGGAAGACCCTGCCGCCCATTTCAACCTGGGTGAGTTGTACTATGATCTGGAAGAACTGGAAGAAGCCGAGGATTCCTGCCTGGAAGCGGTACGTTGTGACCCCTCCTACAGCATGGCGTACCTGACTCTGGGTGGCATCTGCATGGACCAGGACCGCACCGCCGATGCAATTGCTTATTTTGAAAGCTATTTGAAGCATGAAAAGTCAATCCAGGCTGCCGATATGATTGCCGAGGTCAAGGCGGTTGTCGAAGGTCTCAAGGAAGAATTGAAGGGGTAATAATGTCGCACCAAAACCCGATCCTGATTGATTCACACGCCCACATATACTACCGTGACTATGCCGATGACTTTGACGACATGCTGAAACGCGCCGAAGATGCCGGTGTAGCAGCAATTGTGGTGGTCGGTACCGACATCGAATCGAGTCGCGAAGCGGTTGCACTTGCCGAAAAATATCCGCACCTGTACGCCGCAGTCGGCATCCATCCCCATGACGCCGGAAGGGTCACCGATGCCTGCTATGACGTCATCAGAACACTTGCCGTCTCCAGTCAACGGGTGGTTGCCATCGGTGAAATCGGGCTCGATTTCTTCCGCGACCGTTCGCCGCGCGACCAGCAGGAGATCGTTTTTCGCCGGTTTCTCCAGATGGCATCGGAACTGAACAAGCCGGTCATCATTCACGATCGCGATGCCCATGATCGTGTCATGGCTATCGTGCGCCAGGAGACGGTTCGGAAAGGGGTTCTGCACTGCTTTTCAGGCGATGCCGCCATGGCGGCGGAAGCAGCATCGCTCGGCTTTCATATTTCGATCCCCGGAACGATTACCTACTCCGGCAACCAAAACCTGCGTGATGTGGCTAAATCGGTCAGTATCGACCGGATGCTGGTCGAGACCGACTGTCCCTATCTGACCCCGGTACCGCATAGAGGCAAGCGCAATGAACCGGCGTACGTGCGACTGGCTGCAGAAAAACTGGCCGAAGTCAAGGGACTGACCTTGGAAGACGTCGCGCGCATCACGACCAAAAATGCCGGCGACCTGTTCGGCATCAACCTCTGGGACCAGGCAACGAAAATCGCCTACAGGATTCGCAATTCGCTCTATCTGAATATCACCAATCGCTGTTCAAACCGCTGCACTTTCTGCCCGAAATTTGATGATTTTACGGTCAAAGGGCACAACCTGCTGCTGAACAGTGAACCTTCTTTCGAAGAGGTCATGGCGGCTGTCGGTAACCCTGAAGAAGTCGATGAAGTTGTATTTTGCGGCTATGGCGAATCGCTGCTTCGCCTTGATCTGGTCAAGCAAGTGGCTGCCGAACTGAAGCAACGGGGTTACACGATCCGCATCAACACCGACGGCCAAGCCAACCAGGTGCATGGCCGTGATATCCTGCCGGAACTGGCCGGACTGGTGGACAGTATTTCGGTCAGTCTCAATGCTCCCGATGCAGCAACATACAGCAGGCTTTGCAACACTCCCTTCGGCGACGCGGGCTTTGAATCTGTCTGCAACTTTATCCGTATGGCAACGGCCCACATCCCACAGGTGATAGCCAGTGCCGTTACCGTTCCGGGTGTCGATGTTGAGGCCTGCCGGGTGTTGGCGGAATCATTGGGAGCCGAGTTTCGCGTGCGGGAGTATACCGAGGTGGGATAACCCGCGCTTCATCCACTCCCTTCCGGGGCGCGATACATCAAAAAAATTAAAAATATTCAGCCAGACCGCACTCGATCCGCTCAAACTGAATCAATCGATCCGTCGGATACCCCGTTTCCAGATCACTGCGCTCCGCAGCCGTCAACTCAAGTTCCGGTGTCTGCGGACGCCGCTCCAGATACAGTGAACGTCCGGTTTCCAGCGTGATCTTCTCGAACGGGTGGCGATAGCTGGGGGTCTGCAGCAGAACGGCTTCGCTGTAACGTACTCCCGAAGCCGTAATGGTCCGCAGATATCCTGCCTCTGTCACGCTCTCTCCTCCGGCACAGACGGTCAAGGCTGCACGACGCCGGGCGGCGGCATGCTGAAAGCGCCGCTTGTAGGGGAATGAACAGTAATTGACAGGGAGCGCAATCCCCTGCTCCAACCCGAAACGGACACTCCGCAAGGCACACAGTTCCGATTCCAGCAGCGTGACCTTCTCGCCGTGGAGAAAGGTGTAACCCCGCCCAGTCAGGGGGGTGAAGTTGTAGGGGGTCAGACGCATCTGGTGCAGATTGAGATGGTTGACTCCTGCTGCGGCCATTTCCACCATCTTCAGCCAGAGCAAAGCCTCATCCTCCGGCACCGCCGGGATCTCCACCGTCACCGTCGGGATGCACCCTACCGCAAGCCGCAGTTTCTTAAGGTTATAGCGGACCGCGCCCAGATCGAACCGGATTTCGTTCAGTCCGGCATCCCGCAGCCGGTTGCAGAGATCAACCGTCAGCATGGTGCCGTTGGTGTACATCCAGAGATGCACACTATCGCCGCAGCGCTTGCGCACGGCAGTCAGGTAGGCAATGGTCAGCTCGCGCGTCAGGAGCGGCTCACCGCCGCTAATGCTGACTCCGCTGAACCCCATGGCGGAAACATAGGCGGCATATTCCTCCGGTGAGGCAAAGGCCAGGCCGTTGGTCACCGGCGGGCCGTCGTGATCATCCTGTGAAGTGGGGCAGTAGAAGCACTGGCCGTTGCAGTGGCCGTTGATAAACAGACAGGACCAGCTCCCGTCACCGCAGCAGCGGCAGCCGGGGGAAAGACCGTTGCAGTTCACCTTGGTGTCGGCATAGCCGAAGGAGGCGT
>JBAYTT010000258.1:0-4482 GCA_041675485.1 Pelobacteraceae bacterium | reverse complement strand
GCCGATGAAGGATGGCTGCCGGGAATTGACCTCAAAAAACTGCGCCGGGAAAAACTCGGCTTCATCTTTCAGGCGCACAACCTGATCCCGTTCCTGACTGCCCAGGAAAACGTCATGATCGCGCTTGAGATCAATGATTTGTCGCGCAGCGATGCAAGGGAGCGCTCCGCCGAGCTGCTTGCATCCCTTAATCTTGGTCACCGGATGAACAATTACCCGTCAGCTCTTTCCGGTGGTGAAGCCCAGCGGGTAGCCATTGCCCGCGCATTGGCCAACAAGCCGAAGGTGATTCTGGCTGATGAGCCGACTGCGGCGCTCGATACGGAAAACGGAAAAAATGTTATGATGCTCTTGAAGAAGTTGGCAGTGGAGAATCATTCGGCTATCCTGGTGGTGACCCATGATCACCGGATGGTGGAAGGGTTCGACAGGATTTTTCATGTCAGTGATGGCCGGATTACCGGCGAAGAGAGTAACGGCCGGAAATAAACGTAACCAGGGTGTCTCCAATGTACTGCGATAAAATGCTCAAGTTGAAACAGCTCTACCGCACCGCGTCGTTTCTGGCGCTGATCACAATTTTCTACAATCTTGCCGAAGGGGTGGTGTCGGTCTGGTTCGGTGCCGAAGATGAGACCATTGCCCTGTTCGGCTTCGGTCTCGACTCCTTCGTGGAGGTCATCTCCGGCATCGGCATCTGGCACATGATCTTGCGACTCGGCACGGGCGATTATGAGGATCGGGACCCCTTTGAGAAGCGGGCGTTGCAGATAACCGGCGGGGCTTTCTATCTCCTTGCCGCCGGTATGGTTGCAACGGCAATCGTCTCCATTGTGCAGGGGCACCATCCTGAAACCACCCGCTGGGGTATCATTGTCTCGGTGGTCTCCATTATTTCAATGCAGCTGCTGCTCCACTACAAGGTAAAGGTGGGGACCGCCCTCAATTCCTCCGCCATTCTGGCCGACGCAGCCTGTACCCGTACCTGTCTGCAGCTCTCTGTCGCGCTCCTGGCTGCCAGTGCCGGTTATGCGCTGACCGGCATCGGTTATCTGGACGCAGTCGGCTCGCTGTTTATTGCCGTTCTCTCCATCCGTGAAGGGCGGGAAGCCTTGCAGAAGTCTCGCGGACTCGCCTGTTCCTGTGCCGGAAGCTGCGGCAAAACGTCGTAACCTGCTGATCAGGGCTGAAAATTGAACAAGAAAGGATTTCTCCATGGATTGGGATGAACGCTACAGTGAAGCCGGGTTTGTCTACGGCACCGAACCGAACGAGTTTCTTGTCTCCGTCGTTGAAAAAATTCCGAAAACAAGGATTCTCTCCCTGGGTGAAGGGGAGGGGAGAAATGCCGCTTATCTGGCATCACTGGGCTACCAGGTGACCGGAGTTGACGGTTCGGAAGTAGGTCTGCGCAAGGCGACGCAACTCGCGGCGGAGCGCGGTGTTGCCATTACCACCGTTCATGCCGATTTGAGCACGTTTGAGATTGCGCCGGAGCAGTGGGACGGCATCATCTCCTGTTACTGTCATGTCCCTTCGGCAATCCGAATTCCGCTTCATCACGCCGCGGTGCGGGGATTGAGGTCCGGCGGCGTATTCGTGCTGGAAGCGTACAGCAAGGAGCAGCTTGCCTACGGAACCGGTGGCCCGTCTTCACCCGATATGCTCATGTCCCTGGATGACCTGAAAGAGGAACTTGCCGGACTGGAATTCGCTCATGGGGTCACTGTCGTGAGGGAAGTGCGCGAGGGAAGCCGGCATACCGGGCTGGCATCGGTTGTCCAGGTGTTCGGCATCAAGCCATGACCTATGAAGATTTGCAGGAGGCGCTTGGTGTTATGGGGGTGAGGGAACGTTCCACCCTGAGAGAGATCAAAGCCCGTCATCGGGAGTTGGTGAAGCGTCATCATCCGGATACCGGCAACAGTGATGATCAGGAGATAATCCGCAAAGTGAATGCTGCGTATCGAGTACTGCAGGATTACGTTACGGAGTATCGTTTTTCATTTGCCGAGGATGAATTTTACGAACAAAACCCCGAGGAGCAGATCAGACGACAGTTTATGGATGTTCCCTTATGGGGAAAGAGATAGTCGAAGGATACTGAAACCGCGCATTAATGTTTGACAGAGGGGCAAATGCAGTATAATACATATATTAATACGAATATTCGGATAAATGGTTTTGGAGGGTGTATGTGGAAACGAATCTTGCTTCTGATGGTAGCAACGGTAATTACTGCCTCACAAGCCTGGGCAACACCGCTTGATGACGTGAAGAAAACCGTTGATGAGGTTGTCCGTATCGTTGCGGACAAGGAAATGAAAAAAAACGATCAGAAGCGCCGATTGGCGTTAAAGAATACAATCAGCACGATTTTTGATTATAAAGAAATGTCAAAGCGTTCTCTTGGAAAACACTGGAACCAGCTTACGCAGGAAGAGAAAAAACAGTTTGCAGATTTGTTTGCCGCATTGCTGGAAAATTCGTATGCCGGAAAAATAGAATCATACAATAACGAGAAGATTGTCTATATCAAAGAGCTGCTTGATGGCGACCACGCAGAAATCCGGTCAAAAATAGTCACCACCAAGAGGGACGAGTTTACCCTCGATTATCGAATGACCAGACAGAATGGCAGATGGATGGCTTATGATGTTGTGATCGAGGGAATCAGCCTGGTTTCCAACTACCGCAGCCAGTTTAGCCGGGTAATTACGGCCAGCGGATATGGAGGGTTGATCAAAAAACTTGAGATCAAGAACAAAGAGTTAAAGGCACTGTAATTCAGGGAAATCCGGCCTGTACAGGCAGAGTACTTTGGATTCCGCCCAACTCAGAAGGAAATGTCAATCTTTGTTAAAATGTGACTTTTCGGTTGCAGCTCTTTGTTTCTTTGCGAATGCTGCAAATGCCAGCATCTGTGTTACAAGAGCCAATGTGAAGATGGTGCCCGCCGCAATATAAATGTAAATCATCTTTTGATCCTCCTGTGTTGGATTACATGATTTGATGAAATCATATAATAGTAATATGCATATTTGCATATACATATGGGGCTGTCAAGGTATATTCTCGAGATGCGTAATCATGTTATTTATGTTCTGTTGTCGTAGTTTTTTTGAGTTTTCAAGATTGAAAGATTGCCGAAAGAAAATGAGGAAAAGGTATATAAACAACCGTACTGAACGAGGATTGAGAGATTATGTAACAGAAGTAGAAACGGCCGGTCAGAAATGATCGGCCGCTTTTTTTTGATCAGGAGCAGCCAGACGGTTTGTCTTTCAGGAAGGCGGCCAGAGCGACGCGGTCTGACGCCGCCTCGGGGAGGGTGCCGGCATGCTGTTTGAGGGTCTGAAGCAGCTCCTTGCAGATGTCGCAGCTTTCCCGGCTGAGTGTGTAGTACATCCAGACCCCGTTGCGGCGTGTGTCAACCCAGCAGCTTCGCTTCAGGTAGGCCAAATGACGCGACACGGTGGACTGGGGGATGTTCAGTGCCACAATAAGGTCGCAGACGCACAGTTCTCCTTCAGCTTGCAGCAGCAGGATGATACGCAGGCGGATCGGGTCGGAAAGGGCTTTCAGGGTTTGGGCGAGATGTTTCATGGGAAGATAATCACAGTTGCAACCACAGTTTCAAGGCCTTGTTGAGTGCGGTTATGTCGGGCTTTGAACAGGTTCCCACTTTCTGCAGAATCAGCTTTGTATCCACGAGAATACACCCCCGCTTGATTGCCGAAGGGACATTAAGCCCGGCGGAAGTCCAATCTTTCAGTACATACTCTCCGGCATTTAATGCTGCTGTACGGCTGGTAAGGGGAACTACGAAAATATCGGAATATCTGCCGTCTTCAGGTGCGGCAACAACGGCGGGACGAACTTTGGTTGTTTTCAGGTCGGTAAATGGATATGGCAGAAGAACTATGTCACCTTTTGAGAAGTTCATTATAAACGTCATCCTCCTCATTGTCCCACACACTCTGCACGGAAACCTGGCTTAACGCCGTCCAGTACTCGGCATCTTCTCGAACATGTTTCGCTTTCGTTTTTTTTGTAACGTACTTTTGTTGCAGGAAGGCCACAAAATCAAAAACTTCGATTTGCGCTTCCGGCGGGAGCGAATGTACGGCGCTTAGAAGATTCATCTCGTCGCCTCCAAATTGTAGATTGTGTGCATATGCAATCATATCATCTTACAAGGAAATTTGATTCATTACAAAAGAAGGATTGTTTATTGGGAAGTCTTGCAATTTCTGTATCCTAATTCAGGAATGTAATGCGATTCGGAATTATGGTCAATGAAAAGTAAGGTGTTTATGCAAATTGTCAAAAGCTTTTACAAATTGCATAAAATATTTCTCGACAAGCGGAATGCTTGCTTTATCCGCGAAAGCGGATATAGTTTTGCCAACGGCACAATCCATTCCCAAGGTTCCCATGCAATGAAGCTGATTTCAATTGTCCTCTACCTGTTGCTTCTGT
>JBAYTT010000257.1:0-4504 GCA_041675485.1 Pelobacteraceae bacterium | reverse complement strand
CGGATGGTTTAGTATTGTCGTGTATCGTTTCGTACGTGAGAAGATGTTTTCTGCGCTTTTCAGGCAGAAAATAGTGTTGACAGCAGACTGTTAATCAACAAAACAATAATGTTCTACATCCCCTCCTTCTTATTTAATAGTTATGCGTAGCCCGTTTTCAGTGGCTTTGATGTCATACTCAGGGAACGGTGACTGAGCGGCGTCCAAAACGACACGCACTGCAGCGCGAGTGCTGCCGATACGCACCTTTGAAATCCCCAGGCGTTTTATCGAAATGGATTGAGCGTCGATTGCATTTTTTGCATCGGGTATATCGATTATCAATCTGCCGGGATTAGACAATTTGAATGCTTTATAGTCTTTAAGAGGGCTGTCTGTAACGATGTCGATGTATGATTCGCCCGCTGTGATCTCTTTGACATTTACGGTGCTTTTTCCCCGGGAGGCCGCGACGGTCGGTGCGGTTCTATCGCTCCCGCGTGGCTCAGCAGCAGTCAGATTTGACGCAGGAATCGATGTGTCCTTTGTCGGGGGCAGTATGGTTATGCGTAACCCGTCCTCGAACGGCTTGACCTCATACGCGGGGAACGGTGAACGTGAAGCGTCCAATACGATACGTGCTGCGGCGCGGGTGGTGCCGATTCGCACCTTTGAAATTCCCAGGCGTTTAATCGAAATGGATTTAGCAGAGATCTCACTTTTCGCACCCGGTATATCGATCACCAGTCTGCCGGGATGAAGCAACTGGAACGTTTTATACCCTTCAAGACGACTGCCTGTAACGATGTCGATATTTGATTCACCCGTTTTGATCTCTTTGATATACATCGTACTCTTTGCCTTCATGGGCAGAGGTGCTGTCTGTTCAATCGGTTGGGGTGGCTCTGCGTGTGATGCTGACAAGGGGGTGGCGGCAACAACCGTTTGCTTTGCAGCGTCTGTTGAGCTGGTCACAGAATTCTTTGATACCTCCACTGGGGGGAGGACGTTGTCGCTGTTGGACACCGGGAGTGACGTCGCTGATTCTGATGCTTCGAGAGTCACTGCCGGGGTTGAAGTCCGGTCTCCTCCAGGAACACCGGCTTTGGTACTATGTGTTGGGAGTCGCTCCCCCTTTTCGTAGCGTGAAACGAGCACGAGCACGTCATCCTCCACAAACGCTCGCATGGGGGTATCCGGATACTGCTTTATTAAACGGGACATGTAGCGGGCTGATTCCATTTGATCGCCGATTTTGTAGTAGCTGGAAGAAATCCAGAACAGAGCAACGTCCAGCAAAGGTGTATCGGGATATTTGTCTAACAGCGAATTAAAATTTTGTAGAGCGAGAGAATAATTTTTGTGCCGGTAGGCTTCGAAGCCGGCTACAAAGATAGCATTGTCATCAGGTTTCTCCATGCTGAATACACGTGGTGGTGCCGAAATCAACGCCATGGCAATAAACAGCACCAGAAAGCGGAATATAGCCGCACGGCAAATAGTTGAATAAAGCCCCTTGATCAACCGTTCTTTAGCTGACGAGGTGGCATCTGAGCCTGCCTGCGTACCAACAGCCGACTTCATGATGTCTGGGGAAACTGCTTCCACTGTGAATTTGATCAGCATCTATTACGGTTCTTCCTCAATTAAATCAGTGATGGAGCCTAATTTTGCTTATTGCACAGTTCTTCTGCTGATGAACTGTGTGATTAAAATATTCAAACGTATATAAACAAAAAAAGCCGGATCGCTCATATCGATGTTTCGATATTTCGGCGACCCGGCTGTCTCTTTGAGATCCTGAGGCTTTCCGTCCCATCCTCGCGGATGGTTTAGTATTATCGTATATCTGCCTGTCTTTAACCGTTACACTATATATATCTTTAGCATATTCCTAGAAAATGAATCAAGAAAAATTGAATTCAGATTAGTTTAGAATGAACCGTGAACCGCTGTGCGGGCTTGCCTGATGGGGTTTCTGCTTGCCATCCGACGGCACATAGGGTACCCATAATGCTCAAATGTCAGGAACTAAGAACGTAATTGTCATTTTTTGAAAAAAGTATATTTTTTATAATACGTAACAGGTGGACCCACCACACGGAAGAGGAGCGGTTCTCCGGATGGCCCATAATAACGCACAGCTTATCGCCTGCCACGACTGCGACCTGCTCCAGGCGGAGATTCCCCTCAAGCCGGGGTGTGCCGCCAGCTGCAGCCGTTGCGGCGCGGTTTTATACCGGAACTCCACCGCCAGTATTGACCGCACGCTTGCCTACACCCTGGCTGCAGCGGTGCTGTTCGTGATTGCAAATGTGTATCCGATTTTTGCCATTGAGCTCCAGGGGGCCGGCAGCACGATCAATCTCTCCGGTGCAGTGCGCTCTCTCTGGGGTCAGCAAATGAAGCCGATCTCGATGCTTGTTTTCCTGACCACGATCCTTATTCCGGCCCTGGAACTGAGCACGATGATCTATCTCCTGCTATCGCTCAAACTCCGCTGTGTCCCGGTCGGGTACACTTTTATTCTACGCATGATACGGATTGTTGAACCATGGGGCATGATTGAAGTGCTCATGCTTGGGGTGCTGGTTTCACTGGTAAAGCTCACCAGCTCGTTCAAGGTCATCCCCGGTATCGCCCTTTGGTCTTTCGGGGTACTGACTTTTTTACTTGCTGCCGCTGCCGCTTCGTTCAGCGCCCGTGATGTCTGGGGCCTTCTGGACAAGAAATCCGACGCGGAGGTAGCCTCATGACGGAGCTTACGGTGAGCGCCGCCTCTCATGGGCTTTGCACCTGTCACGTCTGCAAGCTCGTGTCCAGACGGGAGCGGGTGCCGGGGCCGGCTCACTGCTCCCGTTGCGGTGCCGTACTGCATTTCCGCAAGCCGGGCAGCGTGGCGCGCTGCTGGGCATTGCTCATTGCCGCCTATATTCTGTACATACCGGCGAACCTCCTGACGATGATGGAGACCGGGTCGATTTTAAACTACCGCAAGGACACTATTATCAGCGGAGTGGTTGAACTATGGCAAACGGGTTCCTGGGCGATAGCGGTAATCGTATTCATCGCCAGTGTTACGATTCCGCTTCTCAAGCTGATTTCGTTGACCCTGTTGCTTGTGTCCGTACAGCGCCGCTCCAGATGGAACCCTCGGCAGCGCACACGCCTCTACCGGCTGGTAGAACTGGTTGGCCGATGGTCCATGCTTGATATCTATGTGGTGACGCTCCTGGTTGCTCTGGTGCAGCTTGGTGCCATGGCAACGGTAAAGGCGGGGCCGGCAGCGCTGGCTTTTGGCGCTGTTGTGGTGCTGACTATGTTTGCGTCAATGCAATTCGACCCGCGCCTGATCTGGGACCCACTCGAGAAAGAGAGAATTCAATGACCGATACGCCTCAAAAGCCGGAGCTTTCCGGCATTCCCGATGCTGTCAGCGAGCCGAAACGTCGCTTCTCGGTTCAGCTGGTCTGGATCATTCCCATCGTTGCGGCGCTCATCGGCCTTTCCCTTGCGGTTAAGTCTTATATGGATCGTGGAGAGACTATCACCATTACCTTCAAGACAGGTGAGGGGATGGAGGCGGGCAAGACCAAGCTCAAGTACAAGGACGTTCAGATCGGCGAGGTCAAGGGGATTGCCATTACCAAGGACCGGTCTCACGTGGTTGTAACCGCGGAAATGTCAAAGGATGCAAGAGGGCTCCTCGTGAAGGATACCAGGTTCTGGGTTGTGCGCGCCCGGATTTCGGGTGGCAATGTATCCGGCCTCAGTACCCTGATCGGAGGATCCTACATCGGCGTAGACGCCGGTACCTCTGAAGAGAGCAGGGACAATTTCATCGGAATCGAAACTCCTCCCGCCATTTCCCTTGACGTGCCTGGTAGCCAGTTTGTTCTTCACGCCGCAGATGTTGGTTCGCTCGACACATCCTCTCCGATCTTCTACCGCCGAATTCCGGTAGGACAGGTAATTGCCACCGACCTGGACCGTGACGGTAAAGGGGTCACCATAAAGGTCTTCATTCGGTCTCCATTCGATCAGTACGTCAAAAGCAACTCCATTTTCTGGCATGCCAGCGGTGTTGACCTGACCCTCAGCGCCAGCGGTGTTAAGATCAATACGGAATCAATGGTTTCGATACTATTGGGGGGAATCTCCTTTCAAACTCCGAATGACCGGGTTGAAACGCCGCCAGCTCCGGTAAACAGCGTCTTCCCACTGTTCCTGACCAAAGACGAGGCGTTGAATCATGCGGAATCGGCTGAGACCTATCTCCTGGTATTCAAGGAATCGGTGCGTGGCCTTCCCGTTGGTGCATCGGTGGATTTGGGCGGGGTGACCGTCGGCGAGGTGACGAAGATTGATGTGGCCCTGGACTCAAAAAAGACGGAGATCTCCATTCCGGTTGAAATACAGTTCTACCCGGAGCGCCTCCATGCTCTGTACCGCAACAAAGTGCAACAGGGTAAGCCCATGGATTCCCGGGCGCTTCTCAACGCGCTCGTTGCGAACGGCTTCCGTG
>JBAYTT010000256.1:0-4624 GCA_041675485.1 Pelobacteraceae bacterium | reverse complement strand
TCCGTGCCGCTGACATGCAGCTTCGTGCCGAAGGCGACCGCCTGCAGCACTCCGGGTGTGCCGCGCAACCGGCTGGCAATTCCGTTCAGATCGGGGCCGGTTACCGACCAGGTGGTTAGCTGCGCACCGGCAACTACCTCGGCCGCCGTGCCGCTGGTCAGCAGGTTGCCGTAGGAGAGATAGGCGAGGCGATCACAGCGCTCGGCCTCGTCCATGTAATGGGTGGAGATCAGAAAGGTCAACCCCTGACCGGCAAGCTCATGAATCTGCTCCCAGAAGTCCCTCCGCGCTTTCGGATCGACGCCTGCGGTCGGTTCGTCGAGCAGCAGCAGTTTCGGGTTGTGGATCAGGCAGGCCGCCAGGGCAAGGCGCTGCTTCCATCCTCCCGACAGTTCACCGGCAAGCTGCTTTTGCCGCCCGGCAAGCCCGAGTCGCCTGATGCTTTCTTGTACCGCTTCGCGCCGATTCGGCACACCATACATACGCGCGACGAAATCGAGATTTTCGGCAATGCTCAGGTCCTCATAAAAACTGAAGCGCTGGGTCATGTAGCCGACCTGGCGCTTGATGAGTTCACTCTCCCTGATGACATCGAGGCCAAGGCAGGTCCCTTCCCCCGCGTCTGCCGCGAGCAGTCCGCAGAGCATGCGGATAAAGGTGGTTTTGCCGCTGCCGTTTGGCCCGAGAAAACCGAACACCTCTCCCGCCCTCACCTGAAGATCGATACCGTTGACGGCGACGGTGCCCCCAAAGCTTTTGGTCATTCCCCGTACATCGATGACGACACTCCCGGTCATGATCCGGCGCCGAAGCGGACATCCACCGGTTGTCCGGGGTGCAGTTGAACAGCAGTTGCGGGATCGAAGGTCAGCTCAATCATGTAGACCAGCTTCTGGCGGCTTTCCTGGCTATAGATGACCGGCGGCGTGTACTCCGCCTGGGGCGAAATGAAGCGTACGGTGCCTGAAATCTGCGAACGTCCACCGTCAACGTTTACCCGCACCCTGTCACCCTGGTGGATTGCCGCGATCTGCGCTTGCGGCACAAATACACGGACCTTGATGTTCTGTGGCGGCAGAAGAACAACGACAGGGCGACCTGCTGCGATCCATTCACCGGGACGATACAGGGTGTCAAAAACCAGCCCTGCTGCCGGCGCACTCTGCCTTTTCTGTGCAAGATCCCATTCGCTTCTGGTCAGTCCCGCCTCAAGGGCTCGCATGCTCGCCTCGGTCGCCGCTATCTGGTCGCTGCGTGAACCGAGCTTCGCAGTACGGAGTTCGGCCTCCAGTTGCGCCACCCGTTGTCGATCCTGGTCACGCACGGAGCGCAGCCGGTCTACTTCCTGCGCCGAAACGACGTTGGCGTGTAACAGCCTCTCATGGCGTGCCAGCTCTTTTTCCGAAAACTGCAATGCTACCCTGGCCAGGTTCAATTGAGAGGTCGTTGCTTCAATTTCAGTCGGCCGTCTCCCCTTTTTTGCATCGGCTACTTGTGCCCTGATCTGGGCAAGTCGCAGATTTGCTTCATCGCGCGCCGCTTTTTCCGGGATGCTTTCCAGCTCAAAGAGCGGGTCGCCCGCCTTGGTCTGAGCACCCCGTTGCACGTAGAGCGTTTCAAGTTTTCCCGGCAGCGGGGCGGAAATGTAGACAAATTCTCCCTCGACATACCCCTGGACCATGCCGGGTGTTGCTGGTGAATTATTGCACCCGGACATAAGGAACAACAGCAGCGTCACCGCAGTGGCGGACCTCAGGAGCTGCCAGATTTTGATGGAGCCTGTTCCATTCATGAAAAAATGTTCCTCTTTTTGGACAAAGGCTCCCTCCGGGAGCCTGGCGGTGCTAACAAGAAGTACCATGGAGAATTTTGTCGATTTTCTCCTGAAGTTCCAGCATCTGAAACGGTTTCTGAATAAATCCGTCCGGCTTGTCACGTATGAAAATCTTTGCGGTGGTTTCCCAGGAATGCCCACTGCTGATAATTACCTTCACGCCGGGCTGTATCTGTCTCAACTCATGCAGCGTTGCCACGCCGTCCATATACGGCATGGTCAAATCAAGAATGATAAACGAAATATCATTCCTGTATTGCCTGAACAGGTCGACCGCCTCCTTGCCGTTAGCGGCGCTCAAGGTCCGCAGCCCCATGTCCTTGAGGTATTCCTCGCAGACCTCCCGCACAAGCTCTTCATCATCGGCAACCAGGACCGTTTCAGCCGACTCGCGGCGCGGTTTCGGAAGAGCGGTGCCGGCAAGGTCCGGCGGCGCGATGTCATGCTGCCCGGTGAATATCGGCAGCAGTACCTTGAAAGAGGTTCCGCATCCGGGTTCGCTGCGAAGGAGAATCGCTCCATTATGTGATTTGATTATGCCCATTACTGACGCCATACCTAACCCGCGTCCGGTAAATTTTGTCGTGTAAAAGGGTTCGAAAATCCGCTGCTGCATCTCTTCGTTCATGCCGCAGCCCGAGTCGGTGACACTGATGTACACATAGCGTCCCGGCTGCGCTTTCTTCTCCAGCCGGCTGTGTGCCAGCTGCTTCTTGTCACATTCCTCCACGCCGGTGGAAATCACGATGCTGCCGGGTTCGCAGCCGATGGCTTCCGCTGCATTGGTGATCAGGTTCATGATGACCTGCTGCAGTTGCCCCGAGTCGCCTAAAACCGGCGGGAGTGCAGTGGGCATCTCCGTCGTCATGGTTATTGTTTTGGGGACGGTTGTACGAAACAGATCACAGTTCTCCTTGATCATCTGGTTAAGATCAAGCTGCTTGAGCTCGAACACACCTTTGCCCGAATAGGCCAGCAACTGCCGAGTGAGGTCTGCTGCCCGCAGGCTGGCCTGCATGGCCTGCTCAATGCGGGTGGCCACCGTGGAGGTCTTGTCAAGCTGCATGCCGGACAGCTCAAGGTTGCCGATGATGACCGTCAGCAGATTGTTGAAGTCGTGGGCAATGCCGCCTGCCATGATCCCGAGGCTTTCCAGCTTTTGCGCATGGAGAAACTGGCGTTCAAGATTCAGACGCTCTTCCTCCAGCCGCCTCTCGTCGGAAATATCGCGTCCGACTCCAATGTAGAGGGCTTGGCCGCTGGAATCCTGGAGCAGGGTGCCGTTGGCGATGAACAACCGCCAGGAAGCGTCTGCGTGCCTGACTCGATAGGGGGGACTGGTGGCGGCCTGACCTGTCTCCATGACCTGTTGGAGGTACGTCATGCAAAGCCGGATGTCGTCCGGGTGTACAAACTGCTGAAAATTGTTGTTGATGACGTCGGTTACCGGGTAGCCGAAATGTGTTTCCCAGGCCGGAGAGATAAACTGGAATACGCCGTTTGAATCAAGAACAAAAATAACATCAAAGGAGTTTTCCACCAGGGTGCGGAACTTCTCTTCGCTGGCCTTAAGTGATTCTTCGGCCCGTCTGCGCTCGGCCAGTTCCAGCTGCAGTTCCCTGTTGGCTGTTTCAAGGTCGAGGGCCTTCTCCTGTACCTGGCAGGACATCCGGTTCAACGATTCGGAAAGCACCCCTACTTCATCGTTGGTAATTATGGGCAACTGGGCGCCGTACTCACCCGAGGCGATCCGTTTTGCCAGTTGCGCCAGATTGGCTACCGGCCTGGATATATAGTGGACCATCAGGTAATAGATGAGAATAACGGCAAGGCAGAAAAACAATGATGCGGTGTGGATCAGGTATCGTATGTGCGCAACGGTAGACTTGACATCATCCACGTAGATGCCGCTGCCGATAACCCACCCGAATGGTTCGAACTTCTTGACGAAAGAAATTTTGGGATACAACTCGGTGGTAACGCCACCATCCGCTTTCGGCTTGGGCCAGGCGTACGAGACATAGCCTTCCCGTGCCGCTTCAACGACCTCATTCATGGCAACGAAGAGGTTGCTGCTATTCAACGCTACCATGGCTGGATCAGTCAAAACCCGTTTGCCCGATGCCTTGTTGAACTGGGGATCGTCCAGTACCGTGCCGTCCAGAGACGGAACGGTGGGATGCATGATCATTCTGGGAACGGGGCGGCTCAGGTCGTGAATCCAGAAATACTCCTTGCCACTGAAACGGAGCGACCTGATCAGCGAAATAGCCCTGGCCTTTGCCTCGTCAGGCGATTCCTGGCCATTCTGAACCTTCTGCTCGAGTTTCTCCAGCACTCCATAGGCAACTTCTACCACCTGTTTAGTAGCGATCTGCCGCTCGTTCATGAAATAGCTCAGCATGAGTGGCACAAAAATGGTTTCAACCGCTACGGTGAATATGCAGACGCTGACCAGCAGGATTGACATGATTTTGGTTTTGATGCCCCAGAATCGGAATTGCATGAACATTATGATAACTCCCGTGAGGAGAAAAAACTGATGTGGCCGACAGACAGCGCATGCGGACAGTTGCATCTCATGTGAATGTGTTGTTCCGGTATCAAATACGATTTTAATCCAGTCCGGGTTTGGTTGTTTGTTACTGGATACGGAATCCCATACCAGCCTGACTATAGCAGAGAATGCTTGAAAATCAAGTTGGTTGACCATTGTAAAACAGTATGGTGCCTATTTGATCGACTGAGATGCGTAATAACCGATCAAGGGAAAACGCTGGTCCTGTTTTG
>JBAYTT010000255.1:0-4674 GCA_041675485.1 Pelobacteraceae bacterium | reverse complement strand
ATCTTAAATTTACACAACCGGTATACCATATATGTTTAAATTTTCAAGACATTTTCAATACTGACCGATCAAAAGGTATTCTGAGAATGCTACCATGAAAAAAGGCAACCGCAAGGGTTGCCCGTAAATTTTCAAGAAATAATATGTATCCGATATGTATCCTGGTTAGTGTTGAGAAATCTCCAGCGCCTGCTCGATATCCGCAATAATGTCATCTACACATTCGATCCCGACTGAAAGCCGGATAAAGTCGGCTGTAACACCTGATGCAACCTGCTCTTCGGCAGTCAATTGCTGATGGGTGGTTGAGGCGGGATGGATTACCAGCGATTTTGCATCACCAATATTGGCCAGGTGCGACAGCAGCTTGACATTATCGATAAATTTCTTGCCGGCCTCCATGCCGCCTTTAATGCCGAAGCCGATGATGGCCCCCTCCCCTTTCGGAAGATACTTGAGCGCACGGGCGTGATCCTTGTGGCTTGCCAACCCCGGATAATTTACCCAGACAACGGACGGATGTTTTTCCAGCCAGCGGGCAACGGCGCGGGCATTTTCCACGTGACGCGCCATACGGACATGCAGGGTCTCAAGCCCCAGTATAATCTGGTGAGAGTTAAACGGAGAAATACAGGCACCCATGTCGCGGAGCAGTGACACCCGCATCTTGATAATATACGAAATATTTCCCAGAGCTTCCCAGTATTTAAGGCCATGGTAGGAAGGATCAGGCTCGGTGAATTCAGGGAATTTGCCGTTGTTCCAGGGGAATTTTCCGCCATCGACAACTGCGCCGCCAATGCTGGTGCCATGCCCGCCAATGAATTTGGTCAACGAATACACAACAATATCAGCGCCATGCTCGAGCGGTTTGAAGAGAAACGGAGTGGTGACCGTATTGTCAACAACATAAGGGAGGCCGGCCGCATGGGCAACCGCTGCAATTGCTTCAAAATCATCGACATTATTTTTCGGATTTCCGACTGACTCGCTGTAAACCAGCCGGGTATTGCCGTCGATTGCCTTGCGGATGTTTTCAGGATCGGAGGTATCAACAAACTTCACCGTAATGCCGAGTTTGGGAAGCGTATAATGAAACAGGTTATAGGTACCGCCGTAGAGGTAATTGGTGGACACGATGTTATCGCCCGCCTTGGCAATATTCAGCACCGCATAGGTAATTGCGGCCTGACCGGATGCAACTGCCAGCGCGGCTACACCGCCATCCAGAGCGGCGAGGCGCTGTTCGAGAACATCGGTCGTCGGATTCATCAGTCTGGTATAAATATTACCGAATTCCTTGAGCCCAAAAAGATTGGCGGCATGTTCGGAACTTTTGAAGACGTACGAAGTAGTTTGATAAAGAGGTACCGCGCGTGAGAGCGTGGTTGGATCCGGAGTCTGCCCTGCGTGAAGTGTAAGAGTTTCGAATGATTGAGTTTTATCCGCCATAAAGCCCCCTATATTGTGTGCTAAACATCCTGCTGGACGATACTTTTTACATGCAAAATAGTCAAGTTCAATTCGTGCAGCCTTTGAAAATGAAACCTCACTGTTTCTGCCAGCATAAAACACTCTGCCATTGACTAACACCCCTAACCCTTATAAACAGAATAACTATATCAACAAAGTTGTTTTCTTCAAGGAAAGCGCAGAAAATACTTCTAACGTACTAAAACGATAACAGGCCGGAAACCATGCAGAGTATCTTACGGCGGCTGGTACAACTGATTCCGATTATTACCTGGCTGCCCCGCTACCAGACCGAGTGGTTGTTGCCCGACCTGATTGCCGGGATAACGCTTGCAGCGTATGCCGTGCCGGTGGCCATGGCATACGCAACGTTGGCCGGCCTCCCTCCCCAGACTGGTCTCTACTGCTATATATTCAGCGGTATTGCCTACGCGCTATTTGCTTCGTCCCGTCATCTGTCAGTCGGTCCGATTGCATCCGTCTCGGTCATGGTCGCCAGCGTTGGCGGATCAATGGCGGCCGGCAGCCCCTCAAGCTATGCCACCATTGCCGCCATGACCGCCGGAATGGTAGCAGCATTCTGTTTGTTGGCCTGGATCATGCGCCTTGGCTCGTTCGTTAATTTCATTTCCGAATCCACCCTGCTGGGATTCAAAGCCGGGGCAGCATTAAGCATCGCCTCAATGCAACTTCCCACGCTCCTTGGTGTCAGCGGAGGGGGTGACAATTTTTTCGAACGGATAACCCATATCCTTCAACAACTTGGCAGTGCCAATACAACGGCCATACTGCTCGGGTTCGGCTCACTCCTGCTGATACTTGCCGGAAACCGGCTGTTTCCGGGCCAACCGGTGGCATTGGCGGTCGTCATTATTTCAATCGGAATCGTCTCAGTTTTCGGTCTGGCTGAACAGGGGGTCACAGTCGTCGGACTCATTCCAATGGGGTTACCGTCCATGGAGATGCCTTTCATTCATGCCGAGCAAATCGAAGGCTTGCTTGAACTGGCATTTGCCTGTTTTCTACTCTCTTACGTTGAGAGCATCGCCGCCGCTCGCGCGTTTGCTTCTAAACATCACTACGAAGTCAATCCCCGCCAGGAGTTCCTGGGGTTGGGGGCAGCCAACCTGGTGGCAGCACTCTGGCACGGCTACCCGGTTGCCGGTGGCTTGTCGCAGACCGCGGTTAACGAAAAGGCTGGCGCACGGACACCTCTTTCGTTGATCTTCGCATCGATCGCACTTGTGATGGTGCTTTACTTTTTTACCGGGATGCTCCGTAATCTGCCGGATACAGTCCTCGCCGCCATAGTGCTGGTTGCGGTTTCCGGTTTTGTCAAAGCAAGTGATTTCAAGCGGTTGCGACAGATAAGCCACCTTGAGTTCAACGTTGCGCTGGTCGCATTTGTTGGAGTACTGTTGTTCGGAATTTTAAAAGGGGTCACGATTTCGGCAATCGCGTCGATCCTCTTCCTGCTCCGAATGATGGCCAGACCGCATGTAGCCGTACTGGGCAGGATTCCCGGCAGTTTGCGCTTCAGCGACGCGGACCGCCATACCCACAACGAACGCTTCCCCGGTCTGTTTCTGTTCCGCATTGAAGCACCCCTGCTCTATTTCAATGTCAACACCGTTAATTCAACGGTACTTGAAGCAATTCGCCGCGAAAGCACACCCGTCAGACTTGCCGTATGCGATCTTTCGACATCACCATACATTGATTCGGCTGGCGCCAGAATGCTGGAGCTGCTTGTAGAGGAACTTGAGCGGCAAGGGATACAGTTCAAAGTCGCTGAAGCGCATGCGGAAGTACGGGACATCCTTCGGAATACCGGTATCAGTGAATCATTGGGGGGGGTCAGCAGACATACGGCGCTGGCGGATATCGTCGAAGAATTTGAACGCGATTCGAAACGTGCGGCCAATTACATTGAAACAGAGCTCAACTCATACACCTAATTCTCGTAACACAATGCCGGTTTCCGCCTGCCCATCCAGCCAGACCGCCATTTCATCAACCAACTCCATCTCATCGACTTCATTGCGCCGCGGCCATACCCCCAGCACCGACGTCCCGCAGAGCGAACCGATCAGATGCGGCGCCCCCTTCTCCGCCAGGCCGGGATGCTCAGGCATCCCGTTAATAATGACACCCGCCACCTGAAGCCCCATCTGCTGTGCGGCAAAGCAGGTCAGAACGGTATGGTTGACAGTTCCCAACCCCGGGCGCGCCACGACCAGGAGCGGCAACCCGAGCTCACGCGCCAGATCCGCGACCAGCAGCCCTCCGGAAAGCGGCACCATCAATCCTCCCGCTCCCTCTACAATCACGTATTCATACGTGGACGCCAAGCGATCGAATGCAGCTTTTATGACTGAGAAATCAATCCGGACGCCGTCGATCCTGGCAGCATCCGAGGGAGCAAGCGCCTCACGCAAACGATACGGAGCGACATCGTCCGAAACAGCAATTCCGGATGCCTGGCAGAGTAACAGGGCATCATCCGAAACCAGGGCAGTATTCTCCTCACGACAGCCGCTGGTAACCGGCTTCATCACTCCGACTGAAATACCGTTCATCCGGAGCAGCCGGGCCAGCGTTGCCGCAACGATCGTCTTGCCGACACCGGTATCGGTCCCGGTAACAAAAATCCCGCGCGGCGCCATCAGTTCTCTGCTCCGCAACAACCTCCTACCGGTATTTCAAGATCCTTCAGCATCTGCCGGTCAAGTTCGGGAGGGCGCCCGGGAGTTGTCAGATAATTGCCGGTCATTGTGCCGTTGGCGCCCGCCAGAAACATCCAGGACTGCAGTTCGCGCAGGTTTTTCTCTCGCCCGCCGCAGACCGAGAGCCGCTTGCCGGGCAGCAGAAAACGATAGACGGCAATGATCGTCAGGCATTCGAGCGGCGTAAGATTGTCAGCGCTCTCAAGCCGTGTCCCGGCGACCGGATTCAGAAAATTGAGCGGAATCGAATCGACATCCAGCTCGCGCAGGGTCTCCGCCATCTCGATCCTCTGGGCAAACGATTCACCGAGACCGAAAATTCCGCCGCAGCAGACCCGCAATCCGACCGACTTCGCTGCGCGAATGGTAGCGACATCCTCCTCATAATCATGGGTGGTGCAGATCTGCGGAAAGAAGCTGCGGGATGTTTCCAGATTGTGGTGGTAGGTATCCATACCGGCATTTTTCAAGCGCT
>JBAYTT010000254.1:0-4716 GCA_041675485.1 Pelobacteraceae bacterium | reverse complement strand
TTGAGGCTATACTCGCTCAAATTCGTTCAGAAAGGCACGTGTCATGAAAAAAGATATGGATGCTGATATAGATTCGGAAGTATCGGTCAAAGACATAGTCAATTTTTATGTAAAAATCAATGACTCATCCAAGGCAAAGAAAGATATTGCACGGCTCTCCGCCAAAGACAAGGCGGCGGCTTTCGAGACCATTGCAACGTCTGCTGCTACCCGCGAATTCAGGATCGATGTGGCACGGTATTTCATCTATGACCTGGATGCCGTCGTGCGAAGAAAAGCTGAACGCTTCATGGAGGATCTTGTTCCGGACTGGGTCACTGACCCGGCGGAGAGCATTCTGAAACTGCTGAAATCGACCGACGGCAAGGGAACTTCGAGCAGGAATGCTGCCGTCAAGTTTCTGTTTGGCATTGTCGATGCCGGGAGTCTGCGTGAAACTTTCACGACGCTTCTCAACGGGCGCAACCGCAAGCATATGGCTGAAATTCTTGCAATCGTTGAAGATTATATCGATTCATCCCGCGATGAGCAGGAACAGGTGAAAATATTTGATGCCTGCCTGGATATCGTTGTGTCTGACGAAATTGACAATAATATCAAACATCATGCATCCAACCTGCTGAGTGCCTTTTTCAAGAAGGTCCAGTCCACCAATCTTGGTGAAACTCTTCGCCGGAAGTACATTGAAAAGCAGGTTGACAAGGCCGAAGGCGTGTATCGCTATCTCTGCAGCGGGGCTTCCGGGTTGAACGTCACGTTTCTGGATGACCTCCTCAGGCCGTTACGTGAGGCCGGCAGCAATTATCAGATCAAAATTCTCAGCTACTTCAGGAATGTACTGGAGAAGGCGAGGAATCCGGCAGAATCCGACACGGTTCTGGATACCTATCCGGATTACTGGAATCAGGAGGAATTGCCCAAGGAAGAAAAGATCCGGGGCATTTGCAGCAAGATTCTGCGGGCTGTTGATGAGTTATGGGATGTAAGCGAAGATCAGCAGGTCCGTGCTTTGATTGTTCAGATACGTTTCGGCGAATACGCCAACAAACGCGAGCTGTTGGAACAGATTCGCGTAAAGGTGGAAGATGCCGCATTGACCCCGGTCGCCCAGGAAAAGCTGGCCTTGATGTTGCGTTGTTTTCTTTATCCCGATCAGGAAGATATCCTGAAGCTGCAGGCTGCCCAGTTGTTGCTGTTTAAAATCGGAGATCCTGCAAGCCGTCTGACCGCTCTGGAATATCTTGCCTCGTATCTGGAAAACAAAAATTTAAATTATGCCGAGCAGGGGAGCATTGCAACGGTTATTGAGCAGCTTCTTGCCGAAAAGCACCTCGGGGGTCCGGTTCGGGACAAGGCACGCTACCTGCTGTTTATTGCCGACCCGAAGCGCTTGAAAAGTGAAGAAGATCAAAAATCCGTGCTTGCTTATCTGCGGGGAATTGTCGAGGGGGAGGGCTTTGCCGGCCAGAATGCAGAAAAACGGGTGCTTGAAGCCCTTGACACTTTTTTGGGTATGGCGCTCCCAAACGAGAAATTGAAAAAGGCGGCACAGTATCTGGAGTTCAAAATAAGAAATCCCAAAAGTCCCGCCACGTGGGATGCGATAGCGGCGGTGCCCTAAGTGGCGCAATCAATGCGCCCTACAACGCGCACACGATTCGTCCTCCACCCAGAACTTCATCTCCCCGGTAGAATACCAGCGCCTGTCCGGGGGTGACCGATTTTTGCTGCTGGTCAAAGCGCACCTCGCAGCACTCCCCGGGCAACAGGCGTACCCGGCAGGCGACCGGTTGGTGGCGGTAGCGGATCTTGCAGGTTGCGGCAAACTCTTCCCCCTCCGGTGCTGCAATCCAGCTGACTGATTCCGCCTTCAAGCCGGCCGCAAACACATGCTGCTGCTCTCCCACAATGACGATATTTCGTGCCGCATCAATCCCCGTTACATAAAGCGGTTCGCTCCAGGCAATTCCCAAACCCTTGCGCTGACCGATTGTGTAGCGATGTGTGCCGTGATGATGTCCGACCGTACGGCCGCTCAGGTGGACGATGTCGCCCTCTGCAGCATCCAGCGCTCCGTTTCCTTCCAGAAATGCAACATAATCATCGTTTGGAATGAAGCAGACCTCCTGGCTGTCACTTTTTTCCGCTACCGGAAGAGCGAATTCGCGTGCCAGACGGCGCACTTCGTCCTTGCTTGCTATCGTGCCGAGCGGAAAAATCACCTGCTGCAATTGTTGCTGGGTCAGCGTGTAGAGGAAATATGACTGATCCTTGCGAGCATAGTCAGCTGTCAATAGGTGGCAGGTACCATCCGGATCAATGGACTTTCTGACATAGTGCCCGGTAGCCAGCAGTTCGGCACCCAGTTCTCGGGCCTTTTCCAGCAGCAGCCCGAACTTTATGAAGCGGTTGCAGCGAACACACGGATTGGGTGTGTGTCCGGCCCGGTACTCTTCGATGAAATCGCTGATTATCAGCCTGCTGAAATCCGGAGCAAAGTCGGCCACATGGTGTGGAATCCCCAGATGGCCCGCTACAACGGCGGCATCGTGAACGGCCGAGCCGATGTCGCTGCCGTGAGGGGCAAAGAGACTCATGGTGATGCCGATTACCTCATGCCCCTGCTGTTTGAGCAGCGCGGCGGTGACGGAGGAATCGACCCCGCCGCTCATGGCTACGGCAATAATACTCATTACTCTTCCCCTAACAAAATTCTGATCACCTGGTTGGCCTGATGGGATGCGGCGATGCCGACCCGGGGGGCCATCAGGCCGTTGCCCGGAGCCGCTTCCGATACGCTGTCGCCTATCAGGTAGAGGCGCTCAGCAACCTTGCGTGTTGCGATGCCGTTGTTTGGCCCGTAGCCGGCGACTCCGGAAGCGGCCACCACGGTGCTCTGCGGCAATGATTCAAGTATGCAGTTTACCAGCATGGCCTTCATGTCTGCTCGGTCAAAGGCTTCAACCACAATCGGGCAGCCGGAAAAAACTGCCGGAATGTTCTCCGGACCGAGCAGGACACGATGCGTTTCAACCGTTACGTACGGATTGATGCGCCTCAGGTTGCATGCCAGCGCGTCAACCTTATGGTGGCCGATCTGGTCGATAAAATATTGCTGCCGATTGAGGTTTGAGGGCTCCACAACATCAAAATCCGCGACAACCAGCCTGCCGATGCCGACCCTCGCCAAGGCGACCGCTACCGCCGAACCAAGCCCTCCGATGCCGGCAATGCCGACCGAGGCACCCTTGAGGCGGGCATGAACGCCGGGAGTATGCCGGGCCGCCATCAACCCTTCCAGATCCTCTCGCGTCGGTATTTCGCCGCGCCGAATCAGAAAGACCTCGTCCCCGTCGTTCAGGGCCGTATCTGCCGGAGCCGGAAAGCCGTTCAGGATCAGGACATCGGCGTCCGGCTTGTGGAGAGCGGCGACAGTTCCGAGCGTCAACCCCTCTTCAATAAGGGTTGTTTTTTCGTTGATACGGATCTCCATCCTCTTACCCGATCGCCTGCCGGAGATCGGCGATCAGGTCGTCCGGGTCTTCCAGGCCTACCGAAAGCCGTACCAGGGTGTCCGTGATCCCTTTTCGCTCCCGCTCTTCTTTAGGAACCGAAGCGTGCGACATTTTTGCCGGATAGGAGATGATGCTTTCAACCCCTCCCAGACTGACGGCAAAAGCTGCCAGATGAGAGTTTTCAAGGAGCCGCTTGGTCGTTTCATACGAATCGAGTTCAAAGGAAAAGACCGCTCCCGGCCCATCGGCCTGGGCATTGTGTATGGCATGGCCGGGATGCTCGGGAAGCCCGGGATAATGGACGGCGCTAACACGCGGATGTTGCTTCAGCCATGCGACGATCTTGAGCGTATTCTGCTGACTCTGATCCATCCTGACCTTGAGGGTCTTGACGCCGCGCAGGGTCAGAAATGAATCTTGTGGACCAAGTCCGGTGCCGAAGGCATTCTGGATATAGCGGATGCGCTGCCCCAGTTCGTTGTCCCTGACCACGGAGAAGCCGCAGAGAACATCGCTGTGACCGTTGATAAACTTGGTACCGCTATGCAGGACGATGTCGCACCCGAGTTCCAGCGGGCGCTGCAGGTAGGGGGTCATGAAGGTGTTGTCCACCAGGGTGATGATGCCGTGGCGACGGGCAATTTCAACAGCTCCGCGCAGGTCGGTGACCTTCAGGAGCGGGTTGGATGGTGTTTCCAGGTAGAGCCCCTTTGTCTCGGGGCGGATGGCTGCTTCAATAGCGGCCAGATCGGTCGCATCGACAAACGTTGAGGTTATCCCCATCCGGCTGAATATGGTCGAAAGTACCCGGTAGGCGCCTCCGTAGACATCGTCGCAGACGACCAGGTGGTCGCCGGGAGAGAAGATCATCAGCGTAGTGGAGATGGCAGCCATTCCGGACGCGAAGGCGAGGCAGCGGGTGCCTCCTTCCAGGACGGCAATGGTGTCCTGAAGCGCTTCGCGGGTCGGATTGTCGCCGCGAGCGTAGTCATATTTGCTGAAATGGTCAACCGAGGTCTGGCGATAGGTTGATATCTGGTAAATCGGCACACCGAGCGCTCCGGTCTGCTGGTCGACGGTCGGGCCGCCGTGGATCAGTTTGGTCGCAAGTTTCATGGTTGTCACTCCTTATCCTTCCAAAGCCTGTCGAAGATCTTCAATCAGGTCATCGCAATCCTCAATCCCGACCGAAAGCCGCAAC
>JBAYTT010000253.1:0-4716 GCA_041675485.1 Pelobacteraceae bacterium | reverse complement strand
TCCTTCCATCCGCCTCGGCAAATAGCCGCAACTTCTGCATCATTACCTCAAATTTGGCCGGTTTCAGTGACTGGGCACCGTCCGACGACGCATGTTCCGGATCCGGATGCACCTCCACGATCAATCCGTCAGCACCCGCTGCTACAGCAGCATAACTCATCGGAGCCACATAATGATGATTACCGGTACCGTGTGACGGATCAATGACAACCGGCAGATGGGTTTTTCCTTTCAGCACGGGAATCGCGGACAAATCGAGGGTGTTTCGAGTTGCCGTTTCAAAGGTACGGATCCCTCTCTCACAAAGAATCACTGACTGATTCCCCTCGCTCATGATGTACTCGGCGCTCATCAGGAGTTCCTGAATTGTCATCGCCATCCCTCGCTTCAACAGAACCGGCTTGCGAAGCTGGCCGACTTTTTTCAGCAGAGCAAAGTTCTGCGAATTGCGAGCTCCTATCTGCAGAATGTCGGCGTACGCTGCCACCATGTCGGCAGTTTCGGGATTGATAACCTCCGTCACAAAGGGGAGCCCGGTCAAATCACGCGCCTTGGCCAGCAACTTCAGCCCCTCCTCTTCAAGTCCCTGAAATGAATACGGAGAAGTTCGCGGTTTGAACGCTCCACCGCGCAAAATATGGGCACCGGCTTTTTTTACCGCAACAGCGGACTCAATTATCTGTTCTTCGCTCTCCACCGAACAGGGACCTGCCATCATTATGACTTGTGGGCCACCAATGACGACATCATCACTGATCCGCACAACGCTCGACTCTTTTTTGACTTCAAGCGACGCCAGTTTATACGGTTGCAGAATTGGAACCACGTTTTCCACTCCATGCAGGGTCTCCAACGCCTGCAAAGCAGACTTGCCGCGCTCGTCGCCGATCGCTCCGATTACATCACGCGTCGTTCCATGTATGACATGTGATGTGTACCCCAACTCCTTGATGCGCCTCAAAACTTCGTCCTTGTCTTTCTTTGCAGCTCCCGCCTTCATTACTATGATCATCTCCTGTTCCTTTCCCACAAAAAGCGAGAGCCGGAAGTTGCCCCCGGCCCTGGCTGATCCTGATAACAGGCAGCAAAAAACCGGGGAGACTTTCGTCTGCCCCGGTTTGTGGTTTCGTGTAATTAGCTCCTTCGCTTACACCTATACCCGGGCAGACGGCCTGAAAGAAAAGCCGAACCAAAAGTAAAAGCTGAAAGCGATATAGAAGCGGTTTGAGTTCATGGATTGATACTAAATCACAGGGGTATCGGGGTTGTCAAGCACAAATCACATCGTCAACTCATCAACGACATCAACCAATTTCGGCAAATCAGGCTTTGTCAGGATGCAGTTAGCTCCGAGACTTATCCATTTGCGTTTGTTGTCCTCGGAAGCAAGAGATGAAAATATTGCAACGGGAAAGTCTTTAAGGGTTTCCTCCTTGCGAACAAGCGAGGTGAGATGCAAGCCATCCATTTGAGGCATTTCAACATCCGTGATCAACATGTGGATATACTTCCTGAAATCGCCCCCGTCCTGTGCAGCTTTCTGCATGGTCTGCTGAATTATCTTCCATGCCTCGGCACCATTCTCTGCCTCAATCACCGTATATCCGGCAGATCGCAGACTGCTGCAGAGGGTCTTGCGAATAAAGAGTGAATCATCGGCAACCAGAACCGTTTTCTGGGCACGTTCGGGATTAGACTCTGCGCGTTGCATCAACACGGAATCAAGCGGTTTAAGAGCACTTTCCGAGCAAAGCTCGGCAACTATTTTTTCAAAGTCAAGCACCAGGATAATCCTGTCGTCCATTTTGACGAGGCCGGTAACTTCATCACTGTGAACTGCCGCAGATGGCGCTTCCACGTTTTTCCAGGAAATTCGATAGATCCTGGAGACGGAATGGACCAGTACTCCAACCATCAAGTTATTGAACTCAAGCACGACGACCCGGTCCGCCACCATATCTCCGGTCGACTTGTTAAGCACCGTTGCAAGATTTATAATGGTGATCACCTTGTCACGCAGTTTGATCATCCCTTCAACACCAGGCTTGGCATTCACAACCCGCGACATTTGCGGCAAACGGATGATCTCGCGGACTTTAGCGACGTTGACTCCGTAGTAGCAGGGAAGAACGTTGCCATTCCAGTCAACTTCATCAATCCGGAATTCAACTATTTCAAGCTCATTAGTATCACTCTCAAGAAGGATTTTGCTCTGCTGCATATTGTTCTGTTGCATGATGGTTCACCTTTCGCACCGCAATTGATGCGGTAAGTATAACACGTTTTTATAAAAATCATAGCATGCTGTAAAAATATATACCGGCTTACGTACGCAAAAGAAAGTCCGGCTGAACTTGACACCCCAGAGAGCCTGTGTTAGCTTTTTCTGCAGATATTTTACATGAGGTACGTAATGTTTTTTCCACCACGTGACGTTTTTTATTCGCTAGCCGAAAAAGGCAACCTTATTCCTGTGTATCGGGAAATAATGGCTGATATGGATACGCCGGTCACTGCTTTCAAAAAACTTGACGACGGGCAGTTTTCATATCTTCTCGAAAGTATCGAGGGGGGTGAAAAATGGGGGCGCTACAGTTTTCTCGGCTCGGCACCATCTGTTGTCATCCGCTCAAAGGGCACTCTTGTTGAAACAATTACAGACGGGGTTATCGTCCAGCAGGAAGCTTCCGATCCGCTTACCTGTGTAAAAGAACTTCTTGCACAGTTTTCACCTGTTGAGGTGGATGGGCTCCCCCGTTTTTTTGGCGGAGCGGTCGGCTATCTCGGCTATGACATGATCAGGCACTTTGAAGCATTGACGACTGAAAAACCGGCACTTCTTGATACATACGATTCATACTTTATGATTACAGACACCATCGTAATTTTCGATACCATGCGTCAAAAAATTAAAGTGGTTTCAAATGCCCACATTTCCGGGGAGATATCTCCATCAGAAGCGTATAGGCAGGCAACTGAAAAGATTGACGACATAATCGGCCGCCTGCACACTCCCGTACCGCCTTTGGATGCAACAACTCCGCAAAAGCCGGTTCAGTTTGTCTCTAATATGTCCCGTGCCCATTTTGAGGATTCTGTCGAAAAAGCCAAGGAATACGTTCGATCGGGCGATATCATTCAAGTTGTTCTTTCCCAGCGCTTCAGCGGAGAACTTACCGCTGATCCACTTGATATCTACCGGGTATTAAGAACACTCAATCCCTCACCGTATATGTTCTTCCTGCGCCTCGATGACACGGTTATTGCCGGTGCATCTCCGGAAGTAATGGTTCGCAAGGAGGGGGAGCGGGTAGAGTTGCGACCCATTGCTGGAACCCGCCCCCGTGGTGCAACTCCCGAAACTGATGCAGGGCTCGCAGATGAATTGCTGGCCGATCCGAAAGAATGCGCCGAGCATGTTATGCTGGTGGATCTCGGCAGAAATGACCTGGGGCGGGTCTGCACAACCGGATCGGTCAGGGTCTCCGAACTTATGCTCATCGAGCGCTATTCTCATGTCATGCATATCGTTTCGAATGTTCAAGGGCAGTTATCTCCTGATCGGGATGCCTTTGATCTGGTTCGAGCCACGTTCCCAGCCGGGACGCTGTCAGGAGCCCCGAAAATCCGTGCCATGCAGATCATAGACGAGCTTGAGCCGGTTCGCCGTGAGGTCTACGGCGGAGCTGTCGGCTACTTTTCCTTCTCCGGAAATATGGACCTTGCCATAGCAATCCGCACCCTTGTGATAAAGGACGGGAAAGTTCACTTGCAGGCTGGCGCAGGCATTGTGGCTGATTCCGATCCGGCAACGGAATGGCAGGAAACCATCAATAAAGGAATGGCCGTCATGCGGGCGGTAGAAATCGCAGAGAAAGGTTTGGCCTAAATGCTGCTGATGATCGACAATTACGACTCGTTTACCTTCAATATCGTCCAGTACTTCGGACAGTTGGGGGAGAACGTACAGGTCCACCGTAATGATAAAATTACTCTGGCAGAAATAGAAGCCCTGCAACCTGAGCGGATTGTTATTTCTCCCGGCCCCTGCTCACCGGAAGAGGCCGGAATTTCCGTTTCAGCCATCAAACATTTCGCCGGGAAAATCCCCATTTTAGGGGTCTGCCTCGGTCACCAGTCAATCGGATATGCTTTTGGCGGCTCGGTTCTTCGTAGTGCCTCACTTATGCACGGCAAAACATCACCCATTCATCACGACGGCAAGGAATTATTCGCCGGACTTCCGAACCCTTTCCTTGCCACCCGCTACCATTCTCTGATTGTCGATCGCCACACTTTACCCGATTGCCTTGAGGTAACTGCGTGGGTAGAAAATGGCGAAATCATGGGGTTGCGTCACAAGGAACTGCCGCTCTGGGGAGTCCAGTTCCATCCCGAATCAATCCTGACCGAGGGAGGAATGGATCTGCTCAGGAATTTCCTGACAATCAGCGGCAACTGATACCCGTGTCCCCATCTCCAAACGGTCCGGTTTCCCGACAATTTTTACGTTGACTTTTCTCCGCAAGAATTGGTAGAGTAACTATTCGTTCCAGAACAAATTCAGGAGGAAGAAGCATGAAGTGTCAGACTGTACTTGCAGGTACCGAGTGTACCTTTTGGGGAAAACAGGGTTGTATTTTTACCGGTGGATCCTGCCAGACTATTGCCGAAAACTGTGAAGGGTGCGAGCGTATTGTAACCGGCAGTATCGGT
>JBAYTT010000252.1:0-4724 GCA_041675485.1 Pelobacteraceae bacterium | reverse complement strand
TGTGAATCCCGCAACAGAACCCTTCGCCCGGATATTTTCGGGAAAGAAGGCTTCGCTTATCACTGACCAGAACATATCGTGCTCATTACCCACCTCTTTTCGAGCAGCACTTTGTGTGCCGCTTGTAACCGACAACAGGACCATCGGCTTGCTGATAGCACAGGACAAGATATCGGGAGAAGAGTTCCTTTCGCCGGAGATCAAGCTGCTGGACGCACTCTCGGGTGAAATAGCCGGGGCCATAAAGAAAGCGCAACTGTACGATAGAATCAACAGGCTCTTCATCAGCACGGTAGAAGCTCTTGCTTCGGCAATCGATGCAAAAGACCCTTACACGTATGGTCACTCTCGACGTGTGGCGCAGATAGCGACAACAATATGCAAGGAAATTGGTATGTCGAGAGATGAGATTCACATGACCAAGCTTGCTGCCCTGCTTCACGATATTGGTAAAATAGGCACTCCTGAGTATATTCTGCAAAAACCGGGCAGATTGAATCCGGCAGAGGTCAAGAAAATACAGGAACACCCCAGTCAAGGAGCACAGATCCTCTCACCCTTTGATGAACTGAAGGATTTTGTGTGCTGGATTAAGCACCACCATGAAAGATATGATGGCGAAGGCTACCCGGACAAAATACTCGCTGAAGACATTCCGCTGCCGTCGAGGATAATTGCGATTGCCGACAGCTTTGATGCGATGACTTCCGACCGGCCATACCGCAAGGCAATGAATCCCGGCCTTGCCCTGGACATTATGAATGACCATGCCGGCAGCCAGTATGATCCCGGCCTTTTCGAGGCGTTCAAGGCGACATTTATCCTGAAAAAAGATGTATCCTGATGACTACAAACACTTTCATGAAAAATATTTCGATCAGGGCAGGATTCTCTCAAGCAACGCCAGCAGCGGTTGGGGATAAACACCGAGCAAAACCATGACGATAGCCGGAACAAGCAGGGCGATAATTTCCGGGACGGTACGTGTACGGGTAGATTCATCCGCACCGGCGGCTGGTTTCATGTACATGATGACCACGATCCGCAGGTAGAAGTAAACCGCTACCAGGGCCGAGAGAATGCCGGCCAGTGCCAAAGATATTTCCCCGCCTCTCAGTGCGGCTGAAAAAACGGCAAACTTCCCCATGAACCCGGCTGCGGGAGGAATCCCGGCCAACGAAAACATCGCCACAGCAAGCGTCCCACCGGCCAGCGGGTTGCGGTAGCCAAGGCCGCGATAGGCTTCGATGTCATCGCATTCTTCTTCATTCGATAGAATGGAGATCACCCCGAAGGCGGCCAGTCCGGCCATTGCATAGACCACCATATAAAAAAGTGCGGCCCTGGTTCCGCCCGCCGGGGCGGCGACCAGCCCTAACGCGACATAGCCCATCTGCCCGACTGATGACCAGGCCAGCATCCGTTTGAGATTGATTTGCACCAGCGCGGCAAGATTGCCTGCCACCATGGAGAGCAGTGCCGCCACCCAAAGGATGTCGCGCAGACCGTGCCAGGCGCCGAACAACGGCAGCAGAAGCAGGAGCGCCGCCAGTGACGCCCCTTTGGAGGCCGTAGAAAGCAGGGCCGTCACCGGAGCCGGAGCACCCTGATAGACATCCGCCGTCCAGAGGTGGGCCGGCACCAGTGACAGCTTGAACGCCATTCCGAGCAGTATCAGACATCCCCCAGCCAGAAAAAGCGGCTCTTGAGACCTGCCGGCGGAAGCAAGTCCTGCCAGCGAGAGAGTTCCGCACGCCGCATAGACCAGCGCCATCCCCATGGCCAGAATCGCCGCCGACAACGTCCCGTTCAGCAGATACTTCAGTCCCGCTTCGCCGCCTTTGGCGGAGTCGCGCTTGATGGCCACCAGGATGTAAAAGGCGAACGTGAACGCTTCCAGGCCGAGAAAGAGCATCAGCAGGTCTGTGGCGGCGCAGGCCGCTCCCATGCCGGTCAGGGCGAAGAGAATCGTCGCCGGGTATTCTTCGCCGGTAATGTCACGGCGACGGTTGTACCCCGAGGCCAGCAGCAGCGCGAGCAGGCCGGAAGCGCTGAGGAAGATGGTAAAGAAGCGTGAGAATGGTGTTATGGCAAGCCCCGGCATGATCGCATCGGTTGGGACCAGCAGGCTCCAGAGCAGGGCCGAGGCAATCAGCGCACCGGCCAGCTCATACAGGTAGCTGCCCGGCTTGATCGCGCCGGCCAGCAGAACCAGAACGCTGCCGCCTGCCAGGATGATCAGGGGCATCAATGCCATCAGGTCAGCGGAAGTCATGGCGCTCCTCCCGTCAAGAGCTGCACCGGCAGGTGAATCATGTCGAGCAGCGGCGCCGGATGCACGCCGACCCAGATATTCAGCAACAGCAGTGCCGTCAGCAGAGCCATCTCGCGCAGATCAAGGTCAGGCAGCACCAGCGGCTGACGTTCCTTTTGGAACAGTACCTCCTGGACAAGCCGCACCATGTAGATCAGCGGCAGGACGATGCCGACGAAGGAGAGCACCACGACCAGCGGCGCCTGCTTGATCGTTCCGGCCAGGATCAGGAATTCTCCGACAAAGCTGTTCAGCCCCGGTACCCCCATCGAAGTCACGGAGAAGATCAGGAAAAAGAACGACCAGAGCGGGATTTTCCCCCATAACCCGCCAAAAGCTGCGATGTCGCGGGTATGGGCCCGCTCGTCCAGCATTCCGATCAGGCAGAAGAGCGCCCCGGTGGTCACCCCGTGACTGGCCATCTGCAGGATCGAGCCGGAGAGCGCCACCGGCTGCCATGCGGCGATGCCGACCGCGATATACCCCATGTGACCGATACTGGAGTAGGCGATCAGCCGTTTCATATCTTCCTGGGCAAAGGCGACCAGCGATGCGTAGAAAATCCCGAGCAGCGCCAGGGTGTATATGAGCGGGGTCATGGCCTGTGCTGCCAGCGGAAAGAGCGGGTAGCCGAACCGGATCAGCCCGTAACTGCCGGTTTTGAGCAGCAGCCCGGCCAGTACCACGCTGCCGGCGGTGGGCGCGTCGGTATGGGCATCGGGAAGCCAGGTATGGAGCGGAAAGAGAGGGAACTTGATGGCAAACGCCAGGAAGAAAGCGGCGAACAGCCAGAGTTGGGTATTGTAGGGGAGCTGGGTGTGTAGCAGTTCAGGGAGGCTGAAGGTGGCAACACCGCTCTGGCTCGCATGCAGCAGGTGCAGCGCGATGATTGCCAGCAGCATCAGCAGGGAGCCGAACATGGTGAAGAGGAAGAACTTGATTGTTGAGTAGATTCTGCGGCCATGCCCCCAGATCCCGATCAGGAAGAACATCGGAATCAGCATGATCTCCCAGAACAGGTAGAACAGCGCCAGGTCGAGGGAGAGAAACACCCCCATGATGCCCGATTCCATGACCAGCATCAGCGTCAGGAACAGCACGGCCCTCTCCTTGATCGACTTCCACGACACAACCAGCGCCGCGCAGAAGGTGAACGAGGTCAGCATGACCATCAGCAGTGAGATACCGTCCAGCCCGAGAGTGTATCGGATGCCGAAGGCCGGTATCCACGGAGCATCCTCCAGCAGCAGGTATCCGGGCAATTTTGTCGGCACCGTTGCCAGCGTCTGCCACGAACCATACAGCCACCCGGCCAGCGCCAGTTCGGCCACGGCCACACCAAAGGCAACCGGGCGGGCAAGCGACACGCGGTTCCAGAGAGGCAGGAGCAGCAGGGAGCCGGCTAGCGGGAGGAAAATCAGGATTGTCAGGAGCGGGAGAGTTGTGAGCATGACTACACCGTAGTGACCTGCAAGCCGGGGATATCTTCAAAATCGTGCAGATTCCTGGTAAGAAGCGCAAAGCCGTGCTGAATCGCCTGACTGGCAAGCCACAGATCCTGAATGCGGGGACGATGACTTTTTCCGCTGTTTTTCAATTGGGCGGCGAGGGAACCGAATATTTCGCCGGTTGTCTCATCAATCCTCAGTACCGGCTTGATGCGTATTCTGGCGAGAGCAGCCAGTCGTTGCTGGCGTATCGCCGGATTTGTCGCGCATTCCGCGCCGAACTTCAGTTCGGCAATCGTGACGGGAGAGAGATAAACCGGCTCCGTTCCGGTGACGGCAACGATATCGGCAGGGGCAAGGTTGCCCTGTTCGACATCGATCCAGATGCAGGTGTCAATCAAGATGCCCATGGATCACGCACTTCGCCAGTCGCGGCATCATCAAGGCGACTGTCGGCCAGCCAGGTATTCCCGGCCTCGTGCGGCAGCGTGCGATACAGGTCGGCAAACGCCTCAGCCGCCGTCATGGTTGCCGGGCCGGGAACAAGACGGGCCACCGGGGTGTTGTTGCGCACGATCAGCAGCTCTTCGTGCTGAAACTCGACCCGGTTGAGCATGACGCGAAAGTTCCGGGAAAGATCGGTAGCAGTAATGGTTTGCATACAAACCTCCGATAATCAGATAATCTGATTATACTGTAGCCCTAAAAGTTTTAATAAGCAATTGTGTAATTTAAAGTTTTGGGAGGGCGATCTGGGGAGTGATGGAGGCATGCAATAAAATAGATCTAATCAGCAACCTTACACTGGTTGGCATTTGCAGTTTTCCACTTTCAAGGCATGACCGTACGCAGTAACAGTTGAATATCTAACGGGTTTAAGTCCCGTCCGGGGAGTTATCCGTTCGCCTCGGTAGTTCAAGGGAGCGGCGTCTTGGTAACAAGGGGTCGTAAGTTCCCAATTG
>JBAYTT010000251.1:0-4898 GCA_041675485.1 Pelobacteraceae bacterium | reverse complement strand
TTCTGGAGGAGTGGGCTCGGGACTGGGAGAGGATAGTCACCACCGCATTGGGATCAAACCGGGAGGTCATACGGGAGATTTATCAGGGTGACAGAAACTATCTGCTCTGCGTCTCGACCCCCTGTTCCGGTGATTTCAGGTCCGAGGCCGAAGAGGCGGGGCGACTGGTGGGGTTGCCTCTCCGCTGGCTTGACGTGTCGCTGGATCATCTGGAAGCGGTGCTGCTGCAGGCTATCGAGAGAAGAATGCGGGAATCGTTGTGCCGGAGATGAGAGAAGCTGCTTCCAAAGAAGCGGAGACCAAACAATGATTATTGATGAGCGCCCTTCGCTCGAAGCGTCCGAAAGACGTCTCCAGGCGGAAAAACAGCTGAAAGCGAAAGCTCCTGAAGCCGGTTTCTCCCGAACGGACGATGAGACGCGGCATCTTCTTCACGAACTTGAGGTACACCAGATCGAGATGGAGATGCAAAACGAAGAGTTGCGACAGACTCAGGAGGAGCTTGAGCATTCCCGGAATACATACGCCGAGCTCTTTGACTTTGCTCCCATCGGCTATTTCGTTTTTGATGCGTCCGGAGTGATCAGGAAGGTTAATCTTGCCGGTGCGCGACTGCTGGGAATAGAGCGGGGATTGCTGGTCAACAAACCCTTAATCAGTTTTATCCCCGATGCCGACGGAAGAGGGACGTTTTCTCACCACCTCGAATCAGTTTTACAGACACAGGGGATGCACAGATGTGAAATACAACTCACGGATAAAGAAGACGCGGTGATCTATGGCCACCTCAAAAGCGTCACGTTGAACGATGCAGGAAGTAATTCCGGTTATATACTTTGCTCAATCGTTAATGGCACCGTTGGCAAGAAACTGGAAACAGAAATCCAGGATGCCCGTGAATATGCGGAAAACATCGTCGAAACGGTACGCGAGCCGCTGGTGGTGCTGAATTCCGATCTTAAAATCCTCACCGCCAATCACAGCTTTTACAATACATTCAAGGTAACGCCTGACGATACGATCGGCAACTTCATTTATGATCTCGGCAACCGGCAGTGGGACATCCCCAAACTTCGGGTGCTCTTCGAGGAGATCCTCCCTCATGATACCGTGTTCAATGGTTATGAAGTCGATCATGATTTTCAGGGCATCGGCCGAAAGATCATTCTGCTCAACGCCCGGCAGATTTTCCGGAAGAATATCGGTTCGCACATTATCCTCCTGGCAATGGAGGACATTACCGAACGCAAATTGTTGGCGGAGAATCTGCAAAATGCCCATGACAAGCTGGAGCTTACCGTACAAGAGCGAACGAGAGAGCTGACCAGTGCGAATAATCAGCTTACACAGGAAGTAGAGGAGCGCGCACGGGCAGTGGAGGCGCTAAGGGTGTCAAATGCCTATAACCGGAGCCTGATAGAGGCGAGCCTTGATCCTTTTGTCACCATCGCTCCGGACGGAAGAATAACTGACGTAAACAAAGCAACTGAAATGGTTACCGGTTATTTACGGGAAGAACTCATCAACGCGGATTTTTCCGACTATTTCACCGAACCGGAGAAGGCCCGTGTAGTGTTTCAGCAGGTTTTTATCAAAGGCGCAGTGCGGGATTATCCTCTTCAGATTCGTCACAGGGATGGCCATGTTACCCCGGTAATGTACAATGCCTCGGTTCTTTGCAGTGAGTCCGGAGAACTTGAAGGGGTGTTTGCTGCGGCACGCGACATATCCGAGCAGAAGATTCTCGAAAACCAGCTCTTCCAGGCCCAGAAAATGGAGGCCATCGGCCAGCTTGCAGGGGGGATCGCCCATGATTTCAACAACATGCTCACGGCAATCATCGGCTTCAGCTCCCTGTTGGAGATGCAGATGGACAAGGCTGATCCTCAGAAAGAGAACGTGAACCAGATACTTGCCGCCGCCGACAGGGCCGCCGAACTGACCAGGAGTCTGCTCGCTTTCAGCAGAAAACAGATCATAAATCCAAAACCGATCAATCTCAGTCAGGTCATCAGGAATATCGAAAAGTTTCTGCAAAGAATAATCGGCGAGGATATCGCCCTCAAGACGATATACCATCAGGACGTGCTGACAGTTAATGCCGATTGCGGGCAGATCGAGCAGGTGATTATGAACCTTGCGGTCAATGCGCGTGATGCCATGCCGCATGGGGGGATGCTCTCCATTGAGCTCAGGTTTGTCGAGATAGGCGCAGACTCCATTAAGACTCATGGCTACGGCGAAGCGGGGGAATACGCCCTCATCTCCTTAAGCGACAGCGGCGTTGGAATGGATGAAAATACCCGCAAAAGGCTGTTTGAGCCCTTCTTCACCACCAAGGAGTTGGGGAAAGGAACCGGCCTGGGGCTCTCCATAGTATACGGAATAATCAAGCAGCATAACGGCTTCATCAATGTCTACAGCGAGCCTGGCGTTGGGACGACCTTTACCATCTACCTCCCGCTGACCAAGACGGATATCAGTGAGAAAACCGGACATGTGGACGACATCCTGAGAAAGGGGACGGAAACGCTCCTCGTGGCCGATGATGATGCTGCGTTACTGGATTTGACAGAGAAAATCCTCGTTCAGTTCGGTTATAAAGTCATAACGGCAACGGACGGTCTTGATGCCGTAACCAAATTCAACATGAGCAAGGAGACTATTGCTCTCGTTATCCTGGACGTCATCATGCCGAAAATGAACGGCAAAGAGGCATTTGAAGAGATCCGGAAGATCTGCCCCGATATCAAGACTATCTTCATCAGCGGGTATACAGCAGATATTATTCACAATCGGGGAATGCTGGACGAAGATCTGGAATTTCTCGATAAACCGTTGAGACCGATAAGATTATTGCAGAAGGTACGGGAAGTACTTGACAGGGCCAGTTGATCAGGAAGATGTAAGCTATCATGGCTCAGAGGACGCAATGGAAGAAACCGTAACCATACCTGCGGAAAAGCTTGCCTATCTGGAGGAGCGCGCCAGGAAACTGGCCCAGGAGAAGTCGTACCTCCAGCTGGTCATGAGCCTGATAAACCGGGTGAGCGCCGCGTCGGGACTGGAGGATACAGTCGATTGCATGATGCGCAACATCCTTGATGTCGTGGGGGGAACCAACATCATCCTCTATTACTGGATCGACAGCGATATCTTCTCTGCTGATGTCTATGGTACGAAGACAAAGCTTGACGCCATCAGTGACGAATTGGTTCAAAAATCAATAACGGGCCGCGAACCGATCGAGGTTGTGCACGATTTCAGCGACACGAAGATGACAACAACCGAGTTCACCAATGCCTACACCTGGGTCTATCCGCTCCTCGTTGGCGACGACCTCGTCGGCGTCCTCAAGATGGAAAGCCTCCACATCGGCATGCGGGAATTGTATGGACAGTTGCCGACCTTTTTCAATTACGTCGCATTGGTGATAAAGAGCGAGATCTTCGGGCACACCCAGCTCAAACTGGCCTATGACCAACTGAGCGAGATGAACGAAGAACTGGAGCTGGAAATCGGAGAGCGGGAGCAGGCCGAGGATGAGCTCCGGCAAGCCCGCGACAAACTGGAAGAACAGGTTGCAGAGCGGACCGCCGAGTTACAGGGCAGCAATGAGCTTCTGCAGCATGAGCTTGCCGAACGAAAACGGACAGAGGAGGAACTGCGCACCTATTCAGAGGAGGTGCAGGACCTTTACAACAACGCCCCGTGCGGCTACCACTCTCTTGACGCCGACGGCATGATCATCCGGATTAACGATACCGAGTTGAATTGGCTGGGGTACCAGAGAAATGAAATTATCGGACGGAAGCGCTTTACCGATCTTGTCACCTCACGGAGTGAAGAGGTTTTCAGGAAAAACTTTCCCCTCTTCAAGGAACAGGGATGGGTGAAGGATCTGGAATTTGAAATGATCCGCAAGGATGGTTCGATCCTGCCGGTACTTCTCAACGCTTCCGCCATCACCGACGGGAACGGTAATTTTTTGATGAGCCGTTCCACCCTTTTCGACATCACCGAGCAGGTACACATGGCAGAACGGCTGAAGTCACAGCACGTCAACCAGGAAGAGCTGATTCAGCAGCGCACGGAGGAGTTGATGGAAAGAGGCCGGGAACTTCAGGATAATCAACAGGCCCTGATGAACATCGTGGACGATCTCAACCAGAAGACGGAAGAGCTTGAAAATGCCAACACCAAATTGCAGGAACTTGACCGGCTGAAGTCCATGTTCATCGCCTCGATGAGTCACGAATTGCGGACACCGCTCAATTCGATCATCGGTTTTTCCAGCATTATCCGGGATGAATGGCTCGGCCCGGTCAATCCGGAACAGAAGGAGAACCTCGACACCATCCAACGTTCGGGAAAACACCTGCTCAGCCTGATCAACGACGTCATCGACGTTTCCAAGATCGAGGCAGGCAGGATCGAAACCCGCTTCGAAGAATTCGACCTGTACGACCTGGTGACGGAAGCGGTCCAGTATGTGGAGAAGGATCTCCACGACAAGGGATTGGAACTCCAATTGGACATTGATCATCATCCCCTCTGCACCGACAAGCGCAGACTGTTGCAGTGCGTCATCAATCTGCTGAGCAATGCCGTGAAGTTTACCGAACAGGGCGGGATTACTGTGTCGGCGACCGCTGTGCCGGATATGGAGGAACATCCCGGATCTCCGCTGGTCGGAATAGCGGTCAAAGACAGCGGCATCGGCATCGCCGAAGAAGATATCCCCCGGCTTTTCCAGCCATTCGTACGTTTGGAGACCCCTCTGAAGACCACCGTCACCGGCACCGGACTCGGTCTGTATCTGACCAGAAAGCTGGTTGTGGATGTTCTGGACGGTGATATACTGTGTGAAAGCGCTGTAGGGACGGGAAGCACTTTCA
>JBAYTT010000250.1:0-5030 GCA_041675485.1 Pelobacteraceae bacterium | reverse complement strand
GCTGGCGCGCGGTTTCAAGGTCTGCATCATCCTGGCCGCGCTTCAGGGGTGCAGTTCAGTCGTTATCGGGATCATCATATCGATCATGTCCAACCTCCCCGCCAGCGCTTCAATCGTCATGGTGAATCTGCTCTTTTTCGCAGCCGCCTGCGTAGTCCGCCGGATTATCTATCCTAAAAACAGTAACTGAATTAAGGCTTCATGCTCATCATCGTCGAATCGCCCACCAAAGCGAAAAAAATACAGTCCATCCTCAAAGTCAAAACCATGTCCACGGTGGGACATTTCAAGGATCTCCCCGATGCCTCTATCGGTGTCGATCTCGCCACCTATGAGCCGACCTTCGTCTATCACGAGAAGAAAGCTAACCTCCCCAAGGAACTTCGTGCCGCTGCGCGCGGCGAGACCGTCATGCTTGCCGGTGACCCGGACCGGGAAGGGTATGCCATCAGCTGCCATATCTACGAAGAGGTGAAGGACGTTGCCAAGGAATGTCTCCGGATGGAGATTTATGAGGTTACCGAGAAGGGGTTGAAGGAGTCGCTTGCCAAGGCGGTGCCGTTTGAACAGACCAACACGGGTCTCTATAACGCCTTCCTTGGCCGCCGCATCGGCGACCGCCTGGTCGGCTATATCTTGTCTCCAATTGCCAGCAAAACCCTGCGCAGCAGCTTCAGCGTCGGGCGTGTTCAATCTCCGGCGGTGCGCCTGGTGGTCGATCGCGAACGGGAGATCCGTGCCTTTAATTCGGCCCCCTACTGGATGCTGGATATTCAGCTGGACAAGGATGGCACAACATTTCTGGCCCGCCACCTTCATGGCAAGTTTTTACAGCAGGCGGATGCGCAAGCGATCATTGACGTCATCAAGGCAGAAACCCATGCCCTGGCGGAAAAAGTCGACAAGAAAGAGGTCAAGCAATCCGCCAAGCCGCCCTTTACTACGGTTGATCTGCAGGCCGCCGCCGCTGCCCGCCTGAAGTTTACACCGGAACAGTCGATGAAGCTTGCGCAGGCCCTTTTTGACCATGGCGTCATCACCTATCACCGTACCGATTCCGTCCGGATGGATGATGCCTTTATCACCGAGATTCGCGAGTTTCTGACCAAGAGCCTTGGCAGCAGCTATCTACCCGAGAAACCGAACCAGCATAAATCGAAAAACTCCCAGGCCGAGGCGCATGAGGGCATCCGCCCGACTCATATGCATTCGGTTGCCGACATTTCTGCCATCATCAGGAAAGAAGGACTTACCCCCGACCACGCAAAGCTCTATGAAATGATCTTCAAGCGCGCGGTTGCCAGCCAGATGGCGGCGGCGCGCTACGATTCCACCGTCATGATCTTTACCGTTGCCGGTGAACGATTCAAGGCTGCCGGCCGGGTACTGGTGTTTGACGGCTTTCTCAAAGTGTATGCGGAGGTGGATGAAGAAAAAGAGAAAAAAGGGGATGAGGATAACAAGCTGCAGTTGCTCCCCCCGGTAGAGGTTGGAGAGTTGGTGCCGAAGGTCCAGGAAATTCTTGACGAGAAAAAAAGCAAGCCGCCGGGAAGGTTTACGCTTGGTTCACTGGTCAAGGAACTGGAGAAACTTGAGATAGGTCGTCCGTCAACCTATGCCGCCATCACCAAGAACATCACCGACCGGGGGTACGTGAAGGAAGAAAAGGGGAGGGTGGTACCCTTGCAGTCGGGGGAAACACTGATAGACTATCTCAGGGACAAGCATGCCTGGGTGATCGATTATGAACTGACCAAAAAGATGGAAGGTTTTCTTGATCTGGTGGTGGAGAATAAGGAAACCTGGCAGCGCTTCTGCAAAGGCGTGCATAATAAGATGGGCTTTTCAATACCGCCGGTGAGGGCAGCGGGTGGTGGCCCGAGCGAAGGGCAACTCAAGTACGCCGGTGATCTGGCAAGGAAAAACGGACTCGTCATCCCCGAGGAAACACTGAAGAGCAGCAAGGCGCTTTCCCTCTGGATTGAAGGTATTGTCGGTGCGAAAAAACCGCCGGAACCTTTATCCAGGGTATCCACTGCTGTTCCGAAGGGCAAGGCATCTGCCGTAAAGCAACCGGATTAACGTATCACCAATGGAGACACCATGCTTAACAACCCGTTACTGCTTGTCTGTCTTGCCATCGGCTGCGGCGCCCTGCTTGGCCGCATTTCCATAAAAAAAATTTCTCTGGGAGTTGCCGGTGTTCTGTTTGCTGGCGTCATGTGGGGCTACATCCAGCCTGATGTCAAGCCACCCGATGCTCTGGCGACATTTGGCCTTGCCCTGTTCGTGTATGCAATCGGACTCTCGTCGAGCGATTTTCTATTCGACACCTGGTCGAATGGCGCCTGGCGCTACCTGTTGATACCCCCCGTTGCCATCGGCTTTGCCTTCGCTGTTGATCTGCTTGTTGCTCAAATTTTGAATGTTCCTTCGAGTACCGCTTCCGGAGTTTTTGCCGGCGCCCTGACCAATACCCCCTCCCTTGCTGCCGCAACGACCGCGCTTGGGACTAAGGGGGCTGAGGCGACGCTTGGCTACGCAATTGCCTATCCTCTGGGTGTCCTGATACCGATCCTCTTGCTTTCCTGGCCGTTCAGGCATGAAACACATAATGTTGTTGACAAGTTGGCAAGCGCCGCAATCGAGGTGTGCAATATCAAGGATCCCGGCGAAGCAGCCGGATCATTGCTGGAGCGCTTCTCGTTATCGGTGCGCTTTGCGCGTTGCGTGCGTGGCGACGAACAATTCGCCATCTCACGGTATTCGGTCATTATGAACGGCGATATCGTCACGGTTGTCGGGCTGTCCGGAGATGTGCGGACTGCAACGGAGAAGCTTGGTAATGAATATGATAAAGCTGTGTTGAATGACCGAAGTCAACTTGATATCCGGCGGATATTCGCATCAAATCCGGACGTATGCGGTAAAACTCTTCGGCAGGCAGGGATTTTTCACAAATTCGAAGGAATAGTGACAAGAATCAGGCGTGGCGACCGGGATTTTATTCCGAACTCGGAAACCACCATCATGCCTGGCGACCGTCTGCGGGTGATTGCGCCCCGGGAGAATCTTTCGGCAATCTCCGAATTCATCGGCGATTCCTATCACGAAGCCAGTGAATTCAATGTGCTGACCTTTGGACTGGGTCTTGCGATGGGCATCGCCCTCGGAACGGTCGATATCAGCCTGCCGATGGGGCTCGGGACGTTCGAGATCGGCCCGGTGGCTGGCTGTTTGATTGTCGCGCTGATTCTGGGTGCGCTCGGCAGAACCGGTCCACTGTCCTGGTATCTGCCGTATGGTGCGTCAATGTCGTTGCGCCAGCTTGGCCTGGTTGTTTTTTTGGCATGTGCCGGTATTAGGGCCGGTGGTCTTCTGCATACCGCGCCACTCAATATTTCAGCCCTTGTGTTGGGTGCCTGCATCACTACAGTAACCTGCCTGGTTACAATTGCGATGGCCCGCGCCATTGCCGGCAAGTCGTGGCCGTTCATCGGAGGGGTCCTGGCAGGGGTCCAGACGCAGCCGGCGGTTCTCGGTTTTGCCGTCGGCCGCTGCGGCAATGAGCGGGTCGAGTCAGGCTACGCCGAAGCGTACCCGCTCAGCATGTTGTTGAAGATTGTATTTGTGCAAATCTTTTTACTGGTCATGAAAAATTGAGAATTAAAGCTCTAGAAATAAAAGCTGAAATCCTTCATCTCGAACGGTGAATCGTTCAAACACTCGATAAATACATCTACGATAAACGGGTCAAACTGCGTTCCTTTCTTTTTTACAAGCTCTTTCAGAGCTGTCTCTTTGTCCAGCCCGTCCCTGTAGGAACGATTCGAAATCATGGCGTCGAACGAATCTGCCACCGCAACGATGCGGGCATGCAGCGGGATCTGCTCGCCTTTCAAGCGCCCTGGGTATCCGGTGCCGTCCCAATGCTCATGGTGATGCAGGATTGTCGGGCCGACATGACTTAAATCGTTGATTCCCACGACAAAAAGAGTTCCTTTCAGAGTGTGTTCGCGTGTCAGCGTTTCTTCGCGAAAATTGAGGCTGTCCGGCTTGTTGAGGACATCCTCCTCCGTATTGTATTTGCCGATATCATGCAGCATTGCTCCCAGATACAGGTCGCGGAGTTCGATTATGGGTAGTTTTAGCTTTGCACCGATGCTCAGACAGTACTCGGCTACCCTGCGGGCCTGCCCCTGTGTATAGCTGTCTTTCAGTTCCAATGCGCCCAGGAGGGCTTGGATAATGCTGTTGAATAAACGGGGGTTCCATATTTCGGAGGGGGCATCCCGGACCAGCATGGCTTTGGAAATTCCGTCCGCAGTGTGGCGACCGGCCAGTCGGGCGGCTAGTGCAAGCCCGAACTGGATCGCTGTGCCCGGTCCCTGGCTGGTAATGATGGTGCCGTCGCTGACAACCGGCCTGTCTTCGTAGATGCCGCCATCCAAACGATCAATATAGGAAGGGTAACAGGTCACTTTTTTCCCGTGCAACAGCCCTGCTGCTGCAAGAACAATCGATGCGGCGCAGATGGCGCAGATAAGCTTGTCTGAGGATGCAAATTCTTTGAGTATTTTATGAATGCGTGGGTCGGCATTAAGATTGTCGGTACCAGGTTGTCCTCCCGGGAGGACAATCATATCAAATGCAGAAGCATTGACAGCCTCAATTGAAGTGTCCGGTACGATACTGATGTTATGCGCACCTGTAACCGGACCGGGTAAAAGTCCGGCCAGAACAACCTCTATTTCTGCTCTGCGAAGTATATCGATTACCGTCAGTGCCTCAATTTCTTCAAAACCATGCGCCAGCGGAATGAGAACCTTTGCCATGTTTCCTCCCGGTTAATAAGAATCGTCTGATAGTAAGCCAAAAAAAATATAAATCAAGTAATGTGACGAAGTCCGCAACAGTCTAATCCGCGGAGAGAACAACATCATCCACCGCCTTGTACAGTTCCTGGGTGCGATACGGTTTCTGGATGAACCCCCGCGCTCCGAGTTTGATAAAGGAATCGCTGCTTTCAT
>JBAYTT010000249.1:0-5095 GCA_041675485.1 Pelobacteraceae bacterium | reverse complement strand
CTGGTGCAATCAGCCAAAGCCAGAGCAAGAGGGTACCGCACAAATAGGAATCTCATCGCCATGATTTATCTGATTGGCGGAAAACTTAATTTCGGGTTACCCATGTAGAACAGCGAGCAGCCACACTTATTCTGTTTATCAGAACCAGGACCGTTTTATGTCTCTTCAAGGCGAACTTTTTTCGATCGCACCTTCCGATACCCTTGCATTCGAAAAAACTGCGTATGGCAAAGGTTTTACCAACGTAGCGGGGATCGATGAAGCCGGCCGTGGACCGCTGGCCGGCCCGGTAATGGCGGCAGCAGTCATTCTGCCTACCGGACTGACGATCAACGGTGTAGACGACTCAAAAAAACTCACCCCCGAAAAACGGGAGAGGCTTTTTGACATCATCATGGCTCAGGCACTTTCAGTTGGCGTCGGCATCATGGCACCCGCCGAAATCGACCGAATAAATATTCTCCAGGCAACCCGACGTGCCATGCTGCTGGCTGTTCAAAACCTTTCGCTTCATCCGGACTACCTGTTAATCGATGGGATCAGCACCATCGATTCCACCGTTCCCCAGAAAACCATTAAAAAAGGTGATTCATTAAGCCTCTCCATAGCGGCCGCCTCGATTATCGCCAAAGTAACTCGCGACCGATTCATGGTTGAAATGGATTCACAGTACCCAGGATATGGATTCTCCGGGCATAAGGGGTACGGAAGCGCCGCTCATCTGGATGCTATCAGGAAACTCGGCCCCTCTCCCATTCATCGCCTGACTTTTGGCGGCGTCAAGGAATATGTCGAATGTACCTCTTCCTGATAACATTCCTGACACTGTACGGGGGGATGCACCTCTACGCATTCCTCAGACTGCGCGATTTATTTCGACCACGACGACTCCTGACATGGTTCCTGACTCTCTGGATGGTTGTCATGACAATCATCCCGCTTCTCGTTCGCGCAGCAGAGCAATTCGGGAACCAGAACACCGCCCGCCTTATCGCATGGCCCGGCTATCTCTGGATGGGCTTCCTGTTTATCTTCATCACACTCCTGCTTTTTACCGATCTGCTCCGACTTGTGTATCGATTTGCTGTTTTTCAACTTTCCCGATCAGTTCCGAAGAATGCAACATCCCGTATTTTTTGTGGTGTTGCTCTCGTTCTTGCCTTGGTCGCCACAGTCTACGCCTTTTTTGAAGCGGATCAGATTCGCAGTGAGCACGTTGTCCTTACCTCATCAAAGCTCCTCCCTTCTACACCCAGAATCAGAATAGTACAGATATCCGATGTACATATAGGATTGCTGCTGCAGGAGGTCCGTATGCAGCGGATTATCGAAATGATCAGGGAAGCTGGACCTGATATTCTTGTATCAACCGGCGATCTCGTTGACGGCAAACTGAACCGCGATGACGCGCTTTCTGAATTCACCCCACTGGCAGCAGTACTGGCATCCGTTCCGGCACCTTCCGGTAAATATGCCGTGATCGGCAACCATGAGGTGTATGCGGGCCTTTCCCAGGCAGCTGCCTTCACCCGTGCAGCCGGCTTTACCCTGCTCCGGAACAGGTCAATTACACTTGCAAACGGCATGACCATATCCGGAGTTGATGATATTGCCGCTTATCCACGCGGTTATGACAACACCGCTACTGAAACGGCTCTTCTTGCCACGGTTTCTCCCAATTCGTTCCATCTGCTGTTAAAGCACCGGCCCGAAATACCTCCACAAAGCGACGGCCGGTTTGATGTGCAACTCTCCGGCCACGTTCACGGCGGGCAGCTGTTTCCGTTCAATTATCTGGTCAAGCTCAAATACCCAATTCCTTGTGGCACCACATCAACCCAGACAGGATCACAAATTCATGTGTCGCGCGGCACCGGAACCTGGGGTCCCCCCATGCGCCTGTTTGTGCCACCTGAAATTACAATAATCGACGTAATCCCTCAAACCCCAAACACGGCCCGCTGATAAATAAGAGGGAATGAATTTTTCTGATCTCGTCACACCGTCGTCTGCTCAGGTCGCACTATCTGAGATAACGCACGACAGCACGATTGTGTTCCTCAAGATTACGGGAGAAATGGTGGGTACCGTCCTGACGGGCTACAAAATAGAGGTAATCGGTTTTTGCCGGATTCATAGCCGCCTGTACAGCATCAATTCCCGGGTTTCCGATCGGTCCGGGAGGAAGACCTTTGTTGAGATACGTATTATAGGGTGATGGACGAAGAATATCTGCTTTGCTCACCTTTCCGGAAAACGCCCTAACGCCGTAAACCGCCGTTGGATCACTCTGTAGCGGCATACCGATCCGCAAACGGTTGTGGAACACCGATGAAATAAGCGGTTTTTCATCTGCTGATACTGCTTCCTTTTCAATAATAGACGCCAACGTAACAATTTCATGACGAGAAAACGGGCGAATCACCTCCCCTTGCCGTAAGGCTGCATAAGCCTTATTGAATTGACCTACCATCTGTTCGAGCAGCTGTTCCTCACTTCCACCCCGCGAAATATTATAAGTAGCTGGATACAGGTACCCTTCTGCACTGGCCTCTTTAAGTCCGAGCCGTAACAAAAACGCCTTGTCCATGCATTTTTGCAGAAAAACATCCTTCTTGAAATATCCTTTCTGCTCCAGCAATTCAGCAGCCTGGTAGATGGAATATCCTTCCGGCAGAGCAAACTTACGATAGTCCACCTCCCCTGAAACAATTTTTTTCAGGATCATATCCGGAGTCATGGCATCACTGAAACGATATTCGCCCGCTTTCAATCGATGGGCATCGCCCCGAAGCCGTGTCATAAGAATGAAATGCCATGAGCTGCGTATGACACCAGCAGCCTTGAGCTCATTAGCCAACTTTCTGACTCCGCTGCCTGTGGGAAACGAAATATCGCACTGTATCGAACCATGACCAGGAGAAATAAAGAGACAGGCGAGATACCAGAAAAGAGCTGTCAGCAGGGATATTCGCACCACGGTTAGGTAGATAACTTTGGAGGATAGGGTGGCGGGAAACATTGCAGCATTATGGTAATATTTTCAAAAGGAGTCAAGCCCCAGCAGTCTGATTTTAAAAAAAAGGACAGCGGCTAAGCGTATGTGGAATAAATGGAAGGGGGCAGCCGATCTGATACGGAGCCCCCCTCTAATACAAAATACGATGTCACGAAAGCAATGTGTGAAGCAATGTGTGACCTTCAACCATCAGTCCCGTCATTTTGGCCTGAACCTCGTTATACGAAACAGCGCCGTTCCCCTCACCTCCCCTGCTCCGATATATGACAAACGGAACCGGGTCCGAAGTATGGGTCATCAACTTGACCGGCGTCGGATGATCAGGCATGCAGAGAATGGCATAGTCATCATATTTATCCATTCCTTTCAGAACAGTACCGACTACCTGACGGTCAAAATCCTCGATTGCCTGGAGTTTATGCTGCATATTGCCGGCATGCGAAGCCTCGTCCGGTGCTTCCACATGAACATAGACAAAATCGTGTTTCTCCAGAGCAGCTAAAGCTGCCTGTCCCTTGCCGAGATAATTGGTGTCTATATAGCCGGTAGCACCTTCAACATTGATGATATCAAGGCCGGCACAAATTCCGATTCCCTTGATCAAATCAACCGCAGAGATGACCGCCCCCGTAAGTCCGAATTTTTCCTGGTATGTTTCAATCTGTGGGGTCTTGCCATGTCCCCAGAGCCAGATTGAGTTGGCGGGCAACTTACCCTGCTCCTTGCGCTTTACATTAACCGGATGGGCATGAAGCACCATTTGCGCATGGTTGATGATGTTATTTAGCTCATCCGCCCCATCACCTTGTGGCAGAAAATCACGTATCGCCTTGCCGGTGATATCATGAGGAGGAGTAGAGCTCATACCATCCTTGCCACCACGCCAGACCATCAGGTGCCGGTACCCAACTCCGGCGTAAAATTCAATTGCAGAATTACCAAGCTCCCTCTGGAGAGAATCAACCAGTTCACGAGCCTCTTCGGAAGAAATATGACCGGCTGAAAAATCCTGCATATAGATCGAGCTTCCCTGAGGCTTGAGCGTTATCAGATTCATACGGAAAGCAACATCATCGGGTCCGAGAACGACTCCCATGCTAACCGCCTCAAGAGGCGAACGGCCAGTGTAACAGGTACGGGGGTCATAGCCGAAGACGGACAGATTTGCCACGTCACTACCGGGGGGCAAGCCGTCGGGAACCGTGTGGGCAAGGCCGACCTGGCCATGCTGAGCCATAAAATCCATATTGGGAGTCGTAGCGTACTGCAGGGGGGATTTATTGCCGAGTTCGCTGTAGGAGATGTCTGACATACCATCGCCGAGCAGGATGATGACCTTCATATAAGCCTTTCAGAAATGAATTTTTCGGGGAGTATATTAGTTTCCACATCTATGGTTTGTCAATTAAAACGGGAGCATTCTTCTGACGAAACAAGAAGTACTGATCGGAGTAACGATAGAAACCTATTGCTGCAAGCTGGATAACGGGTAAACACGAAGTTTACTCAGATCCGGTATAAAGGTACCCTCCTTGAAGATCCCATTGATTTCCGGATCTTCAAGTAAAATAATAAAATTCTCTTTGGCTGCAGTTTCATACGAGATCAAGAGAGGAATTGCCACTCCGTGAAATACGGCATACCTGTCATATCTAACGTGGCCCGCTGCAGGCGTCGTCTTAGAAATGAGAAACCCGTTTTCAAATACCGCCTTTTCTGACTCGCCGTATCGGTTAATCCTCTCAATAACAGCATTGCCTCTCGAAGTGTCGGGAGGATCAACATCAATCAGCCAATGAATATATCGCCAGCCACTGAACCCGCCTTTATCGGGCAGATCCGTGTACGTTCCGTGAAACGCAATGCTATTGCCAACATCTATGATCGTAACAAGTTCACCGGATACGTAGATTTCCTGAAGTACCGAGCCAAACGGAGATAGAATTACCATTCGTATCTTGTCAGGCTTCCGATACATAAGATAGCCACTGCCGGAAATGCCTCGCCCGGATAGCGAAACATTGCTGGAGAGAGCATCAACGGACGCTCCGTTGGTGTACTTAATTTCAGGGAGGG
>JBAYTT010000248.1:0-5164 GCA_041675485.1 Pelobacteraceae bacterium | reverse complement strand
TGCCGCACACAGCACGAAGCGAGGCCAGCCAGGTATCCGTAACGTCATGATAATTGCAAAACCTGTCAACAGTACACCGTTGACATGCCAGGCCCAGTCGTACCACATCTGATCAAAGTGAGCCGCGGGATGCCCGCTGGAAAAGGTGAACCAATCGGGAAAGGTTATCACGAACATGATACCGGTTGTCGTCAGCCCGGCAGCCAGATACCGTCGGCCAAGTTTGGAGTTCAGAAGATACGCCAGAAATGCTGCTATGATCCAGACCTGGCTTACTCCTGTCAACAGATGCTCCAGCGGGGGCTGATACGGATATAGTGCATCGTTTGCGACCAGTCCGGTAAAGCGCAGAAAAAATACGATGAACATCAGAGCTTCGCACAGAAATCCGAGTGCAAAGCCGGTAATCAGCATCCTTTTGATTCCGGTTTTATGCGGATGCAGATCATTGGCCTGCCATATCAACATGAGCCAAAAAATTGCTGCCAGTCCCAGACGGACAAAATGATCTTCCGGGTTTATCCCACCGGTGAATTGGGTCAGTATTGTCAGCAGATGTTCCTGCATGCATGTCACCTCCGGATGGACTGGCTGGACTTTGTCGTTACTCCACCGTGGCCAGTTGCTCGTAGATCTCATCAAACACTTTGGCGATGCTCTTGAAGGCACTCAGCAGATCCGGGTCGAAATGCGTCGGTTCAGTTCTGCCGTCTCCTTCAACAATGATGCGATACGCAGTATCGTGATCAAAGGTCGGTTTGTAGATCCGTTTGTTTCTCAGGGCGTCATAGGTGTCTGCTATGGCGGCGATGCGGGCATCCAGCGGAATCCTTTCACCGCGCAGACCAAAGGGATAACCGGTGCCGTCCCAGCGTTCGTGATGATGGAGAGCAATAGTACGGGCGATTTCCAGGCGAGGGTGGTTACCGATGATTCTGGCCCCGAATAACGGATGTTCATGCACCATTGCCATCTCGGCATCTGTCAGTTTGCCCGGTTTTTTTAATATATCAGGAGGAAGATGTATCTTGCCGACATCGTGCAGTTGGCTCTGAAGCGCAATGATTTTTGCCAGTTCAGCCGGATATCCGATCTGACGGCAGATAGCCGCGCAATATTCACCCACACGAACGATGTGGTTGCCGGTATCCTCATCGTTTGCCTCGGCCGCCCTGGCCAGAGAGGTGATAGTATACAGGAAAGCTTCTTCGGTCTGTTGGCACTGGGCCGAGATGGTATCCATGTAGCGGGTTTGAACGGCCAGGTTCTTGATTACAACCGCATCGCAGGCGGCCACCGGAGGAGGATAGTTAACGGCGCAGATGATCCGGCTGCCATTGCGATACCAGACCAGGTTGCGCGGCTTTTCACCGTATCGCCCGAAATGCTCGACAAAGTGCCTGAGATGGGGGTCATCGGGAAGCGGCTCTCCTTCGTTTATATAGTAGAGGGAGTGGGATCCGGCCGGATCATCCAGATTCATGGGGGGATTATCCAGATAGCATGCCTTTTGAAGCGCCCTGGTGTTCCCGATCTCGTACCAGAGCCATTCCGGTTGTCCCGCCATCCCATGCGTCAAGGTCATGATCAGAGAGGCCGGGTTGTGCGCAGCCGTGTTCAGGTTCCCGCCAAAATAACTTTCCATCATCTTGTCGAGTTGCCACTCCATCTGGACACTTAAATTGATAGAGCTGTTCAGGCTGTTTTCGCCGTAATCGAGCAGTGAATTGATTGTCTGATACGATACGGCGATATATTTTTCACGTTCCCGGAACGTTCTGGCCTTCTGCACACTCTCGATGCAGTGTTGCAAAGTGGCATCCAGCTTTTCCCGTTCAAGCGGTTTGAGCAGATAGTGGCTGATCCCCAGTTCTATTGCGCCAAACAGATATTTTGCTTCATTGTAGGCGGAGGTGACAATGATGGCAGCCTTGTCGTTATCTTTCAGGATGGCTCTGGTCATCTCCAAACCATCCATGATCGGCATTTTGATGTCCGTCATGATTATGTCAGGAGTGTTTTCGCGATACAAGTCGAGCCCCTCCGCCCCGTTTTCGGCAAGTAATACCTGATCGAAGCGGCGGTTAAGAAAATCGAGCATATTTTCACGAATGACGTCGTCATCTTCGACATACAGGATCGACATATCCGTTGTTTTTATATTCATAGTCACCCCCCATCAACCGTCGTAACCGGAAGGATGATACCGAACAGTGCGCCTTCCGGTGTGTTTTCAGCCCGGATACTCCCGTTCATACTGTTTTCAATGATGAGTCTGGACACATACAGGCCGATCCCGATACCGTTGGTTTTGTCTTTTGTTGAAAAGTACGGTTCAAAGATATGTTCCTTGACAGACTCTTTAATGCCGCCGCCGTTGTCTGCGATGCTGATAACGGCATTTTCTTCTCTGCGCTGGATACTGATGGTGATCACTCCCTGGAATGAATGGCCGATTCTGCGTTTTTGCTCCAGAATGGCATCGTTGGCGTTATTGAGCACATTGAGGATCACCTGTTTGAAAGCGTTCTGGCACCCGGAAATCCGGATAGTCGCCTCCGCCTCACCGGTTTTCCGCATTTCAATTGCAGGAAAACCGGAAAACCAGCCGGACAGTAACCCCACACTCTCTTCAATGCAAAGAATCGGGTTGAAATATTCCGTAGTTTTTACCGGTTTGAGGAAAGAGCTGAAGTCGTCAATTGTTCTGGAGAGATACATAACCTGTTCCATGGTCTTAAAAACGGAGCGGTCCAGAAGTTCGCCATTGAATTCGCCGTATTCCCAGGCATCTTTCATATTCTGGACAGTGAGCGAGATGACTTGCAGCGGTTGGCGCCACTGATGGGCAATAGTACTCAACATCTCGCCCATGGCTGCCTGGCGTGCCGGATGGATTATGAGGCTTTCATGCTTGATCTGCTGTTGCCTCATCTCTTCGATACGTAGTTCCATGATTCTCTGTAATTCGCTGATTTCACCGTTTTTACACACTATCATCTCTTCCAGATATGCCGTGTATTGCTGCATGTGCTCCAGGCGGACATCGACCGGAACCAAGTCGTCCGGCTCTATGGCGCGTGCCGAAACGTTCGTATTGCCGGTCTCACGGCAATATTCATACGGGGCATTACCTGGTGCAGAATCGGCCGGTTGTATGTTATTTGTACCGTTCATGGCGATATCCCCATGCTATGTGCTGATTGCGATGGTACCCGGCTCAGGCGTAACACTCCTCGGCAAATGATGGTTCAGAAGAATAATCTGGTTGTGATTTGTGAGGCCGGTACACCGTCTTGCCGCATGGATCGAATAGATCTGCTACATGGCTGAGATTTTCTGAATGACCGGCAAAGAACAGTCCGTCAGGCGCAATATGGCGTTGGCAGTGTTGCAGCACCCGCTTCTGGGTTGGCTTGTCGAAATAGATCAACACGTTTCTGCAGAAGATAGCGTCATACGGGATGGTCAAAGGCCAGACCGGGGCGAGAAGATTGAGCTGGCCAAAGGTGATCATCTGCTGTAATTCCCGGCGAATTTTTACATACCCTCTGTTGTCTCCGCCTCCCCGAAGAAAATAACGTCGCACGATTTGCACCGACAATGACTCAATCTGATCAATCGAATAGACGCCACGTTTTGCTGTTTCCAGAACTCCGGGATCGACATCCGTGGCCAGGATATCGACCGGTGGATAAAGGGTGTCGAATTGTTCCGCCATGGTAATCGCCATTGAATACGCTTCTTCACCAGTTGACGCGGCGCTGCACCAGAGCTTGACCCTGCCGCAGCCGGATTTTTTCAGTGCCTGCTCGGCAAGAATGGGAAAATGGTGTTCCTCCCGGAAAAAAGAAGTCAGGTGCGTGGTTAACGCACCGATGAAGGGCCCCCATTCACCTCCGTTTCCTTTTGTGAGGTAATCCAGGTAAACTGCAAACGAATTTATCCCCAAGGCCCGTAAACGGCGGGACAGCCGGTTGTAGACCATCTCCGCCTTTTTGGGCGGGAGGCATACTCCGGCCCGCTGATACATCAAGCTGCTGATTCGCTTGAAGTCATCGGCGGAGAAGGTAAACTCATGGCGTTTATCACCAAAGTTAAATCCGGATGCCGATTCGAGCTGCGACATGGTGTGCTCCTTACCCCCCTCAATCGCCCCTTGTCAGGGGAGGCTAAAAATGAGGCCCTCCCCTGATAAGGACCCTCGGGCCTAAAGGAAGCGGGGTGGGGTGGTTTTCACAGCATCTCCCATTAAAATTCGTTCCATTCCGCGTCACCGACCGCTTTGGCAAGTGGAGTTTCATCGCTACCCGGCGCCTTATGGTACCCGTTGGCTTTATGATACCCATTTGCCTTGCCGGCTTTTTCCAATACCTTTCCTTGTCTGGCGGCTTTCGGGATTCCCTGTGTCCTGGCTGCGACCAGCTCATGGGTGAGATGTTGAGCGGAGGCGCGCTGCTCGTCCAGCTTGAAGCGATTAACCGCTTCGACCAGCAGCTGCGCCTGTTCCTCAAGTGCGCCGGCGGCCGCGGAGGCCTCCTGCACGACAGAGGCGTTCTGCTGGGTGATCTCGTCCATGCCGCTGATGGCACTGTTTACCTGTTCAATGCCACTCGACTGCTCTACCGAGGCTGCTGAAATTTCTGCCATGATGTCTGTCACCCGCTTGATGCTGGAGACAATCTCCTGCATTGTCTGGCCGGCTTCTCCCACCAGTCTGCTGCCGTTGCCCACTTTGTCTACCGAATCGCTGATCAGTTCCTTGATTTCCTTGGCTGCCGCTGCGCTCCGCTGTGCCAGATTGCGAACCTCTCCGGCCACGACAGCAAAACCACGTCCCTGCTCGCCTGCCCGTGCCGCTTCGACCGCTGCATTCAAAGCCAGAATATTGGTCTGGAAGGCGATGCCGTCTATAACCGAGATAATATCGGCAATCTTCTTGGAACTGGCGCTGATGGAATCCATGGTGTCCACCACGCGGGTGATGACTGTGCCACCTTTTATTGCTACGTCGCTGGCGTCGATCGCCAGTTGGTTTGCCTGCTGCGAATTATCGGCATTCTGCTTGACGGTCGATGTCAACTCTTCCATGCTGGAGGCAATCTCTTCCAGCGAGGATGCCTGGGTCTCGGTGCGTTGGGCAAGGTCGGCGTTGCCGGTTGCG
>JBAYTT010000247.1:0-5235 GCA_041675485.1 Pelobacteraceae bacterium | reverse complement strand
CAATGCGGTGAATCGCAGTGCCAATGCCAACTTCGGCAAAGGTGACAGCGGCGCTCCCCGCAGCGCCGATTACAACAGCACCAATCGTGACGGCAACGCCAATTTCGGCAAGGGCGAGAGTAGTGCTCCCCGTTCGGGCGACTTTAATGCGGTGAATCGCAGTGCCAATGCCAACTTCGGCAAAGGAGACAGCGGCGCCCCCCGCAGCGCCGATTACAACAGCACCAATCGTGACGGCAACGCCAATTTCGGCAAGGGCGAGAGTAGCGCCCCCCGTTCGGGCGACTTCAATGCGGCGAATCGCAGTGCCAATGCCAACTTCGGCAAAGGAGACAGCGGCGCCCCCCGTAGCGCCGATTACAACAGCACCAATCGTAATGGCAACGCCAATTTCGGCAAGGGGGAGAGTAGTGCTCCCCGTTCTGGCGACTTTAATGCGGTGAATCGCAGTGCCAATGCCAATTTCGGCAAAGGCGAGAGCGGATCACCACGTAAAAATGATTTTAATACTACCAATCGTGAAGATAATTCCAATTTCGGAAAAATGATTGGCGGGGCACCACGCGAACCGATGCAGGGTATGAAATACAGTGTTGATCGCAATACGTTTGGTGGGGATAACCGTATCAGTGAAAATGATGATGTTTTCGGCGGCATCTGCATGAAATGCCATGCAAAGGAAAAGTTTGCGGGTAACTCCAAGATTGCCTTGATTCACCGAACTGTCAAAGGTTGGGGGGAAAACAAGGAACATTCATTCCCTTGCTCCAAGTGTCACCAATCACATAATTCCGGTTTGCCGCGACTAATGCAAACCAATTGCTTTCAGGAAGGCCCGTCCGGATTACGGGAGAACAGCGGCTTGGCCTGGCTTCCTTATAAGAGCGCAGACGATCACAGCGGCATGGATGTCGCCGTTAAAAGCTCGGATACATCAAAAAACAAGATTGTCGGCTGTCATGTCAGACAATTCGGCAAGACCGGAGCATCAGCGTCCAAAAAACATGATGGACAATGGAAGGAATTAACACCGTGGTAAAGTTGATTCTCGTCGTATTCATAGCTTCTGTACTTGCTGTTTCTGTCCAGTCAGCGCGTGCTGCCGGAACAGATGCAGCCAGAAATATTGAGACGGTTGGTACAAAGAGGCCAGGGATGACTGATTCAGTTACCGGCATGGAATTTATGCCGGTTCCCGGAGGATGTTTTCTGATGGGAGATACCTTTGGGGATGGTCAGGGCGATGAAAAACCAATCCATGAGGTGTGTCTGGACGGTTTTTATATTGGAGCGCATGAGGTTAGCAATGCTCAATACAGGATGTATAAACCGGATCATTCCAGTGGGGCCTATGAAGGAAATACCTTGAACAATGATAACCAGCCGGTGGGGAATGTGTCGTGGAATGAAGCCGTTGCTTATGCGCAGTGGCTTTCCAAGCGGTCTGGCCGTACCTACCGTCTTCCGACCGAGGCAGAGTGGGAGTATGCCGCTCGCGGAGGAACCAAAGGGAGAAATTTTTGGGATGACGACCCGGATGGCGCTTGCCGTTCCGCCAACGGAGCTGATTTGACGGCAAAAAGCCAGTGGCCTGTATGGACAACCACGAACTGCAATGATGGCTACAAAGTGGCTGCACCTGTGGGAAGTTTTAAGCCAAATGCATACGGCCTTTACGATATGATGGGTAATGCTTGGGAGTGGACAAACGATTGGTATGATGCAGAATATTATTTCAATAGCCCTAAAGCCAGCCCTCGTGGCCCATCAACCGGTTCTCTCCGCATCCCTCGCGGCGGTGGTTGGGGTAATGCCTCGGAATGTGTCCGGGTATCCGACCGCAACGGCTTTGATCCTGATTTTCGCATCCTCTTTCTGGGCTTTCGGCTTGCATCACCAGTAAATTGAAGTTGATTGCCATGGGAGATACAACATGCTGATTCGCGCCTGCATTTTTGCAGTTACCACTCTGGCTTCAACCATTGCTTTTGCCGGACCTGTCAGCTCTGAACAGAGCGGAACAACCGGTTTAATAAAAAATGATTTCGCAATGCCGACGCGACCACCCATTTCCAGTTCAAAGAATCCTTTGACCGGCATGGAGTTTGTTTTTGTTCCCGGGGGGTGTTTTCGAATGGGTTCCGAAAAAGGAAACGATGACGCAAGGCCGGTTCACGACGTCTGCGTATCTGATTTTTTTATCGGAAAATACGAAGTGACTCAAGGCCAATGGCGCAGGGTAATGGGAAGCAACCCCTCTCGTTTCAGCGCCTGCGGCGATGATTGTCCGGTTGAACAGGTTGGTTGGAACGATGCCCAAGAGTTTATCAGTGAGCTCAATAATCTGACCGGGAAGAAATATTATCTCCCTACCGAAGCTGAATGGGAATATGCCTGCAGGAGCGGTGGCAAGGAGGAGACCTATTGCGGTGGCAATAATATTGAGTCCGTGACCTGGTATGATAGGGCCATCGCAGGCAGGACACATCCGGTGGGACAAAAACAGCCAAACGGGTTGGGAATATACGACATGAGCGGCAATGTATGGGAGTGGGTGCAGGATTGGAGCGGGAGCTACTCCGCTATGCGCCAGCAGGACCCATTCGGGCCTGTCTCAAGCTCGACAAGGGTACGGCGCGGCGGAAGTTGGCATTACGGGGCCAAGCAGTCTCAGGCCGCATGGCGCAGCAGCGGCTATCCCGACGATCGGGCACTTGATCTCGGTTTCAGGATCATGTACCCAGGGCCCTGATCCTGGGACGGTTCCCTGAGCAACATATTGAACAGCTCTTAGTGGTTGTGAGCCGTTGTAATAGTGTGCTGCCAGAAAGAATGCCAATTGTGGGTCAATTATTCCTGTTTTCGCACGCGATCTGGATACCCGTCACGAAGGCCTCAAACTCATGCAGCATCTCCGGACTGGATGGCTGCTTGGCAACTGCGGTTTGTACCACTACAAGTTTTCGGCTTGGATCGACGTATATCAATTGCCCAAAAATGCCCATGAGTGCAAACCGTCTGTTCTGTCCAGGAAAAATCCAGAACTGATAGCCATAGCCCAGGTAGGGGGTCGCATTTCCCGGCCGGAACGCATCCTGGTGTCTGTGCCAGTCGGTTGCCTCAACGAGGTAGCCGACTGGCAGGATCTTCTTCCCGCTCAACTCTCCATTGTTAGCCAGCAGAAAGCCAAGCCTTCCATAATCTCTCAAGACCGCACTGAATTTTGCAAAGGACCATTCCATACCCTTCGGATCAATCACCCAGGTAGCGTCAGACTCTGCTCCCATTGGTTGCCAGATTTTTTCGGATATATAATCTGACAGGGATTTGCCTGTGCTCGCGCGAACCACAAGTCCGAGAACCAGTGTCTCGCTTGAGGCATAACTGAACCTTGTACCTTCCGCAGTTTCTCTGACGTTGAAAAGTTTCAGTGCCTCAACGGCCCCATTGGCGACAAGAGCCCGGATAAAAGGAGCAAGATCGCCGTTACCGCTGTAATCTTCGCTGAACCGGACACCAGATGACATTCTCAGGAGATTTCGGATCGATGTTGCGCCGTACGCTGTTCCCGCCAGTTCAGGAACATATGCAGCAGCTTTGTCATCCAGAGAGGAGATTAAGCCATCATGAAGTGCAAGCCCGACAGCAAGGCCGGTAATCGATTTTGCGATGGAATTGGAAACGAATCTGTCAGTGCCCCTGCGCTCGTACCGGTAGCGTTCAATAAGAATTTTGCCGTCTTTTATGACGAGAAGTCCGGATACCCGGTTGCGGTGAAGGTAATCCTCGATGCTTAATGATCCGCCATTCACTACGTAATGAATGGCAGGCTCATGTTCTGCTTTTTTGAATGGAAGAATCTTGACTCCCTTGCGCACCCTGTTGTTCGGAAAAAGCCGATCCATGTTACTGAATGTGCCAACACGGAAGCGTTCTCCCGACTCGGCCAGCGGTGGCCCGAGCGGATATCTGTGCCCATCCCTTCGTGTATCCTCATCTTGTACCGCTGCTGAGGGTTGTGGCAACCAAAGGCAAAAAATCAGTATAAGAACCGTGAATTTCATGATCCACTTCAGCAGAAACTCTTGAATAGCACTTCCGCACATTTCTTCTTTCGTTTCATCATTGCTTTCTGAACACTAGGAAATCCTGAAATGGCAAAAAGAAAAAATCCGCCTCCAGTGTGTAACCTGCATTAAGAGCCTCTTTGATAACCATGTCTTTGGGGATCATTCTCTGTCGTGGTGGCGCACCGGGAATTTCCGCCGAAGTGTTGAAGGAGATTATCGCAAGCCGACCGTTGCTTCTGAGGCTATCCTTCAGGTGGGCCAGGTATTGTACACGATTGTCGATAAACAGATATGTGTCACAGATGAATATTACGTCAGCGGCTGATCGAGGGATAAGTGGATCATCAGTTCTGGCATGAAGTGCCCGGATGTTTCCAATCCCCTCTTTCCTTGCCCTTTTTTCGATAGCCTTTACCATAGGTTCATCAATGTCGGAAGCGTAAACAAGGCCTGCCTTACCTACTTTTTGTGCGAAGCGAATAGAGAAAAACCCGGTGCCTGCACCGATATCTGCCACGGTTTCACCCGGTTTGACCAGCAAGTACTCTATGACCTGATCTGGTCTCTGCCATTCGTTTCTACGAGGATCATCCATGTACGCTGATGGAACAGAAGTATAAAAGGGGTCGTTGGTATCTGTCGGTGCAGCGGCAATTGATTCAGAACCGTAGAAAAGGATTCCGGACATCGTAAAAAACAGTAGATAGAAGATTCGAGTCATATTGTTCCCATTGAAAGTTTGATGGTTGACTGCAGTTCGCGGGAGTGAGGGATCATTGATTGTGTGCCGGCTGAAATGAGAGTAGAGCTACTGCTTCGGTGAGACAAGGCGGAAGCCCAGATAACTGCTGCTGAATTCGGGGGTGGAAAAATCCCGGTATGTGGTGCGAGCACCGCGCTGATCATAGAACCAACTCCCGCCGCGAAAAATACGTTTTGTTCCGGATTCAGGGCCACGTGGATCGTTGCGGGGACTTTCACGATAATAGCGGCTGTCATACCAATCGCCAACCCATTGCCACACGTTACCGCTCATGTCATATGCTCCCAAACCGTTTGGTTGTTTTTGTCCGACTGAATGGGTCCGGTTATCTGAATTAGAGGCATACCACGCCACTTTGTCAATATCGTTCCCTCCTGCATAACGCTCCTCTTTACCGCCACT
>JBAYTT010000246.1:0-5311 GCA_041675485.1 Pelobacteraceae bacterium | reverse complement strand
GCCGACATTTACGGAAGGATATGCGTGCATCATCTTGATCGGGTATTCCAGTCTTTCATTCTTCAGGGTCCGTTTGACGTCTTTGTTGTGTGACATGGGTACTACCTCCTTTTTGGGTGTGTGTTTTGTGTGATCTGCTTGGATTGCATTGAAGTACTTTGACCAACGCTACATCATTCCTTTCCTGAATTTAGCCACCACCTCCTCATAACCAGGTTTTACGATCATCTTTGTATCCTGCAAAAGAGCCGGTTGCCATTGCGTCAAGGCTCATCGTGATCGAGTTGTCAATAGCTTTAGCAAGTTGAATGCCAACTTTCAATACGTTGTATATACAGGTAGTTACGGGTGTTTTTGTGGTCGGAGGAAATGCGTGGGGAAAAGCGGCGGGGTGATATGAAACGGTTTTATATAATTATGTCCACAATCTGTGCTTTTGAGGCTATGGATTTTATCTACAGTGGGGAGTTTTTACGCAGTGACATGTTGGAAGCAAAAGTGACCACCTCCACCCCCTCCTACCAAAAGTAGGCGCTTCCAAGCGAACTAGGAGGGGAGCCTTGAATCCCCCTCCTAGATAATGAGTGCCCCCTGGGGCATAAAGGGTTAGGGGTGGTCAGGTTCTCTGTTTATTACGATATTTACCAATGGCCTGCCTCGTCTTGCACCGATCATCAACGGCCAGAAGGTTTCCGCAACTCCCCCAGGCGCGTCCCATGCATCCTCCTGCACAGGATGTTTTCTCGGAGCAATCCCGGCATTCCGGAATCACGTCGGGACGGCAGCGACTCATGGTGTGCAGAGACGACCAGAGCGGAACACCCTCGGCAAAAGCGGCGCCCAGCTCCTTTTCGAAAACCTCCGTGACGGAGTATTCATCAGTGTGGCACATCAGGCAGGGATAGAGTATGCCGGAGGGCGTGATATAGGGGTTTTCGATAAACGTACAGCATTCCTGGCGGCTGGAGCTGTCTTTCCGCCATTCCAGTGCGGCCACGGTGCCAATTTTATCGTAAAGCTCACGGAAATGATCATCGCGTTCATATCGCTCCAGCAAGCTCAGATATTGTTCTACCGTGGGAGGGGCAATCAATGACGTTTCGGAGGCGCGTCCACAAAGCACCATGGCACCGGTTGAAACGGAGCCGATACCTGATCTGTCGGCAAATTCGAGCAGTTCCGGGATTTCATGGAGGTTGTGTCGCATCTCGGTAAGAAAGATCGCTATGTTCGGGGCGAGTCCTGCCTGAACAAGCATCTCAATCCCATGCAGGGCACCGTTGTAGGCTCCTTCACCCCGTACCAGGTCGTGCGTTTGGGGCAAAATTCCGTCCAGGCTGATCTGAATCGTCAGGCCGGGAAAGTTCAACGTGAGCAGAGGGGCGAGGTGCTTGTCTCTCAAGAGCATGGCATTGGTCTGAAGAACTACTTTTTTAAACCCGAGTGAACAGGCGAGCTGGATAATTTCAAGCCAGTGCGGATGACTAAGCGGTTCACCGCCGGTAATCCGGACCCCCTCGCCACCGATGGCAGCAAACTCCTCTATAAGCCGCCGCACGGTGCGAAGCGGCACGTGCGCATGGGAGGTTGCCGCGCCTGCCTCTACCCAGCAATGGCAGCATTTGAGATTGCAGGCGCCGGTGATGGCCAGCGTCAGCATTCCGGGAGGGCGTAAACCGGCTGACTTCAATAGTTGTGTGAGTTCTGAGGGGTCCATGGTCTGATACATTCCAGGTGAGGTGTGACATTATTCCCCACTGGGTATTTTTTACCCAACACCCAGGGTGTTGGGTGTTGCAAAAAGCCACAATCGAGGTCCGGAAGGGTACATACAGAAACCTGAGTGGTCTCTCTAGGGGGAAGCAAGCAGGATATCCGTGCCTGCCGTCACGACACCCCCTGTGAGGACTCTGGCGAAAATCCCTTCTTTCGGCATGACACAGTCGCCGGCCTGATAGTAGATCGCACAGCGGTTGTGGCACTCCTTGCCGATCTGGGTGACCTCCAGCAGCGTCGAGCCGAGGATAAGCCTGGTGCCGATCGGAAGCGAGACCAGGTCTATCCCGGTTGTCGTGATGTTTTCGGCAAAATCGCCCGCGCTGACGGACAGTCCCATGGCGCGCATCTTGTCGATACTTTCCTGGGCAAGAAGGCTGACCTGGCGGTGCCAATCTCCCGCATGGGCGTCCCCGGCAATCCCGTGGTTCGGGACAAGTTCAACGGCCGGAGCCGGCTTTTTGCGTTCACCTTTGTTCAAACTGGTACAGACGGCCAGAACAGTGGCTGACATACATGTGCTCCTTTTTATTGCTAATTGCTGTTCAGCCGCCGATCGAGGCCATGCTGAACGCCTGATGATGGCACTCTTCCGGACTCATCTGGTGGCGAGCCGGTTTGGTGCCGATAACTGTACTCAATGCCTGGGCGAGGGGAAGGTTGGTGCTGTTCCGCAACGCGGGTTTCAGGTCGAGCTGTGACTCGGCAAAGAGGCACCCTTTGGTCATCCCCGAGGCGGTGACCCTGATCCTGTTGCACTCCGAGCAAAAATGATGAGAAACCGGGGTAATGACACCCAGGGTGCCGGGGGCGCCGAGGATCCGGAAATTTCGTGACGGACCGGCCATGTCTGCATGCTCAAGAGGAATCAACGTGTGGTGCAGCGCCAGTCGCTCCAGGATTTCAGTGCCCGGCACCACCAGCTGCTGCCAGTTATGTTCACGGATTGCCGGCATGTATTCGATGAAGCGCACGGTGAGCCCAGAGGCAGTTGCCAGCGTGACGAAGTCGGGGATCTCATGGTCGTTGACGCCACGCATTACCACCATGTTGAGCTTGATCGGAAAACCGCATTCCTTTGCAGCCTCGATCCCGGCCAGAACACGATTCAGTTCTCCGCAGCGGGAAATCTGCCTGAAGGTTTCCGGGTTGAGAGAATCAAGGCTGATATTGAGTCGCTGCACCCCGGCGGCAAAAAGATCGGCAGCCATTTCTTCCAGAAGTGTTCCATTCGTCGTCAGAACGAGCTGTTCCAGACCTGGGATTTCGGCCAACTGGTGCAGAAAACGGACTATTCCTTTACGCACCAGCGGTTCGCCGCCGGTTATCCGGATCTTGTCTATGCCGATGGTGACGGCAACCCGGGCAATCCGGTAGAGCTCTTCGTAGCTGAGAATATCGCCGTGAGCGATTTTGCTGATCCCTGTCTCCGGCATGCAGTAACTGCAGCGCAGGTTGCAGCGATCGGTAACGGAGAGCCGCAGGTAATTTATGATTCTGCCATGTGCATCGAGAAGTGGCATGTCGTCCTCAGGTTTCCAGGCCGTAGCGTTCCAGCTTGCTGTAGAGAGTCTTGCGGTCTATTTCCAGAAGCTTGGCGGCCTGGCTCTTGTTTTGGTCCACCTGCTCAAGAACCCTCTGGATATGATCACGTTCAACAACCCAGAGAGGCGAGGCGGTGAAGGATGGGCTCTCGCTGCGTGTTACGCTGGCTGCCGGCGAATACACCGCCTTTTGAGGAGCAAACGGAAACAGATCCGGGGTGATGATCGGTTCATTTGCAAGAATGCAGGCCCGGCGGATGGTGTTGCGCAGTTCCCTGACGTTTCCCGGCCATTGGTATGCGCAGAGCGAGGCCATGGCGTCATCGGTGATTTCCCAGCTGCGCGCGTCATTTTCATTGCACTGCTGGATGAAGAACCAGGCCAGCGGAATGATGTCGTCGGTGCGTTGCCTGAGCGGCGGCACCGGGATTGGCAGCAGGTTGATGCGGTGGTAAAGGTCTTCCCTGAATTCTCCGCGACTGACGCAGTCTGCCAGGATTTTGTTCGAGGCAAAGACGAAGCGTACGTTGACGCGAATATCGTGGCTTCCCCCCATACGGCGGAAGGTGCTGGTTTCGAGGATACGAAGGAGTTTGACCTGGACATCGAGTGGCATCTCGGATACCTCATCCATGAACAGAGTGCCGGTGTCAGCCAGTTCGAACAGGCCGGCCCGCATTTTATTCGCTCCGGTGAAAGCTCCCTGCATATGGCCAAATAGTTCACTCTCCGCCGTATTGGCGTCGAACCTGCCGCAGTTAACCGTCACAAACGGTTTGTTGCTGCGCCGGCTGGCGTCATGTACCGCCCTGGCAATCAGCTCCTTGCCGGTGCCGCTCTCTCCGGTGACCAGCACGTGTTCATCGGTTGCCCCCCACCGCTGCACCGTTTCAAGAACCTTTGTGATCTGCTGACTTCTGCCGATGATTTGATGGTTGCCGAAACGGTTTATCTCAAGCTTGAGATTGATGTTTTCCAGGCGCAGGCGGTTTTTGTCGCACGCCTTGTCGATCAGCATTTCCAGCTCATCAAGCTTAATCGGCTTGGTGAGGTAATCGTAGGCGCCATGTTTGATGCATTCCACCGCAGTTTCAATGGTGCCGTGGCCGGTAAACATGATGACTTCGGGAATAGTGGACTCGGACCGCATCAGCTTGAGCGTTTCAACGCCATCCATGCCCGGCATGCGCACATCCAGCAGCACCACGTTAAAGATCTCTTCCCGGTAAACGGCCAGCCCCTCTTCGCCACTTGCGGTGACCGTCACGTTGTAACCGGAACGGGACAGCTCCATCTGCAGAAGCTCTCGGAGTGATTTGTCGTCCTCGACAACAAGAACCTTTGTATCGTTGCGGATTATCTCTGGCATGTCGGCATCCTTACGGTAAATTTCGATCCTTTATCAATCCGGCTTTCCACACTGATGTCACCGCCAAGGCGTTTAATGATGTTGTACGTAATCGCCAGCCCAAGGCCAAGGCCCTGCCCGACGTTCTTTGTGGTGAAAAACGGATCCCAGATCTGGTCGATGGCATCTTTGGGTATCCCGCAGCCGGTATCCCGAATCTGGAACATGACCATGGATTGGTTGGTCACTTTCGTGGTGATTTCCACGAGACCGGACCCGCTGATAGCCTGATGGGCATTTATCAGGAGATTCATGCAGACCTGGCGAAGGCCGGCCGGGTCCGCAATGACATCAGGCAGGTCGCTCTGGAGGTTGGTCCGGATCTCGATTCTTTCGTAGCGGGATTTGTAGCGGACAAGCTCCAGAACTTCGGTCAGTACATCGTTAATGTTTACGTTGCTGACGGAGCCGTCTGATTTACGGCTGAAGGAGAGCAGGCAGTCAATGACGCCCTTGCAGCGGTATGATTCCCGAATGATTACCTCAAGATATTTGGGGAACACTTCGAACCGCGGATCGTCAACCAGCGCATGCTCATCTTTGAAGCGCCTGAGCAGAGCCTCGGCATAGCCGGCAACAGAGG
>JBAYTT010000245.1:0-5375 GCA_041675485.1 Pelobacteraceae bacterium | reverse complement strand
TATACCACACAATCATGATGAACGCCATGTGCTATTTGCAAAAGTACGAAAAATGCCCACTTGGAATTAAGCACTTGAATCTAAAGGGTTCCAAACACTATAATGCCAAACTCATTCCCATATTATTGCACTTTGGTATCAAGGAACAATGACCATGAACGTGTTTCAGGCAGATTTCATAAAAAGCGCCGCCAAACCAAAGGACTATCCGCCCCCCGGGTTGCCGGAGGTGGCTTTTGTCGGGCGTTCCAACGTTGGAAAATCGTCGCTGATCAACGTACTGGCCGGACGCAAGGGGTTGGTGCGGACCAGTTCGACTCCCGGCAGGACACAGCTGATCAATTTCTTTGACATCAACGGCATCCTGACGTTGGTAGACCTCCCCGGCTACGGCTATGCCAAGGCGCCGCCCGCTCTGCGCAAACAGTGGGGGCCGATGATTGAGTCGTATCTGTCCATTCGTGAGTCGCTCAAGGCGGTCGTGCTGATTCTGGACATTCGCCGGGTGCCGTCCGACGGCGATCTGCAGATGCTGCGCTGGCTGGAAATGTATAACATCCCGCCGATTCTGGTGCTGACCAAGTGCGACAAGCTATCGAAAAATGAACAGGCCAGGCAGAAGGCGATCATCGCCGCGGAGATCAGGCGGGACAAGGGGATGCTGCTCCCGTTTTCGGCTCTCTCCAAAGAGGGACGCGACGGCATCTGGAGCAAGATCGGCGAAGTGCTGGAGATCCAATTAAAACCTGCCGGCTCCACTCAGGACAAGCCGCTCGCCGACCGGGCTCAACCGGCTACCGAAAGCCGTCCCAGCGGAGTTGAAGGGGACGTACAACAGGACAACCATCCATGAAAAAAACGTCCACTTCCCCCGGTTTGGCTCCCATGCCGGATATGCAGAAACGCCCGGACACCCGTCGCATACCGATTGCCAAGGTCGGAGTCAAGGATATTACCTATCCGATCGTGGTGATGGACAAGAACCGTACCCTGCAGCATACGGTGGCCAGGATCAACATGTACGTCGATTTGCCGCATCAGTTCAAGGGTACCCACATGAGCCGCTTTGTGGAAATTCTCAACAAGTATCGCGAGCAGATCGCCCTCGACAAGCTTGAGACGATTCTTGAAGAGATGAAGTCGAAGCTCGGTTCGGAGAGTGCCCATCTTGAAATCCAGTTTCCCTATTTCATCGACAAGGCCGCGCCGGTTTCGGGTGCCAAGAGCCTGATGGAATACACCTGCGAATTCAGTGCCTCCATGACGAACGACCTTGACTTCGTCCTCGGCATCAAAGTGCCGCTTACCTCGCTCTGTCCCTGCAGCCGTGAGCTGTCCCGTTTCGGCGCTCACAACCAGCGGAGCATCATGACCGTGAGGGTACGCTACCGTGACTTCATCTGGATCGAGGACCTGGTGGAGTTGATCGAGCAATGCGGCTCCAGTCCGCTCTATTCCCTGCTCAAACGTGCCGACGAGAAGTTCGTCACCGAACACGCCTACGAAAACCCCCGTTTCGTGGAGGATATGGTGCGTGAGGCCCACTCCCGCCTGGCGGCGCTTGAAAACATCACCTGGTTTTCGGTCGAGGCGGAGAACTTCGAATCGATTCACAACCATTCGGCCTATGCCGCCGTGGAGCTGGATCGGAGATGAACAAAGGGCTGATAGTCTTCGCCCGTGAACCGCTCCCCGGACTGGTCAAAACACGTCTGGCGGCATCAATTGGCGCCCGCGCCGCTGCAGAGTTGTATGAAACCATGCTGCAGGATGTGCTGGAAAACTGCCGCCAGTTGAACGACGTCGAGACTGTTGTCTACTGGGCCTGTGAAGAGGAATCGCTCCCGCTTCTGGCAGAGAGGTACCGGTGCAACTCCCGCTGCCAGGGTCCGGGAGACCTGGGGCAGCGCATGCAGGCGGCGTTTGAAGAGATGTTTGCCGGGGGCTGCGACTGCTGCTGCATTATCGGCAGCGATGCCCCCGACCTGCCAATCTCATACATCCTGGAAGCGTATCGTCTTCTGGATGGAGAGCAGGGCGACGTCATCTTCGGTCCGAGCAAGGATGGCGGCTACTACCTGCTTGGGGCGCGCCAGGTGTGGCCGCAGCTTTTTACCAACATTCCCTGGAGCAGTGCCGAGGTGCTTGAACGGAGTCTGTCGGCAGTGCGGGATTCAGGGGCCACTGCCTCTCTGCTTCCTGAATGGCAGGACATCGATACCGTTGATGACCTGGCTGCTTTTCGGGAACGAAAACGGTTGACGATATCAAGGGAAGCCCGATGAAACCAATCATTGTCATAGCAGCCGTACCGAAGGAAACTGAACAGCTGGAAAAAGCGCTTGGCCATTCCGGCAGGGTAAAGGCGGGTGGTTACGAGTATGTCGAAGGGACTATCGGCAATCTGCGGGTTGTTGTCTGTGCCGGTGGGGTCGGCAAGGTCAATGCGGCAGCCGTCACTGCTGTTATGATTGATCGTTACCAGCCCCAGCTTGTCATCAACACCGGCTGTGCCGGAGCATATATCGGCAGCGGCCTTAAAGTCGGTAATCTTGTCGTGGCGAGCGAGGAAGTGCTGGCCGATGACGGTGTGGCCGTTGCGGATGGCTGGAAAGACCTGCGTTACATGAATCTTCCTTCCGTCGAACAGGGAGGGCTCAGTTGTTATAATCTGCTGCCGCTTTCCCGGCATGCCTCGGAAAAGGCCATGCAGCTGGCGGATTATTATGGCGTGTTTCTGATGCGCGGCCGTTCTGCCACGGTATCGACCTGTAGCGGTACCCGCAAACATGGTACTGATCTGGTGCATCGCTGGAACCCCCTGATTGAAAACATGGAGGGTGCGGCGGTGGCTCAGGTCTGTCTGCGCTGCGGTGTTGATTGTCTTGAAATTCGCGGGATCAGCAACATGGTGGAAGAGCGTGATCTGAAAAAGTGGGACATTCCGCGAGCGGTAGAATCCGTCCAACGGTTCGTGCTGAAATATATAGAAGAAATGGATCGGCCGGATACCATGCTGCTTCCGCGCGCAGTGCCGGAGCTGTAAGCCAATGAAAAAATTTGTTTAAAAGACTTTCGTAGCGCCGTTGAGTTAGAATCGCCTTCTGTATGAAGTCGCTGCTACCGTTCCCCGAAAATCGCCGTACCTATCCGCACCAGCGTGGCACCCTCCTGAATTGCCGTCTCAAAATCGCCCGACATCCCCATGGAAAGCTCACGCATTTCAACACCTGCAATCCGTTGCGCGGAAATGGACTCGGCTAACCGTCGCAACTCGGCAAAAAAAGGGAGGGCAGCATCAGGATCGTCAAAAAACGGCGGCATTGTCATCAGTCCCCGCACTTTGATGTGTGGCAGCAGAGCGCATTCCCGTACCAATTGAAGCGCCCCTTCTTCGGTCGTTCCCGATTTGGTTGCCTCGCCGGAAACATTTACCTGGATCAGTACGTCGCAGACCTTGCCGAGTTTCCCCCACTGCCGGTCGATCTCCTGAGCCAGTGAAATGCGATCAACAGAATGGATCATCGCCACCTGGCCGGCAATGTATTTGACCTTGTTGCTCTGCAGATGGCCGATAACATGCCACTCGACAGCTTCCCCCACCTCGGTCAGCTTCTCAACCAGTTCCTGGATATAATTTTCTCCGAAAACCGTCTGTCCCGCATGGTATGCCTCACTGATATCCGCTGCCGGGCGGGTTTTGGATGCCGCAACCAGGCGGACGGAGGCCGGATCGCGGCCGGCTTGTTCGGCTGCCATGCGGATGCGTGCGTTGATCGTGGCAAGATTACGGGAGATGGTCATGGCCGGTCACTGTGCCGCTGCCTGCATGGTCTGAAGCACTTCATACAGTTCCGTCATCGGCAGGCCGATCACATTGGTGTACGAGCCGTTGATCGAACGGACAAAGTGAACCGCCCCGCCCTGGATCGCATAGGCTCCGGCCTTGTCCATCGGGCAGCCGGTGGCGATATACGCGTCGATCTCTTTGTCTTCCAGCTTTTTGAAGGTCACTTCCGTGCAGACGCTGCGGCTGATATGGATTCCGCTGATTCTGTCAAAAACAGTGAAGCCGGTGATGACTTCATGATCTCTCCCGGACAGGCCGGACAGCATCCGCCTTGCATCGGCGGTATCAACCGGTTTGCCGAGAATTGCGCCATCCAGCACCACAATCGTGTCGGCACCGATGAAGAAGCGGCCATCGTTAGCCGCTGCAACGGCATCGGCTTTTTCGCGCGAGAGGCGAATGACATGATCGGCAGGTTCTTCGCCCGGAAGGGCATCTTCGCAGATGTCGGCAGGCACCACGCTGAACTCGATTCCGGCCAGGGACATCAACTCGGTGCGGCGGGGCGATGCGGATGCCAGGATTATGGTGCCGAGATTATTTCCCATCGGCATCAGCTTTCCTGGCTTCAGCGGCAGCGCTCTTTCGACGTTCCTCCATCTCCAGACGCGCATTATGTTCGGCTTCCATTTCCTGCCAGTGCTTTGTCCAGTCCTTCCTGCGCACCATGGAGAGGATGAACACACCGGGGATGATGACGCATGCCCAGAAAATAATCATGGTCGCGTCATTGGAAATTCCGTAGACCAGCAAGGCAATACCCATCACCAGCAGAAAAAATTCCATTGACAGAATACGTCCTACCAGCGACGCCTTCTGAATTTCTTTTTGTGTATCATGTGTCATGTTATTTCTCCTTCCAGGGAAACATTTTCCCCGGATTCAATATGTTGTTGGGATCGAGAGCAGCTTTGATTGCCTTCATGGCGGCGATCTGATGGGGCGAAAGTTCCAGTTCGATGTAGGGGGCCTTGGAGAGTCCGACCCCATGCTCACCCGACATGGTGCCGTTCAGATCAAGCGCTGCCTGGAACACGTCGCGGATCGCTTCATGCGCCTTTTCATCCATGCCGGGAACAGACTTGTCGATCATGATATTGACATGGATATTGCCGTCGCCGGCATGCCCGAAATTGACGATCGGGATATCGTATTTGGCCTGAATCTTCTCGATGGTGCGGATGATGTCGGGCACTTTGCTGCGCGGCACCACGACATCCTCATTATACTTGGTCGGGTTGATATCCCGCAGTGATGGCGAAACCAGCCGCCGTATCCGCCAGAGTTCTTCCGATTCGGCAGCATCCCTGGCTGCCCGGAACTGCACCAGTCCCAGCGGTTTGATCAGCTCATGGATGTGCGCCGCCTGTTTCTCGATCAGGTCCCTGTCGCCATCCACCTCGATCAGCAGTACCGCCCTTCCTTCCGCGGGAATCCCCAGGCTGAAGCGGCGCTCGACGCATTGCAGGGTGGCGTAGTCCATGAATTCGAGCGTCGTCGGGATGATCTTGTTGCCGATAATCGT
>JBAYTT010000244.1:0-5443 GCA_041675485.1 Pelobacteraceae bacterium | reverse complement strand
TGCCGCCACCGATAACAACCTTGTCAACCTTGTTGATCAGCGTTTCGAGAACCTCCAGCTTACCTGACACCTTGGCTCCGCCCAGTATCGCGACCAATGGCCTGACAGGATTCTGCATGGCCTTGTCAAAAAAGGTCATTTCATTTCTCATCAGAAAGCCGGCGGCAATAACCGGGATATGCCTGGTAATCGCTTCGACCGAAGCATGGGCACGATGCGACACCGCGAATGCGTCATTGACGTAAATTTCACAGCCATTGGCAAGCTTTTCAGCAAAAGCGGGGTCGTTCTTTTCCTCACCGGGATAAAAACGGACATTTTCGAGCATGACCGCCTCACCCGGTTTCATGGCATTGACAAGTGCATCAACTTCCGGCCCGAAACAGTCAGGGGCCTGGATTACCGGTTTGCCAAGCAATTCGGAAAGACGTGCAGTGGCGGGAGCCATACTGTATTTGGCTTTTTTCTCCCCTTTGGGGCGACCGAGATGGGAAGCCAGGACAACTTTGGCGCCCTGTTCAAGAGCGTATTTTATTGTTGGCACCGCCCCCACGATACGGGTATCCTCGGTAATAGCCCCCTTGTCATCCTGAGGCACATTAAAATCGACACGAATGAAAACCTTTTTTCCCTTTAGATCCTTGATTTCATCGATATAACGAATCGACACTGTCCACCTCCTGTTTTTAAGTTAAAAAAAGGGGGAAAATATTTCCCCCCTTAATTTTAGGATTTAATACAAAAACTATTTTTTCGATTTGATCAGCCTGAGAAGATCAACAACCCGGCTGGAAAAACCTGTTTCATTGTCATACCAGGAGAGGACCCGCACCATTGTGTCACAGATCACCTTGGTACAGGTTGCATCGACAATCGAAGAGAGCTGGTTGCCATTATAATCAACTGAAACCAGCAGCGCCTCCTCATAGCCGAGTATACCTTTCAGAGGCCCTTCTGCTGCTGCCTTCAGTGCGGCATTTACCTGTGCGGTATCAGCCGGCTTACTCAGGGTAAGCACAATATCAGCCAGCGAGACATTGGGAGTCGGCACACGAATGGAAAGGCCGTCAAGCTTTCCTTTTAATTCAGGCAACACCAGGGAAACAGCTTTGGCAGCTCCGGTAGTGGTAGGAATTATCGACATGGCGGCAGCACGGGCGCGACGCAGGTCTTTATGGGGCAGATCGAGAATATTTTGATCATTGGTATAGGAATGAATTGTTGTTACCAACCCCTTTTCAATTCCGAATGCTTCATGAAGTACCTTGGCAACGGGTGCCAGACAATTGGTCGTGCAGGAAGCGTTTGAAATGACGAAATGCTTCTGCGGATCATACAGGTGATCGTTGACACCCATAACGATCGTAATATCTTCGTTGGTTGCCGGAGCAGAGATTATAACCCGCTTTGCTCCAGCCTGCAGGTGAGCAACCGCCTTTTCCTTGGCAGTGAAGCGGCCGGTTGATTCGATGACCACATCGATATTTTCTTTGCCCCATGGCAATTCCGCAGGTTCTTTGATAGCAAGAACCGTGATTGCTTTGCCGTTAATAATGAGCTGACCGTCGCGCGCTTCAACGCTTCCGTCAAATTGCCCATGTACGGAATCATACTTGAAAAGATGAGCCAAGGTAGCTGCATCGGTAAGATCGTTAATTGCGACGAACTCAAACTCCTTGTCATTACATGCGGCTCTCAGAACCATTCTTCCGATCCTGCCAAATCCGTTGATTGCAACTCGTAACGCCATCTCAGCCTCCTCTTTATAATATGATGTCCTGCACTTGCACCGCTATTCGTGTAAACAGCTTCAAAATAATAGAGCATATTAGCAGATCGTCAACCATATTTAAGCATGAAGCGTAAATAACTGTCAAAATCACCGGGGTCGATGCCAAGGCCGATACCGACTGAGGAAAATCAGGCAGACTCGATATCCAGTCAGAGAACTGAGGATTGGTTTCGTATTTCGGCTTCTTGTCCACTGACAATCGGAATCTTCACCGTAAACGTCGTACCCTTGCCTACCTCGCTGTCAACAGTCAACTCGCCGTTATGTTTCTTCACAATACCGTATGATATGCTTAATCCCAGACCGGTCCCTTTGCCAACTTCCTTTGTCGTGAAAAATGGTTCGAATATTTTACCAAAGATTTCTTTTGGGATTCCGCACCCGTTATCAGAAATCACAACTATTATGTGAGCATTCTCCTGAAACGTCCTGATCGTTATTTCTCCCTGCTGCTCAATCGCATGGGACGCATTCACGACGATATTCATGAATACCTGACTCAACTGTCCGATATTGCAATCAGCCATGGAAATATCGCCAAAATCCCTGATCAGCGTCACCTTGTATTTCAACTCGTTCCAAATCACATTCAGCATGCTCTCAATACCTGCGTTAATATCCGCCGGTTTTCTTTCATCCTCGTCGGTACGAGCAAAGCCCTTCAAGTCCTGCACAATCTTTTTGATCCGTTCGGCCCCTTCGATGGACTCTCTGATCAGGTCGGCGGTATCCTCAATAATAATATCCAGCTTACTGGTCCTCCTCTGATCGGCAAGCCTCCCTTTGTGATCGCTATCTGTTATCATCCCTGACTGGATTTCGATGAATCCGGTCAGTTTGCTGAAATACTTTTGCAGCGATCCCAGATTGCTCATGATGTAACCAACCGGATTATTGATCTCATGAGCCACTCCTGCGGCTATCTGGCCGATTGAGGCCATTTTTTCCTGTTGGATGATCTGCGCCTGAGCCCTTTCAATTTCCTGCAAAGCCGCTTCGAGTTCCCGGTTTTTTTCTTCGAGCGTTTCCTTGCTTTTCTCCAGAAGGGAGTTCCATGTTCTCGTTTCCGCATGTTTCTTGAACTCGAGCAGGTTATTCACCCGCAATTGCAGCTCGTCATTGTCAACCGGTTTGGCAAGAAAATCGTTGGCGCCGGCCTTGAGGCAGCGCAACTTGGTGTCCTTGTCCGGATGGGCAGTCAGCATGATTATGGGGATCCGGCTTGTCCCCTCGGTGCTTTTCAGCATCCTGCAGGTCTCGGCGCCATCAAGGCCTGGCATCAACACGTCGAGAAGGACCAGATCAGGATTGATCCGCTCAGCAAGCTCCAGAGCGTCTTTTCCGTTTCCGGCCGTATACAGGGAATTCTGGGCACAAGACAACAGACGGGACAACAGCTTTCGATTCAGTTCTTCATCGTCCACAATGAGAATTTTATAGGCTTCGTTGGTCATTTCATGATCACCCTTTGGACGTAATCGTTGTTTCCACTACGGAAGTCGGTAGATACAAGGCAACTCTAGTGCCAATTTTCACTGTCGATACTACGGAAATATGCCCATTATGCCGTTTCAGGATGGCATGACAAATGGAGAGTCCAAGACCCAATCCCCTTTGACTGAAGGTATCCTTGGTCGAAAAATAGGGATCAAATATTTTAGGAAGATTCTCCTCAGGGATACCCTTGCCGTCATCCTGTAAAATAATACAAACATAGCGGCCTGCTGCGAGTGGCAGTATTTTATTGTCGCCGACCAGGTAATTATTAATATATATCGCGACTGTTCCGCCCGCGGACATCGACTCTTTTGCATTGGTCAGCAGATTTTCAAACACCTGCCTGATCTGTCTCGGGTCTGCTTCTATCGAAATGACGTCAGCCGCCGCGAAAAGAGAGTGCGAGATATTTGCGCCCTTGAATAGCGTCACCGCAGTATCCTCAATGAGCTCTGCGAGTGCTAGCGGCTCCTTGAATGGAGCACTGCCATGCGATAAGGCTTGCAGACGGATGCCAAGTTCCTTGGCACGCTCGCATGCTTCTTCCGCATCGTTAAGTGGCTCAAGAAATGCCGATTCGCCCCCGGCCAGCATTTTGACAAAACTTATGTTGCCGTAAATAATGTTCAGTACGTTGTTGAAGTCATGAGCCAGCCCACCGGAAAGGAGGCCGATCGATTCCAGGTTATTGATACGGTTAACTTCATCGCTGAGCTGTTTCATTTCCGTGACGTCGGTAACAACCCCGGCCATTTTGCTTGGAAGGCCGTCTTCGTCAAACATGACAATCTTTCCCCTCCCCATGACATGCCTTAGTTTCCCCGACTTTGTGACCATGCGGCACTGGACCGGGTAAATACGGTTCTGACCCAGCATGAGCCCTGTCAGTGCTTTTTCCAATTCGTAGACATCATCAGGATGAATGGTTTTCATAAGTAGATCAAAATTGATGTCCACTTCTCCGGGGGTATATTCCAACATTTCATAAAACATCGAATTCAAAACACACTGATCGGTACGTATATCCCACTCCCAAGAAGCATCGTTTGATGCCTCCAATACAAATTCAAGCCGCTGCGCATACTCTTTCAGCGACTGCTCCAGCTTTTTCAACTCGCTGATATCGTGCATCACATGGATTGATGATGCGATAGTTCCGTCTTCAGCAAGGACTGGAGCTGCGGTAATGATAAAATAGCCATTCAGGTTTTTATTAAAACTTGCTTCAAATTCGGTTCTGCCTGAAGCAAGCATTCTTCGATGGGGGCAGGAGGCGGGCGGTTCCTGGGAGCCATGCAGCAGTTCATAACAGAGCCTGCCGACCGCCTCTTGCGGGGAAATGCTCAATCGCTTCGCCATTGCACTGTTCATGCTCGTTATGCGGTAATCGGCACCAATGATCGCTATAAAATCAGGCACCGTGTCGAATGTCAGTTTCCAGTCATCCCTGGATTTGAGGAGATCTCTGGCCGTCTCAAGCGACCTGTTTTTGTAGAGCAGCAGATTGAAAAAAAACAGGAGCAGCAGAGCAAATACGGCGGTAAGCATGATGCCGAACATGCGGTAACTTGAAACGATACCGGGGTCATCCATTACTACCAGCGACCAGCCATCTCTGCCGAACGGCAGACGCTGCAGGTAATGTTCCTCGTTTTCAAACCTGACATACGTTCCAGTCCCGGGCTCTGCAGCCAGCAACGGTTCAAACGCGATGTCTCCGAACTGCCCGGACGTCAGCAATTCGGAACGTTTTCTTTCAGCAACCGGCCATAGGCTCCTGAACAGGAAGTCCGGCCTGCTGGAGATGAAAATGATCCCCTCGGGACTGGCCAGATATACATGAGAGTACTTTTTAAAGAACTCCTCGACAATCGTTACATTCCTCTTTACAGCCACAACTCCGGTAATCGTGCCGTCGCTGCCGATAACCGGTATTGACGCGAAGTAGCCCCTTTCGCGGGTGATTTTGCCGAGGGCGAAATACGTGGTAAGACGGCCTGCCGCCGCACCGGCAAAATACGGCCTGTTGGCAAAGGAGGTACCGACAAATCCGTTATTCTCGTTTCTGTTCGATGAAGCAACCGTCACACCATTTTTGTCCATGAGGTAGCAGTGCGACATTTCAAAGTTGTTTTTGATACGGTCAAGCAGCCT
>JBAYTT010000243.1:0-5524 GCA_041675485.1 Pelobacteraceae bacterium | reverse complement strand
GAAGCGCCTGGATTTCGCTCTCCGCCTTGGCTATCACATCCTCACTTTTCGCCTTGACGATGATCGCGCCGACAATTCCCGTACGCTGCGACCTGACCAGGTTGCGCTGGGCTGTACGCAACGGCACAAACACGGCGTCGTCCTGGTCCTGCCCTTGGGGCGACTGCCCCTTGCGCTCCAGAATTCCGATAACCGTGAAGGGAATCTTCTTGATCCTGACTATGCTGCCGACCGGGTCGGCGGAACCGAAGAGGTTTTCGGCCACTGTCTGTCCGAGTAGGCAGACTTTGACCGCTCCATCCTCATCCTGCTGGCTGATGGGGCGACCGGAGACGACCGGCCACTCACGGATTTCAAACAGCTCGGGCGTCCCTCCCATGATCACCGATGACCAGTTCATGTTGCCGTTGACAACCTGCCCGGAGGTTCTGACCGTACCCGCCGCGTAGGCCACGGACGGACAATCGGTCATGATCGCTTTGGCGTCGTCGCTGGTCAGCGTCTGTGCCCCCCCGCTGCCGGTGCGCAGGCCGCCGCTGGTCGTGGATCCGGGGATGATCAGCACGATGTTGCTGCCGATACTGGCGATCTGTTGGGAGATGACATAACTGGCGCCCGACCCGACCGCCATCATGGCAATGACTGCGGCAATGCCGATGATAATGCCGAGCATGGTCAGGAACGAGCGCATTTTGTTGGTGCGCAGGGCGCGGAGGGCTATTTTGAGCGTCTGTAGAAAATCCATGGCTATGCCGTTAGTCCGGTCAAATGGTCTGAAATGATTCTCCCGTCCCTGAAGGTTATCTGCCGTCCCGCGTAGGCCGCCACATCCTGTTCATGGGTCACCATGATGATGGTAATCCCCTGTTTGTTGAGAGATGTAAACAGACCCATGATCTCGGCGCTGGTAGTGCTGTCCAGATTGCCGGTCGGCTCATCGGCCAGAATGACGGCGGGATTGTTGACCAGGGCGCGGGCGATGGCAACCCGCTGCTGCTGGCCGCCGGAAAGCTGGCTGGGGTGGTTGTTCTCCTTGCCGGAGAGTCCGACCTGTTCCATGGCCAGCAGGGCTTTTTGACGGCGCTCTTTTGAGTGAAGACCGGCATACACCAGCGGCAGCTCAACATTTTCGACCGCCGGGGTACGGGCCAGCAGATTGAACCCCTGAAAGACAAAACCGAGCTTTTTGTTGCGGATGTCGGCCAGCTGATTGGGCGTCATGCCCCCCACATCCAGACCGTCGAGTAGATACGTGCCCGAGGTGGGGCGATCCAGACAGCCGAGGATATTCATGCTGGTTGATTTGCCGCTCCCGGAGGCCCCCATGATGGCGACAAATTCACCGGCAGTAACATCGAACGAAACCCCCTTGAGCGCCTCAAACTGCTGATCACCCATGCTGAAAACCCGGCGGATATCGGTTAAGGAAATGACGCTGCTCATTTAGAATGGCCGCCCCATCGGCGATCCGCCCGCTTTTTTCTTGGAATCGCCGCCGATCTGCTCGATTATGACCTCATCGCCTTCCTTCAGGTCACCTTCGACCAGTTCGATGCTGCTGTTGTTGGCAATGCCGGTTTTCACAGCAATCGCCACCGGTTTTCCTTCCTTGAGCAGGTACACCTGCTGCCCCCTCCCTTTGCCGGAACCGACTCTTCCGCCGCCAGCCGGACGCTGGCCGGAAGTTCCGGAACGGTCTGCAGCGCCATTCCCCTTCGCCTTAGCCTCATCACCCTTGCCCTTGGGCTTGAAGCGGAGCGCGGCAGGGGGAAGCTTCAGCACGTCATCATTCTTGGCCACCTCGACCGACACATTGGCCGTCATCCCCGGCTTCAGTTTCAGATCGCTGTTGTCTACGCTGACGACCACGACATAGGTGACCACGTTCTGGGTGATAATCGGAGCGCTGCGGATCTGGATGACCTTGCCGCGAAACGTCTGCTCCGGATAGGAATCCACCGTGAACGTGGCTTTCTGGTGAAGCTGGATACGGCTGATATCGGCTTCGTCAACACTCACCTCGATTTGCATCTTGGTCAAATCCTGGGCGATCGTGAACAGCGTCGGGGTTGAAAATGAGGCGGCAACAGTCTGGCCGACATCAACGGCACGGGAGATGACCACCCCATCCACCGGCGAGCGGATTATGGAGTAGCGCAGGTTGGTTTTCGACTGCATTAAGGCACCGCGAGTCTGGGCAATGCTCCCTTCGGCAGCTTTTACCGACGCTTTCGCCGTTTGGAGTGCGGTTTCGGCACCATCGAAATCGCTCTGCGAGATAATGCCATCGCTCAGCAGTTTTTTGTTGCGGCTGTAGGTTCGCTCGGCATCAGCCAAGGCAACTGTTGCTTTTTGCCGATTGGCCTCGGCACTGAGAAAGTTCCCCTGAGACTGTTCCACCGAAGCATTGAACAGAGAAGGGTCAATTTCGGCGATCGACTGACCTTTTTTTACTCGCGAGTTATAATCAACATAGAGCTTCTGGATCGTTCCGGAAACCTGGGTGCCGACCTGAACTGTGGTTACCGCCGAAAGATTACCGGTGGCAGCGACCGTCGAAACAATCGTGCCTCGCTCGATTTTAGCGGTTTTATAAGTCACCTCCGGGGTTCGTTTATAAAAAAAATAGCCGGCAATGCCACCTATTAGAATGATTCCAACAAAAATAATAAGGTATTTTTTCATGCGAATCTCTCGTCTTTTCGTAGTGACTTGATTGGAGTGGCGGGCATCATAGCAGATTACAGGCGGTACGACAAAAAAAAAGCCCCCCTGTCCGATGACAGCGGGGGCTTTTATTCCGGACGCCCACTGCCACTCGGCAGCGGGCTAACTATGGCAACCCTCTTTGCAGTGGGAAACCGGACGAATCTTAAATCTTGCAGTCCACATTGGCAGGGTCTCCTTTCGATTAAATATTTGATTCCTAACAGGATAGTTTTTATCTTAATCATATTACAAATCTTGTCAAGCGTAAAATCCGAATAATGTGATTGGTGCTGAATGGAAATGGGCTGGCTGAAATATCCCGAAAATAGTGCCGTCCGATCCGGAAAGCCTGTCTGAGGCTTTGCTTGTTTATTGAAGTGTGCTACAATTCAAGACCTTACATTATGGTTTATAACAAATAACAAAGGAACAACTGAAGATGCCGCACACAACCATAGAAATACCATCAAGATTGCCGCTTTACACGCAAAAAGAGGCCGTTGTTTTCCCCTACATGCTGTTTCCGGTGTATGTCGGCGGAAAGGATATCGCGACGTTCAGAGAGGCGGATAACTATGAAAAATATGTTGTATTTGCCTTTGAGCGACCGGACGACCCCGCCAAAGAACTCCCGGGCGGCAGATGCGAGATTGCAACCCTCTGCAAAGTTACCCAGATATTAAAAATGGATGACGGGCGCTACAAGGTTTCTCTGGAAGGTGTGACGCGCGTGCGGATTCTGGATACTGAGCCGGCCGGAGCACTGACCCTGGCTCATTGTGAAATCGTCCGTGAGTTTGTGGAAAAAAATCTTGTATCCGAAGCACTTGTCCAGAGTCTGAACGCTTTGTTAAAAATAGCGCTTTCTCATGGAAAGCCGCTCCCGGACGATGTCATGAAAATGATTGATTACATCGATAACCCGGCTCGTCTGTCAGATCTGGTGGCACTGTATGTCAATCTGCCTATCACCGATCTGCAGGAGTTGCTGGAAACGGTTGACCCGCTGGAACGTTTGAAAAAGGTCTATGTGCATCTTACCAATGAAGTGCAGCGGATGCAGATCAAGAACGAGGTTGCCGGTGAAGTCACCAAGCGGGTCGGCAAGAACCAGAAGGAATATATCCTGCGCGAGCAGATGAAACACATCCAGGAAGAGCTGGGTGATGAGGATCCCCGCTCGGCCGACATGAACGAGCTGCGCAAAAAAATCGAAGAGGCCGGACTTCCCGAAGATATCAAGAAAATCGCCGATAAAGAGTTGAAGCGGCTTGAGCGGATCAACCAGGCATCACCGGAATATAACGTATCCCGGACCTATCTTGATTATCTGGCCGGGATGCCGTGGAACATAAGCACTGCCGACAGTCTCGACATGGTTCGGGCAGAGGAAATTCTCAACGAAGATCACTATAATCTGAAAAAAGTCAAAGAACGCATTCTGGAATTTCTCGCAGTACGCTCACTCAAAGATAACATGAAGGGACCGGTGCTCTGCTTTGTCGGCCCGCCGGGAGTCGGCAAAACCTCCCTGGGCAAGTCGATCGCCCGATCAATGGGACGAAAATTTGTGCGTATTTCATTGGGGGGCGTCAGGGATGAAGCCGAGATCCGTGGTCACCGCCGCACCTATATCGGAGCATTGCCGGGACGCATTATCAAGGAACTTTTCCGCTGCGGCGTCAACAACCCGATCTTCATGCTCGATGAAATCGACAAGCTCGGCAATGACTTCCGTGGTGATCCGGCCAGTGCCCTTTTAGAAGTGCTTGATCCGGAGCAGAACTTCAGTTTTAACGACCACTATCTCGACGTCGCTTTTGACCTTTCAAAAGTCATGTTTATCACCACGGCAAACCAGCTTGATCCGATCCCGGGGCCGCTCAAGGATCGCATGGAGGTTATCCGCCTCGCTGGTTACAGCAGTCAGGAAAAAATGCAGATCGCAAAAAATTTCATTATCGCACGCGAGCTGGAGGAAAACGGCCTTTCTGACCGTGGGCTTACCTTCAATGACGAAGCGTTGGAAAAAGTTATCGGTGACTACACCCGTGAGGCGGGTGTGCGAGGCCTGCAACGGACGATTGCCTCGATCTGCCGCAAGATCGCCAAGGAAATCACCCAGGACAAGGCAGCGCGGAGCGGCATTACCCCTGACATCGTCGCGGAACTGCTCGGGCCAAAAAAATTCCATAACGAAGTAGCTGCCGAGAATGACCGTATCGGTGTAGTAACCGGCCTGGCCTGGACTGAAACCGGAGGAGATATTCTCTTCATCGAAGTCACCTCCATGCCAGGCAAAGCAGAGTTGATTCTGACCGGTTCACTGGGCGACGTGATGAAAGAATCAGCCCGGGCAGCTCTCTCATACATAGAAGCTCATGCCGAGGAATTCGGCATCCAGCCGGAGGCGTTCGAGAATCGAACCATTCATATTCACGTTCCTTCCGGGGCCATCCCCAAAGACGGACCTTCCGCAGGCATCACCATGGTCACGGCTCTGGTTTCGCTCCTGACCGGAAAGGCTGCGCGCCGCAATGTCGCCATGACCGGAGAAATAACCTTAACCGGCAGGGTCCTTGCTATTGGCGGCTTGAAAGAGAAAGTGCTGGCTGCTCATCGGGCAGGGGTCTGCACGGTCATAGCGCCGGAACGCAACCGGGATGACCTGGAAGATATCCCGGACAACGTCCGCAACGACCTGCAATTCATCTTCGTCAGTGACGCTTCAGAAGCATTGGCAGCAGCTTTCTAGCAGAATATGAAAATTGCCGTCATCGATAAAATTCTGCTGCTCTTTTTTCATGAGCTGCAG
>JBAYTT010000242.1:0-5529 GCA_041675485.1 Pelobacteraceae bacterium | reverse complement strand
GGCCAGCATCATGGGGATGTTCGTCTACCTGAAGTTGGGGATATCATCAATTCTCGCTTTCGTGGGTGGCAAGATGATTGCGGCGGCCATGGGGTTCGAAATCCCGATTCAGGTGTCACTGCTGGTAATCTTCACCTGTCTGGCCATGTCCGTGCTTGCTTCGCTGATTATCGGAAAAAAGCCTGTGCGGAAGGGTTCCTCCGTCACAAACGACTAGATCATAAAAACACAAGGAGAACGCACACATGAAATGCCCCGTATGTACAACCACCGATCTGTTGATGTCTGACCGCCAGGGAATCGAGATTGATTACTGCCCGCAATGCCGTGGCGTATGGCTGGATCGGGGGGAACTCGACAAAATTATCGAACGTTCTGCCGTTATGGCGGTGCCGCAGTCGGTTGATGTTCCCCCGCCCCGTTTCCGTGAGCCGGAATATCCGTCTTCACATGTGAACCGGGGTCACGACAATCATCATGGCAACAAACAACAGCATGGGGGAGGTCATTACGGCCAGCACAAGAAAAAATCATTGTTAAGTGAACTATTCGATTTTTGATGGTATAAAGCAGGCAGGGTTGCGCTGCTTGACCAAACACATTAGGAACCCTTTTTTTATCCGCTTTTAGAGAGTTGTCTATGCCCCGACATGTCACTATCAGCTATTGTCTGGCCGCAGCCGCTGTCGTGCTGATACTGCACTTCCATCTGGTGCCCGCGGTGTTTGCGGGATTGGCGGTGTACGTGCTGACCTTGAAGCTCGCCCGGCATCTTCCGCAGAACATGAACCGCTTTGCCCACAAGGCGGCTTTGGGAGTGGTGGTTATCTGCGTCATTAGCTGCCTGACAAGCGCCTGTGCCACCATCTGGTCCTTCGTCGGCAGCAGCCACGGCATCGCCGCCCTGCTGACCACGATTGTCGATACGCTCGGCAGCTTGCGCCGAACGCTGCCTGATACGATTGCCGAAGTACTGCCGACGACCACTGAAGGGTTGCGTGAGCAGCTGGGTGTTCTGCTGGGTGACCATGTCCAGAAGATATCGATGGCCGGAATGGAAAGCATCAAGGTTTTTGCTCATATCCTTTTGGGGATGGTCGTCGGAGGCATGGCTGCTGTCCATCATTTCGGGGAGCACGAGAAGTCGCCACCTTTTATCCACGCCCTCCGTTCTCGGTTGCGCACCCTTGCCACGGCCTTTGACAAGGTCGTCTTTGCCCAGGTTAAAATATCCGGCCTCAATACGGCCCTGACTGCCGTGTATCTGCTGGCTGTGCTGCCGATGTTCGGTGTTCACCTCCCCATGGCAACAATCCTGGTGCTGTTTACGTTTGCCGTTGGCATGCTTCCCGTGGTGGGAAATCTGGTGTCAAACACCGCCATTGTCGTCATCAGTCTCGGTGTGTCTCCGGGCGTCGGCGCTGCTTCACTGTTGTTCCTGGTGCTGATCCACAAGGCTGAGTATTTCATGAATGCCCGGATTGTCGGGCACGAAGTGCAGGCAACCGCGTGGGAACTGCTGAGCGCCATGCTGCTGCTTGAGGCCGCGTTCGGTGTTGCCGGGCTGGTTGCGGCCCCGGTGGTCTACGCCTGGCTCAAGGCGGAGGTCAAGGAACAGGGGATGATCTGATCGGTCGCTGCTGCTCGGGCGGGTTCGGAGTCAACTTCATCGTGTGCTGGGATGTATGAGGCCCTCAAGACATAGAGATTCTTCGGAAACGCATTTATGCCGTCAGAGAGGTGGTTTTGCAGTCAACGGAGGATTGAACTCTGCGGAGACGGGATGTTCCGTCTCCGCAGTCAACATACTCATCTATTTGGAATGGCACCCTTTGCAGTTTGTAGGGCCTTTTTTCATCTCGCTGTGGCATTCCTTGCACTTTTTGTGCGCAATATCCTTGCCGAAGCCGGCAATTTTTCCACCGGTGGCTTTTTCGTGGCACTTCGTGCAGTCCTTAAGTGCTTCGGAGTGGGCCTTGTGCTTGAAGGATACGCCCTTTTTCATTTCGATCACGTCAGCTGCAAATGCTGATCCTGCAAAAACGGTTGTTGCCAGTACTGCTACGATCATTTTTTTCATGCTCATGCTCCTTTGTGGTGGTTTTCTGCGCTTGGCGCAGTAATAACTTTAATCCTGTCGTCTAATTTCCGCGTGTGTCACTGCCAGGTGTACTATTCCCGTTTTCGTTATGCGGGAATGCGCACAGGACGCGGTACTGCCGGAGATTTAAATTCTATCCAGGTTATACGGTTTTGAGCTGGTTCAGGAGATATTCTGCGGAGGGACAAATATAGGTATGACGATATTTGGTAGAATATGGTGCCGCTCGGATGTGACGATCACTGAAACAAGCGGCGCATAACTGACCGTGATGCCGGAGTTCTGGCAGATACATTCTCCGCAACAGAGGGTAGAGTCGCACTCGTCGGAATCCTGACTGCTTGACTGGTTTCCTGGTTCCTCTGACGTTTCAACTGCATTCGGGGAGTTCAGGAATGAATCGCAAGGATGAGCAAAACAAGCCAATGGCTGCAGGAGATACAACGCCAGAATTATGAGGGACACGATTTTCATATACTGTCCTGATGCAAAGATTCGGTAAATATACCTGAACGTATACAAAATACAATCAACAATTAATCATAAACGGATGGCGAGCAGACCGATCTTTCGGCTTTTTTAGCTCTATGGGCATTTTGCTCCAGGGCGTTACCAGAGACATACTTGCTTTTAAGCGTAAATTTTCTGTATTGTTCATGGGTGTGGAAAGTATTTCCAGTGGGAAAAACGGAATCAGGCGGGTAAAATTGGACGCAGTCAGGATAATAATGGTATGAAAATTACGCTATTGACCCATTTTAAAGAATTTGAGAAGCGCTCCAATACCGGGCGCCTGGTGGTTGATGTTTTGGGGAGTGCTGCAGAGCAGATTCGGTGGGACAGGATGAATCCACCCGCCCGACTGGTCGAGGAAATTGAGGCCGGTGGTGTTGCGCTCGTCTATCCTGGTGCCGACGATGAAAATGATGGCAATCTGAACGGAATAACCCAGTTCATAATAATAGATGGCACCTGGCATGAAGCCCGCAAGATTCACCAGCGGAGTCCATACCTTCAGAAGGTGCGTCGCATAGGCCTGAAGACAGGTGAAAAATCACAGTACAATCTCAGGAAAAACCAGAAGGAGTCAGGTTTGTGTACGGCCGAATGTGCCATTGAAGTGCTTCGTCTTTTTGGTGACATGGAGGCGGCAGAGCATCTTCAGGAACGTTTCCTGGCGTTTATCAGGCCGTCAGGCGTTATGAGGGGAGCGGTGCAGGGGCATTAGCGCTTGTTGCGGCCCGGCTGTGGTAAAACAGGACTCCCTTTTCTCCCCTGAAGTGATGAACCTGACTATGCTTTGAATTTGTTTTCCGTGCCGGAAAGCAGCCGCTTGATGTTTTCATGGTGGCGGATTATGACAATCGTCGCGATAATAAATGTTACTGCAGTGACGGCTCTGCTTCCTTCCAGGAAATACACCGCCAGCGGCATGGCAACAGCAGCAGAGACAGAGCCGAGTGAAACATAGCGCCAGATAAACATCACACCGGCAAACAGCGCCAGCGCAATTGCGACCGCTAAAGGGGCCAGCGCCAGAAAAACTCCCAATGCCGTGGCTACACCCTTCCCCCCTTTAAATTTGAGAAACAGGGAAAAAACATGGCCGCAGAAAGCGGCCAGTCCAACCCAGGCGGCTATTTCAGGCGGGAGTGTACTGGATTTCACCAGTACCACAGGGAGCAATCCCTTGAGACAGTCACCGACCAGTGTAATGATGCCGACCTTGCGGCCGACGGTCCTGTACAAGTTGGTTGCGCCGATATTGCCGCTTCCCTCCTTGCGGACATCAATGCCATATGCCTTGCCGAGTAGAAGCCCGGTCGGGATTGATCCGATCAGGTAGGCTGCTCCGACAAGCAGCAGTACTAAAGTGGTCTGGTCTCCTGTCATTGATTATATCCCTGCAATGATTTTCCAGCCGTCCGGTTCTTTTGCCAGTCGGAGATGCTCGGTGCCGTTCAGTGTCATCTCCTTGCCCCGCACCTTAACCTTCATCCGGTAGCTGCTGACTGACTCGGCACTGGTGCCATCACTGGTTATTGATGGTTTGTCTGTCTCGTACGAGATCTGCTCAAATTCCCTGAAATTTTTCTCCAGACCCGCTTTGAGCTGCGCGAAATTTTTCCCCTTATCGTTGTACTGAAGCGATACAACAGAGACGTACCGAGACATATTCCGGGAGTTAAGGGCATCGGTACGGGTGGCAAGAGTTTGAAGGATTTCATTGCGACTCAGGTCTGGACTGCTGCAGCCTGCTGCAAGCAGAAGTGCCACAAGAAGTATGCCGGGGACCCTGGTGATCACTAAAAGAAAGAGTCCATAGCCTTGTTGGCATCGGCTATATAAGCGCTTCCGGGGAATTCACGAGCCAGTTGGCCGAATACCTCACGTCCCTTTGCTTTCTGGCCATCCTCCAGGCATGCTCTGCCGAGGAAATACAGTACTTCGTCACGGCGAGCCGCATCGGGAAACATTTTGAGAGATTCTTCAAAACGGGCGATGGCAGCTTTATAAGCACCGGTTTTCAGGTAAAAGCGTCCTACATACAGTTCGTACTGTAATTGTTTGTCACGGCATTCCCGCAGTTTTTCCTGTACCTCAGTCAGTTGCGACCCGGCAGGATAGAGCTTGAGATAGGAGTCGAAAGTCGTTTGCGCGTTTTTTACCGGAGTCTGGTCCGTGTCGATACTGTGGATCTGGTTGAAATAACTCATCCCCTGGCGATACAACGCAAAGTCGGCTTGCGGATGCTTGGGGTGAAGTTTCCGAAAGTCCTCATACGCTGCGGCCGCTTCGATATAGTCCTTATTCAGGAAATACGCGTCTGCGATGTTGAGTTCGGCTTTTGTGGTCAGTTCCGGGGATTGATACGATTCCTTCACCTTTTTCCACTGGGCGATGGCATCTTCATATTTTCCGTCCTGGAAAAACTGTTCGCCCTCTTTGTAGAGCAGATCGGCCTGTTTGTTTATCTGTGGCGTTGCACACCCCTGTAAAAGCGCTGAAGCAAGAGCGAGGAAGGCGATCAGTTGTACAGCTGTTTTCATATATGTCCTTTGCATTATACGATTCCTGCTCCGCGCTGGTCTGCCAGCAACTGGCCAATTATGTCATGATTGAGCCATACAACAGCCGAGGCCGGACTCCAGGAATTGTGCAGCATCAGCCGCCCGGTGGCAAGGAACACTATTCTGGATAATTCAGCGCAGATGAGCTGCTTCTGGTCGGCGTGCATCTCCATTAGTTCGGCTGAACTGGCCAGCATCAGCTCGGCCTGCTCTCGGCTGTTGTGCTGTGGCCATGTTGAAAAGTCCACTATCTGTTCCAGAACTGGTGAGGAAAGATAGTGGTCGGCACGATCCAGCAGGTCGGCCACGGTGTTTTTTTCCTTGAGTATTGTCTGGCAGCGGGGCACAAGCGGCATG
>JBAYTT010000241.1:0-5552 GCA_041675485.1 Pelobacteraceae bacterium | reverse complement strand
ATGGAGGGGGAAGCACTGATTAAAGGGGTGGCGGTCGATCTCCCGAAGGTGGAGCGCTTGCGCATTTCCGAGCTGCCACTGCGTCAGGAACTGGTGAAAAACAGGGCGGCAATCGCCGCATTGCGCCGCGTTCTCGACCTGGTGCGGGCTGATACGCTGGTTGTCGGTCCCAAAGGGGAATTATCGTTAAAACGGAGGAGTTATGAAAAATAGAGCAAATAGTGTCGTTTTTGCAAATATTGAAATAAGCAGTCCCCTCCCCCCTGGCGGGGGAGGGTTAGGGTGGGGGGGAGGTTGCCATGAAGTCGCTATGTCGTTGCCTCACCCACCCCCTAACCCCCTCCCGTCAAGGGAGGGGGGATGTTTTGTGCCTTCACGTAGATCATCACGTTTCATTTCTCTTGGACTTTGTCTGGCACTTTTTTTCACCGGTTGCACCTTGGCCAAGGTCGATGTCAATGTCGTCAGCGAGCGGACGTCGCTGGAAAATCAGGTACTGGGGACCTACAACAGCCTGAGTGAGGATATGTTGCTGGTCGCATCGGTGCGGGGGGTATCCCCGACCGGAAAAATCGAGGCTCCTCCCCGTCATACTCCGGAACAGGTCGATGCCACCAGGGCGATGGAGACGATCGCGTTTCATGCCGATGATATCGAGACGTTCAAACGGTTCGGCTGGATCGGAGAAAATCAGGAGGGGCTGTTAACCACCTTCACCCGCGAAACGCCGAAGGTTTCAGGCGAGGAGCTGAAGTCGTTTGCCGCCAACTACAGTGAGGCCGAATTCCAGCAGGTGGTGAAGGAGGTCAACCAGTCACGTGAGGTGCTGATGATGCGGGTGGTGCAGACCAATGAAAACTTTACGATCAAGGATCTGCCGGCCATTCGCAAGGTGTTTGCCAAGATGAACCGCCAGAATTCAGCTCCCGGTTCCAGGGTTCAGGAGGCTGACGGCCGGTGGATTACGCTATGAAATGGCAACTATTGAAAATGTTAATATATTTACAACAAAAACAGTCCCCTCCCCCCTGGCGGGGGAGGGTTAGGGTGGGGGGGAGGTTGCTATGAAAATACTTCGTTGCAGTTTCACCCACCCCCTAACCCCCTCCCGTCAAGGGAGGGGGAATACTGTTGTTTTAGTTGCACTGCTTCTGCTGATTTGTACGGTTGTGGCTCAGGCTCTCCCTCTGGGCGATGAACTGCTAGCCCCGGCCGCGCCCCGTTCCGCGCCGCGTTCGCGTCCCGAAAGTATTCCGCAACCGGCCATCTTCAGCTCGCGCCAGGTTCTGTACGCTACCCGCGCTGCCGACGGCAAGCGGATGGTCACCGTTGAACGGGGGGACAAGGGGGACGAACTCTGGCTCTATTCTTTCGCCGCTGTTCCAGACCTGCCGCGCCTGCTCCATACGAGCCCGGTCCGTCTGGCCGCTCCGGCCCTGAACGCGGACGGATCGCTTGTTGCGTTTGTTGATGCGCAGGATGACGTCAAGGGTGATGTCTGGCTGATCAATCCGACAAAATCTGATGCTCCCCGGAGGGTGACGGACCGGGAATCTGCCGACGATGCACCGGTTTTTTCGGCAGATGGGTCTGCCCTTGTCTATCAGCGGCAGATGCCGGGGTCAGAGCTGCGTGAACTGGTGAGGATCCATCTCAAGGATAACCGGAACGAGCTGCTGCCAATCGGCATCGATGCCGCGTTTGCCGCACCTTCTCCGGACGGGCACCGCTGGCTGTTCGTGTCGCGGAAATCTGACCAGAATGGCGATCTCTGGTTGTGGGACGAAAAAGGGGGGGCGCTTACCCAGTTGACGAGCGGCGTTGAGCGTGACCTGTATCCGGCCTGGGAAAGTGCCGATACGCTCCTCTTTACCCGCCAGTCGGCAATCGGGGGGAACGCCGCGACCGGCCAGGAATCGGGGCAGATCTACCGGTTGCATCTCGGCAGGACAGGCGATGACGGTTTTCCGTTTGCCGCTCCACTTACCTCTGCCGCCTTGATGGCGGTGGCACCGCTCCCGGCCGGGGACCGTTTTTACTTCGTCGCCGGTCTGGCCGGTGGCGGTCAGGTAATGTTCCTCCCGGCATCCGGCGAAATCCCGGATCGACCGACTGTTCCCGAACAGTGGGCTTTGGCGCGTATTCTGCTGGAGCGTCAACCACCTGATCCGGCCCATGCCCGGCTGGCCACCGCCCGGGTGCTGGCTCGCGAGGATGCTCCGACCCGGGAAGGGGCACTGGCCGGGTTGGCGCTGGCCGGTCTGATGGAGCAGGCGGGTGAAGCAGCCCAGGCCGAGGAGCAGTATGCCGCGGTCGCGCGACGCTACGCCCGGTTCTCCCGTGAAGCGGCCCTGGCCGGAATTGCCCGGATCAGGGTGCAGACGGCACAACGCTGCGGCGGTGTCGTGCAGGTCCAGCAACGGGCTGAAATTATCCATGAAGCGGAGCAGGCCATGAAAGCCGCTGCGGAGGGGAACGGAGCCGACGCCTCGGCACGGTATCTGATCGATACGGCCCGGCTTCTGAGCGATTTTGGCGGAGGAGCTGCCGATCAACTGACCGCTGTCGGTCTGGCCGAACAGGTCGCCCGGCTGAAAGACGCAGCCCGGCCGCTCAAGGCGGAAGCTGCTCTTAGGCGCGCCGTGCTGCTGGCAAAACTGGAAAAAGGGGAGGGGGCGCTGAAAGCCCTGGTTGATGTTGCTACCGAGTATGGCGATCAGGAAGAGTGGGCCGAAGCGGCGATCACTGCCGTGCTTGACCAGGTCTCCCCGCGCGACCGGGCAGATCAGGCCGCCCTCTCGGCGCTGGCGGAACGCTACCGCACGTCTCTCCCCCGTTTGGCGATGGGGGCCTGGAACCGTCAGGGAGATGTGGCGTATCGTGCCAACGAATGGGCCAAAGCCAAGGATGCCTATCGAACGGTCCTGGAAAAATTCCCGGTCCTGCCGACGCCGACCGCTGCGGCGCGCTTTGCCCTGGCGGAAGTACTCTATCGTGAAGAGCGTTATGCCGAGGCCAAGGCGCTGTATGAAACGGAGATGAATGAGCAGCCTGAGGACACCCCGCTCTACCAGCTGGCCCGGGCCGCCTATATTCGCAAAACGGTTGCGGCGGGCGAAAACCTGTACCGGCTGGGAGAAGTCGCTGCCGCCCGCTCGACCTTTCTCGATCTGATCCGCTATGACGGGCGAAGTGTCGAAGCGCATCGCGGCTATATCAAATCGGTTGCCGCAATGGGACAGACCAGGGAACTGCTTGACCTGTACCGCAAACTGCTGAATGGGTATCCGGATGATCCGGTGCTGCTCTACGCCACCGGATTGACCCTGACCTATCTGCCGGGGAAGGAGCCTCTCGCAGAGGCGGATCGCCTGATCTCACGGGCAGCGGACCGGATGCCGTCATCGGAATATCCTCCCCAGACCCGGGGGTATCTTGCCGAAGTTGCCGAGACGGTGCATGGCGAACGGGGCGGCCTGGAACGCGCGCTGGCATTCTATCGTCGTGCGTGGCTGCTCAACCGGCCGCTGGAACAGCCGGAAAATCGCGCCAACCTTGATCTGAACATCGGCAATATTGCCTATCTGCTCGGCAGCAAGGCAACCGCCTGGAAGTTCTACAGCCAGCGCCTCGCCTCGAAGATCCCGTTCGACAATCCCGATACCGAACTGATCTTTCAGCAACGCTATGCGGAGGTTGCGTTTCAGATGCGCGAGAAAGAGGCGCCGATTGCCGGGTATCTGAGGGCGCTCCAGCTGACCGAGGCCCGCCTGAACCCGTCCCGGCCGCTCGATCTGTTCGGGCGCCTGTCGAGGCGGATAGTTGAGAGGCTCTTTGCCGGAACCGGGCGATCCTCGTCTGCCGAAGCGGCGCTCGGCACGCATCAATCAATCACGGCCGAGCTTGAACAGTTGGGGGCTTCCCCCCCCGATGCACCGCCATCGGCCGGGTGGAGCGGTTTTGACAAAACGATGCGCTCCCTGCTTGAACGGGAACGGAGCCTGCTGTCGTCCGCTCCTTCCTGGAACAGGGATGCCGCCAAAAGCGCCGCCGAACTGAACGGCATGCTCGGCGCGGTGGAAAAAGAGCTGGATGCCGCGCCGCGCCTGGTGGAAACGGCCGCGGAGATCCACGACCGCCTCGGTCTCGCATATCTCGAAGCGGATCGCTTTGGCGCCGCCCGCGAACAGTTCGATGCCGCCTTCACGCTGAATCAGGGACTCGGACATACCGGCAATCTCGCTTCCAACCGTCGGTCGGCCAGTATTGCCACCTACAAGGAAGCCCACACCGCTTCGGGTGAGGAACAACAGCGCCTCTTGCGCCTGAGCCGGGACGGTTTCGTCCAGCTGTTGTCGCTGATCGCCACCAATCCACCCAAGTCGAAAGCTCCGGCAAAACGGAGCGGCGGACTGGTGGAGTTGTCGGCAAATATCGCGCTGGACAAGGTCGGTTCAACCGCTGCCGCCTTCGGTTTCAGCGCCGAGCAGGAACAGCGGCTGGCCGAGATTTACCTGGCCCGTATTCAATCGGAACTGGGCGATCCGTCGGCCGCTTCGATTCTGCTGAAAAGCCAGCTGAAACGGTATCCGACAGATAACAAGAAACTGGCCGCCGGTGATCTGTACGGGGTCACACTCCTTAGCCACCGCAGCGCCCATATTGATTTTGCGCTGGGTGACCTGAAAAATGCAGCAGCCGGGTTCCAGCGTTCGACGCTCCTCTCCCTGCAGGCGGGAAACCCGATCAGTGCCATGCTCAACCTGGTCAACTGGGGAGAACTGCTGGCCGCAGATGCCAAGCCTACCGACATCGACGTTTTTCTGAGCGCCGAAGCCCGTGTTTCCCGGCTGGCAGACTCTTCTCGTGCCGCACTCCCCCCGCTCGTTTATGTCCGTTATTACAACGATTCAGGAGCGTTGCTGGCCCGGCTTGCCGAGAGCGCAGCCGATGACGGCAGTCGACAGGCGCTGCTCTACAAAGCGCTGGAAAAGTGGGACCGTGTCCTGTTCATTGCTGCCGACAGCAACGACCGGGAATTGCTGCATCAGCAGCGCCGTCAGCGGGTTACCGCCCAGCTTAACCGGGGCGCCGTGCTCGCGGCGCTTGGTCTGGGAGACGGCGCTGAAGCGGCCCGGAGCGCCGCAGTGGAAGAAGCTCACGCTGCCGCCGCTTATTCACTCGAATGGCGGGCGTTGGCCGCTCTTGGCCGTTTTGACGATGCGCTTGGTCTGCTGGAACATCTGCCGCAGACCGAGTATGACCTGCAACGGGGCGAAGTTATGGAACGCTTCGCAGCGCAGCTTGAGAAGGTAACCGCCAAAAACCCGGAATCCGGGTTTGCCCTGCTGGAAAAACTGAGCGAGCTGGAACGGGTGCAGCTGCTAGGGCGCGGGGCGCTCGGGCTTGATGACCCCGCGACGGTCGGGCAGTTCCGCAGCGCCGCGCCTCATCTGGCCGAGATCGACCGGCTGCGGAGCGTTCTTGCCAAGGCAGCGGCCGCTGACAAGGAGTATCAGGAGCTGCGTATCCAGCAGGAACAGGCGGTGGTT
>JBAYTT010000240.1:0-5560 GCA_041675485.1 Pelobacteraceae bacterium | reverse complement strand
GGATCGGCTGGCTGCTGCCGGCCACCGCCTCGATGTATTTACAGATCGAGCGGAGCGCCTTGTTACGGGTAACGATTCCCTTGAAGGCCTCGGGGTGTTCCAAGCGGTCGTCCAGCAGGCGACTGCGCATCTCGCGGTTCTCCCGCCGCAGTTCCTGCACCGTGATGGCCCGGCGCACCGCATCCAGAATTCGCTCCTCATCAACGGTCTTGACCAGGTAGTCGAAAGCCCCCGATCGCATGCAACGGACAGCGGTCTCCAGCTGGTTCATGCCGGAGAGCACTATCACCGAGACCTCGGGATGGTGCTCCATGATCATGGCGAGCACCTCTTCGCCGGAGATCTGCGGCATGGTCAGGTCGAGCAGAACCACCCCGATCTCCTGCCGGCCGAGAATGTCGGGCACCAGACGACTATCCTGGCAGCTGACGATATTGGTGATGCCGCCGGGACCCTCCAGGGTCATGCTCATACTGCGCAACCATGGGGCCTCGTCGTCCACCAGCAGCAGCCCGAATGACGGATACGGAATCTCGTTCATATCAACTATTCTCCTTTGCAACGGGCAGGGCCATCGTAACGATTGTTCCTCTTGCGGCAGCCGGTGCGAACGACAGCGTGCCGCCATGCTCCTTGACGATACCGGCCGAAACCCATAACCCGAGGCCGGTTCCGCCACTTTCCCGCTTGGTGGTAAAAAACGGGTCCATCAGGTGCGGCATGTGTTCGGGAGAGATCCCCTCCCCTTCATCTTCCACCGTGAGCACAACCTGGCCTGAACCGTCACAGGAAGTCGTCACGACGATGCGCCTGTCGCTGTCATTAAGTGCCTGACAGGCGTTCAGCAACAGGTTGACCACCACCTGCTCGATACGCCGGGCATTGCCGCGAATGGCGGGCAGCTGTTCGGCATAGTTCAGGGAGAGGCGTCTGGTCGCCTGCCTGAGGGCATTATCCACCAGGCGGGCAGCCGCCCTCACGACGCCGTTCAAATCGAACGTATCTTCGACATTTCTGTCGTCCCGCCGGGCAAAGTCCTTGAGATCATCCACGATCCTCCGGATCTGGCGGGCACCGTTAAAGGTTTCTTCCAGCATGAGCGGCAGTTCCTCGCGCATGCGCGAGTATTTCAGACAGCCGAACATGAAGTCACCATGGTCACGGTAGTACGCCTCCAGAATCGGCTGCCCGGCCTGGAAGGCCTCTATGAAACGCGGCATATTGAGCATGATCAGGCCGTTGGGATTATTGATCTCGTGCGCCACGCCCGAAAGAAGCGTGCCAAGCGAAGCCAGCTTGTCGGCCTGGACCAGCTTATCCTGATGCAGCCTCAGGTCCTCCAGAGCGCGCTCCTTCTCCGCAACTTCGCGCGCCAGCTCCTCGGTGCGCTGATTAACCCGCTTCTGCAGGGTGCGCGACCAAAGCACGGTGCCACCCAGAATCAGCAACAGCGGCACGACAACCATGGCGCTGTAGCGCACAATCCGCTCCCATGGAATACGCTGCGGTTCCAGCACCCCGAGCCACTTTTGCTGGATGGCCTGAAACTGTCCGTTGCGTTTGAGTATGGCAAGCCCCTCGCTGAAACGGTCAAGCAGCTCGTTGTTCCCCTTCTTGACCGCGTAGCCGTACTTCTGAGCCAGCAGCGGCCGGGGCTGGGGAACAATGGTGGTCAGCCCCAGCTCCTTGACCAGGTACTGGCCGGGGAGCTTGGCCACCAGGGCTGCATCGTGATGGCCGGATGCCAGCAGTTGCAGGGCTTCGGCGAGCGAATCGGTCAGAACATAGGACGCATCAAGATTGTTTTTCAGCATGAAGTCGTGCATGGCGCTCTGCCGCATGACGATGACCTCTTTGCCGCGCAACTCCTGAAGCGATCGAATCTCTTCCCCTTTTCTGGTCCAGATCGACTGGTAGACGATGGCATGGGGCGGAGAGAAATCAACCTCCCGGGTCCGCTCCTCCGCAAAGGCCATCCCCTGCAGGATATCCACCTCCCCGTTATTGAGAGCCTTGCGCATGTCGCCCCAGGGGCCGAGACGGATCTTTACATCAATGCCCATGGCATCGGCAATCGCCCTGGTCAGCTCCACGTTGAAACCGGCCGGATTGCCGTTGGCATCCAGAAATTCATACGGGGGGTAATTGGAATCGCCACCAACGACAACCGTCGGCCATTCCTCGACAGGCGAATCCAGCGCACATGAGAGGTGCGGCAGAACTATCAGCAGCAGTAGCACCACGATCGCGAACAGGGGAGAACCGGGGATGCTTTTCCGGGGTTTTGGCACTGCGTCGGCAAAGCGGCGCTCGCCACCGGCAGCCGGGATTGTTTTTGAGTGACGTATGTTTGGCCGGGGGATCTGCATGCCTTCACCCTCTGAATGTGCAACCATACCCTTGGAATTAAAGGCCGGCAACAGCTGATCGGCATCATTACCATTAAACGGAGGCCACCTGCAAGTGAGACCTGAACAGCATCGATGGAAACGGCATCTACACCGCAAACCATCCTGAAGTTCTTTCGGAGCACCGCGTATAAATTTCACTTGACTCGCTAGACCGACCGGTCTATATATTCGCCATGAAAAAGAAAGATACACGAAGCAGAATTGTCAGCATCGGCACCGATCTGATCTCCCGCCAGGGATTCAACGCCACCGGCATCGATGCGGTGTTGAAGGAAGCTGCAATCCCCAAGGGGTCGTTCTACCACTACTTCAAGAGCAAGGAGGAGTTTGGGCTTGCGGTGATAGAACAGTTTGCGGAACGGTTCGAAAAGCGCCTCGATACCTTCCTGAACGACGAAGAGGTAACTCCGGTCAACCGCATCCGCAATTTCCTGGAAACCGGACTGGCGCGTGTCAGCCAAAACCACTGCACCAGGGGATGCCTGATCGGCAACCTGGGGCAGGAGATGGCCGACCTGAACGAGCGCTTCCGCACCCGACTGAACGAAGTCTTCACCATGTGGAAGGAGCGTTTTGCCGCATGCCTTGCTGAAGCGCAGCAGCAAAACGAACTGCCGCGGAATGCAGACACCCATCTGCTGGCCGGCTTTATCCTTTCCGGTTGGGAGGGGGCAATCCTGCGCGCCAAAGTGATGAAATCACCCCAACCGATGCGAGACTTCATTGAAGTGCTCTTTGCAACGACACTGCGCTGATGTATTTTACATCCGGCCATAGACGACCGGTCTAGTATTTATGAATTAAAGGAGGAGCAAGATGAAACAATCCGTGGGAGCAAAAACGCTGGCAACGCCGACCCCGGTCTGGCTGGTCGGAACATACGATGCCGAAGGGAAGCCCAACATCATGACCGTGGCCTGGGGAGGCATCTGCTGTTCCACCCCACCCTGCATCACGGTGTCATTGCGCAAGGCGACCCACAGCTACGCCGCCATTGAGGCGCGCAAGGCGTTTACGGTCAGCATCCCTTCCGAAAGCCAGGCTCCGCAGGCCGACTATGTCGGCACGGTTTCCGGCCGCGATACCGACAAGTTCGCCGCCTGCAACTGGACCCCGGTACGGAGCGAACTGGTGGATGCACCCTATGTTGGCGAAGCGCCGCTGGTGGTGGAATGCCGGCTGCTCCACACCTATGAAATCGGCCTTCATACCCAGTTTATCGGGGAGATCCTGGATGTAAAGGCGGATCAGTCCGTGGTCGGTGAGAAAGGGTATCCCGACATTACCAAAGTAAAGCCATTGATCTGGGATACGGCCCATCGGGGCTACTACGGAATTGGGGCGTTTGCGGGTAAGGCGTGGGAGATCGGCAAAAGTATCGGTTAGGGAGGAAAGCATGGAAGAGCAGATCCGCACCGAAATAATCCGTTTTATCCGGGAGAGCCCGCTGAACCGTTTTCCTGACAGTAATGAACCGTTCTTCGACGAGCCGCTGGTCGGCTTTGCCTCTGCCGATGACCAGCTCTTTGCCGATTACAAAACCATCATCGGCGACTTTCACCAGACCCCGCACGAGGTCATGTCAAACGCCCTGGGCACTGACTCGCGAGCGGCCACCGTAATCAGCTGGATTCTCCCGATCACGAAACCGACCCGGGAAAGCAACCGTCGAGAAGAACAGTTTCCCTCGCGGGAATGGGCCCGGACCAGGTTTTTCGGCGAGCAGCTGAACGGCGCGTTGCGACGGCATGTTGCGGCGTGGCTGCAAGAAAAGGGGCAGCAGGCGGTGGCACCCCAGCTTGCTGCGGGATGGAAGGAATTCACCGATACGCCGGTCGGCATCGCATCGTCCTGGTCGGAACGCCATGCCGCCTACGCAGCCGGACTCGGCACCTTCAGCCTCAACGACGCCCTCATCACCCCCAAAGGAATAGCCCACCGGTGCGGCAGTGTGATCACCGACCTGGCTCTTGTGCCGAGCAAGCGCCTCTACCCCGACCACCGCCACAACTGCCTCAACTTCAGGGACGGCAGCTGCGGCCTCTGCATCGCGCGCTGCCCGGTTGGCGCTCTGTCACGAAACGGACACGACAAAACGATTTGCAGCCGCTATGTCTACAAGACCATTATCGAAGCGGTGGCGGAGGGATTCGGAGTAGCTCAGACCGGTTGCGGCCTATGCCAGACCAAGGTACCCTGTGAAGGACAGATACCGGGTAAAAGCAGTTCCGGTATGTTATAGGGAATGTGGTGAAATGCCATACCGTGCCCAACAGGATTAAACCTGTTGGGCACGTTCTGCTTAAAAGCTATCGGAACCTGCCACTACTGAAGCTGGACCCCTGAAACAATCACCTGCATCCCGCCTATCGAATTTCCATCCGTATCGATCACAGTGACGCCAAGCTGAGGCAGCGTGAAAGCTGCAGCGGTCGGCAGCGCACCGTTGGCCAGCTTCAGGGTGACCGTGGCAATCTCCCCGACCTGGGTCACTCCTGCCGGTGCGGCGTTTGCCACGGCGATCTGCACGGTACCGGCTGTTGTGGCGGTTGCGGGTGTGTAAACCGGCTGAATCAGGGTGCCGCCGGCAAAGGTGCCGGAGGGGGTGACGACGCTGCTGGCTATGATGCCGTTGGTAGTAGCAGGAGTAACGTCGGAGGGAAGTGCCAGCGTGAATCCGGCACCGGCAATGGTCCTGTTGGCGGGCAGTGTGCCGTTCAGGGCGACCTTGACCGTTGCGGTTGTGTAGGTTGTCGGGCCGCTACTGCTGTCTCCGCCGCCTCCGCCGCAGGCGGCGAGGGTCAGCAGGGTCAGGGTCAGCGACAGGAATTTCAGTAATTGCCTCATCATGGGTGTTCTCCTGTTTGTTTTCATGTCTACCAGTTCCCGATCCCGATACTTCTCCTCAATATCAGAATTATGTCGCCAAAGTCCACCACACCGTTACCCTGCGGGATGCCGCCGGCGGAGAGCGGGGCCACGTCGTAACGGATCAGCTCCTCGGGGGTCAGCTGCACTCCACCGGCAAAGGCATTAAACGCCCGCAGTGCGTCGGCGATGGTGGGGGGAGAGCTGCCGCCGCCGGTGGTGCCGGTTCTTTCGATCGCGGTTACGGTTACGCTGCAGTTGCCGGTTACGGCGGCGGTGGT
>JBAYTT010000239.1:0-5567 GCA_041675485.1 Pelobacteraceae bacterium | reverse complement strand
TTTCGGAAAAATCGGATTGAACCGCAAAGACGCAAAGGACGCAAAGATAACCCTGCCTTACAGGAACAATCTATTTTCTTGCGTAGATTGTTTGTTTCTTTTTTTGTACTTAATCTCTTTGCGAACTTCGCGTCTTTGCGGTAATAAGCTATTTTTTTGTTGTTCTAACAAACCAGGACTCATATGAATAAGCGCCCCCCATTATCCCTTGCCCGCTTCTGGGCCATCGTCATCAAGGAGTTTATCCAGATGCGGAGGGATCGCCTGACCTTCGGCATGATTATCGGCATCCCGGTGGTTCAGCTCATGCTCTTCGGCTATGCCATCAACGGGGATCCGAAGCATCTTCCCACCGCAGTTCTGCTGGCCGACTCCAGCCAGTACGGGCGCTCCATCCTGTCCGCCCTCAAAAACAGCGATTACTTCAGCTTTGTCCGTGAAGTTCATACCGAGCGGGAAGCAAACAGTGCCCTTGCCCGCGGCGAAGTCCAGTTTATCGTCACCATTCCGGAAAATTTCAGTCGCAGCCTGCTGCGGGGAGAGAAACCGATTATCCTGGTTGAAGCCGATGCGACCGATCCGTCGGCGACCGGCAATGCCATCGCCGCCTTGCGCACGGTGTTGAACAGCGGGCTACAACGCGACCTCACCGGACCGCTCGCGTTTCTGGCGGGAAGCGGCGATCCGGTAAACCTGCGCGTTCACGCCCGCTACAACCCGGAGGGGATCTCGCAGTACAATATTGTCCCCGGTTTGATGGGGGTGGTTTTAACCATGACCATGGTGATGATTACCGGACTCGCCATCACCAGGGAACGGGAGCGGGGCACCATGGAAAACCTCCTCTCCATGCCGACCAGGCCGCTGGAGGTACTGCTCGGCAAGATCATCCCCTATATTTTTGTCGGCTACATCCAGGTCGGGCTGATCCTCACGGCTGCTCGCTTTCTGTTCCACGTGCCGATGACCGGCAGCATTCCGCTGCTGCTGCTGACCTCTCTGGTATTCATCGCCGCAAACCTGGCGATGGGGATCACCTTTTCCACCCTGGCCAAAAACCAGCTCCAGGCCGTGCAGATGACCTTTTTCTTTTTCCTGCCGTCACTGCTGCTCTCAGGGTTCATGTTCCCGTTCCGAGGCATGCCCGGTTGGGCACAGGCCATTGGCGAAGTGCTGCCGTTGACTCATTTTCTGAGGATAATACGAGGGATATTGCTGAAGGGAAATGGCTTTGACGAGGTGATCCTGCAACTATGGCAGATCATGCTGTTCGCCGTGGTTGTGCTCACCATCGGCGTCAAGCGGTATCGAAAAACGCTGGATTGACCGTTACCCCGTGTACGCAAGTCCCAACCGCGCCGCCGCTTCCCGGTAAACCTGCTGCGCTCCGGCACTGAACTGGACAAAGATGATCCGCTCCAGTTCGGGATACAACCCGATTGCAACCTCAGCCGCCGAAAGCGCGATAAGCGCCGCTTCGCGCATCGGATAGCCGTAAACCCCGGCACTGATGGCGGGCAAGGCGATACTTTTCAGACCATTCTGATGCGCAACCTCGAAACAGCGGCGGTACGCGGACTTCAACAGCTCCGGCTCGCCCCGCTCGCCCCGCTCGCCACCATGCCAGACCGGCCCGACAGTATGGATGACATGGGCGGCCGGAAGCCTGTACCCCTTGGTGATTTTGGCGTCCCCGGTCTCGCACCCCATAAGCCCGGCGCACTCCTGCAGCAGCTCCGGTCCGGCAGCCCGGTGGATCGCGCCGTCCACCCCGCCACCACCCAGCAGGGTGTTGTTGGCGGCATTGACAATGGCATCCACTGCCAGTGTCGTGATATCAGCCAGAACAAGTTCAATAGTTGCAGCCATAGCCCCTCCTGATAGAAAAATTGCTCACTTGCGACAGCCGGCTATCTCACGGCCAATACTCTGCGAATGATTTTATTCAGGCTGTTGGACGTATAAGGTTTCATGACAAGTTCCCTGATGCCGGTTTCTTTGGCTTGTTTCTCATTGATCTGTTCGCTGAAGCCGGTACAGAGGATAATCGGAATATCCGGCCTGACGGCCAGTATTTCACCGGCCAGTTCCTTACCGTCGAGACCCGGCATGGTCATATCCGTAATGACCAGATCAAAGGCATGCGGGTCCGAGCAGAACAGATTCAGAGCATCACGACTATTCAATGCGGCGGTAACGGTGTAGCCGAGTGATTCGAGCAGTTCCTGCCCCAATTCCACCAGCATTGCTTCGTCATCAACAAAGAGTATCCGCTCTGTCCCACCGCTTGGCACCTCAGCTGCTAATGCCTGAGGCACAACAGTTCCTTCGAACTTCGGCAAAAAAATGTGAAAGGTGGTTCCCTGTCCCCGTTCGCTATAGACGCCAATAGCCCCGCCATGGTTCTTGATGATCCCCTGTACCACCGCGAGCCCCATTCCGGTCCCTTCTCCCACCTTTTTCGTCGTAAAGTACGGCTCGAATATCCGTTCCTTGATACTCTTATCCATTCCATGACCGGTGTCGCCCACCGTCAGGCGCACACATGGCCCCGGCCTGAGATCGGGATGGAGCGCTATCAACGGGGCATCGGCATCGATCTCCGACATGGAGACACTCAATACGCCTCCCTGGTCACGCATGGCATGTGCCGCGTTGGTACCCAGATTCATTAATACCTGATGAATCTGGGTCGAATCAGCAAGGATGATGTCATGTCTCGAATCGGGAGAAATGTGCTGCTTGATCTCAATGGTGGTCGGCAGTGAGGAACGCAGAAATCGCAATACCTCCTCGACGATGGAGGCCACCTCGACCGGTTTCCGTTCCTGCTCGCTCTGACGGCTGAAAGTAAGTATTCTGTTCACCAGATCCTTGGCGCGGGCACTGGCCTCCTGTACCCGTTCCAGGTCATGATCCGGCGCTTCGTTTTTCGCCAGTTTGCGCTGCGCCATATCCGTATAGCCGATGATCGCCGTCAGTATGTTGTTGAAATCGTGGGCAATGCCTCCGGCAAGCGTACCGATTGCCTCCATCTTCTGCGACTGACGGAGTTCCCGCTCCAGCCGCAGCTCACGGGTAACATCCCGGTGGATGGTCACATAATTAATGATGGCGCCATTGGGATCCCTGACGGTGGAAATCGTCGTATCCGCTTCGTAGGAGGAACCATCCTTTTTTCTGGTGGTGATCAGTCCCGCCCAGACGCTGTCCCGCCTGAGAGATTCCCGCAACTGCCGGAAAAATTCCCGGTCATGCGTATCGCTCCTGAGAAACCGGGTATTCAGGCCGATCACCTCATCCCTGCAATATCCGTTCATCCGCTCGAATGCCGGATTCACGTACGTGATGCACCACTGTGCGTCGGCTATGAATACCGCCTCGGCCGCCTGCTCGATGGCAGTTGCCAGACGGACTCGTTCTTCCTCGGCCCGCTTGTGTTCCATGATCTCGTCATGAAGCGCATTAATTGTCTGGGCCAGCTCCGCTGTCCGCTCCTCAACCCTGGTTTCCAGCAGTTCCTTCGCCTCCTGAAGTCTTTTGGTCAGCTCCCGGTTGTTCAGGTGCACGGCGATTCGGGCCAGCAACTCCTCCCGCTGAAAGGGCTTGGTGATATAATCAACAGCCCCTGCTTCAAGCCCTTTCACCTTGTGTCCGGTTTCGGCCAGCGCCGTCATGAATATCACCGGTATCTCTTTCGTGCTTTCAATTGACTTTAACCGGCGGCAGGTCTCGTAGCCGTCGATCCCCGGCATCATGACATCAAGCAGGATAAGGTCCGGCCTGGCATAGCCTGCTCTCCGAATCGCGCTTTCGCCATCCTCGGCGGCAAGAATCGTATAATTACACTCAACCAGGCAATCGTGCACAACGGACAGATTATTGGGGTCGTCATCTACTATCAGGATGACCGGTTTCCACCCGTCCGACTCGGTCGGAGTAACACTATCGGCACTCATTTCCCGTCTCCTTGTACTGCTCCGCCAGCGTCAGAATAGCTTTGGTTTTAAACCCCCCGGCCAACTCGCGCAGTCTTTCAGCAAAGCACCGGTATTTTTGATCACCGGCTTCCAGCCTGTTCGACCACTGTACTATTTTCATCATATCGCCCAGCATGGCCAATTCATACAGTGCATTTATCTCTTCAACCGCCGGGACAACCAGCAGTTCTTCGCCATTCGCACAGGTCCGGCCACCGGCCACTCCCCCCGTCTCCGTCAGCGTCGTCTCCCATTCGATTCCAAGCTGATCCCCGATTTTTTCCAGCAGCAGGTCGATCCGGATCGGCTTGATGACAAAGTCGTCACAGGCCGACACAAACGCCTCCTTGTGGTTATTATCGGTAACCGTGGCCGAGGCGCCGATGATCCTGGTCGCCGCCAGATCCCGGTTTTGCCGCATACGGGTAACCGCTTCCAGCCCATCCATTTCCGGCATTACCAGATCCATCAGTACCAGATCCGGGCGGTGTCCCGCAGCCCGCAGCAACGCCTCCCTACCGTTCTGCGCCGTGTCCAGCTCAAATCCCAACGGCTCCAGCAATGAAACCAGCATGGCGGTATTGCCAACTGTATCGTCAACCACCAGAATTTTCTTGCGCTCGCCCCGATAGCCGGTGGCGTGGTATTCCGTCTTCTCAAGGGCTACTTCGCTATCCATCAGCGATGGTAACGGCACCTCAATCCGGAAGGTGCTTCCCGTACCCAACCCGCTTTCCACACTGATCCTCCCCTGCATCAGCGCCAGAAGGCGTTTCGTGATGTTCAGCCCCAGACCGGTCCCCTCACGGACCTGCCGGTCGGCCGTCAGCTGGGTGAATGGCTCAAAGATTTCGTCGAGCTTGTCTGTGGGGATGCCGATCCCGGTATCAATCACCTCGCAGCGGAACAGACCGGCACCCGCCCGGTCATAACCGACCCACAGGGTAACACTCCCCCGGCGGGTATATTTGACGGCATTGGAGAGCAGGTTCAGAATGATCTGGCGAAGTTTGCGTTCATCCCCCCGAACGTAGGGGGGTAATGGGGTGTCGGCTTCATAGTGGAAATGAAGCTCCTTCTCCTCAGCCTGTAATTTGGTCAGGTTGAAGACCTGACCTACCAGCGCCGGCAGGTCGAACACCAGTTCCTCAAGCCCCATTTTGTTCGCCTCGATCTTGCCGACGTCCAGAATGTCGTTGATCAACGTCAGCAGGTGTTCGCCGCTGCCGCGCATGATACCAACCTGCTGCCGCTGGGTATTCGTAAGATTCTCCTGATGTTTCAGAATCTGGGCATAGCCGAGGATGGCATTCAGCGGCGTGCGCAACTCATGGCTCATGCTGGCGAGAAAGTCGCTCTTGGCCCTGTTGGCCTCTTCGGCCTGGTCCTTGGCAATCGTCAACTGCGCGGTGCGCTCAAGCACCAGTTCTTCGAGATGGTCGCGATGTTTTCTCAGTTCAGCTTCGGCCTCCTCCCGGGCCTCAACCTGCATTTCCAGTTCCTGAACATTCTCCTGAAGTTCGTCCTGGGTCTGCTCAAGCTCCATCACATTTTCCTGAAGTGCATCCTCCCGTTCCTTGATGGCGC
>JBAYTT010000238.1:0-5569 GCA_041675485.1 Pelobacteraceae bacterium | reverse complement strand
GGTGAACCGTAGGAACGGAACGCCGAACCCCAGCCATGGTTGGTGCAGACGGTACGGCCGACGCTGCGGATGTTCTTGATGTCATACCCTGCGCCGATAAACTGGGCACCGCGGGTGGTGAGCAGATCGCCGAACTCGGAGTATGGTCCGTGGTCAACCGACCAGTCCCCTTCCATGGCGAGCAGTTTGCCGTTTTCATCGGCAGCCAGTTTCAGTTTGAGCCAGAACGGCGAACGCTTGCCGGTGTAGGTCTGCTGCTGATACCAGTTGTACCCGAGGAAGCAGGGCTTGCCGGTGGCGATGGTGGCAGCGGCAACCAGCGCTTCCAGGGTCGGGCTGAACTTGTAGCCGAAGGTGGCGCCGGTAGGGTTCTGGACGATGACCAGTTTGTCCGGCTCCAAGCCGAGGCCGGGGGCGATCATGTACAGATGGAGGTGGATTCCGATGGATTTGGAGTGTACCACCACTCTCTCCTGGGCATCGATATAGGCGAAGCCGACATCAGCTTCAATCGGCATGTGCGGCTGGGGCTGCAGGTGGTATTCGCCTGCGACCACGTGAGCGGCCTTCTTCGTGATCGGCGCGGTTTCCTCACCTTTTTTCACGTTCAGCTCATAGTAGATGTTGGGGGTGCCGGGGTGAATCTCGATAGCGTCGTCCGCCATGGCGGCCGGAGCGTTCATGTAGGCCGGCAATACTTCCAGGTCAACTTTGACCATCTTTGCTGCGGCATTGGCGTGTTCCTGGGTATCGGCGCAGACGATGGCTACGGCGTCGCCGAACTGGAAGATCTTTTCATCATTCAGGATCGGGCGGTCCCAGCCGTCTCCCTTGTTGGTCGGGAAGGTGATCAGGCCGGTGATGCGGTTCTTTCCTTTGATATCCTTGTGGGTAACAACCTTGACCACACCCGGCATTTTTTCTGCCACAGAGGTATCAATCCCCTTGATGATGGCATGGGAAACTTCAGGCTGGACCAGAGCGCACTGCAGTGTGCCTTCGGGAAGCTGGAGCCCCATATCTGCGCCGAAATCCCAGGTGCCGGTCACCTTGGCAACTGATGTCGGGCGCGGAAAGCAGGTACCGTAGACCTTGCCGTCAGACGGCATCTTGTAATCCAGGTTGGAGGCGGGCATTTCACCACGCAGCACTTTGGCAGCATCCATAACCGCATCCACGATCATGATGTAGCCGGTACAACGGCAGGCGTTGCGGTTCTTCTGGAACCAGTCACGCACCTCTTCGCGGGTCGGACTGGCGTTCTGATCGAGCAGCGCCTTGGCGGAGACGATGAAGCCGGGAGTACAGAAACCGCACTGCAGGGCACCGTGCGAGATGAATGCCTGCTGCAGGGGATGCAGATTCAGTGCGGTGCCGATGCCTTCGATGGTGGTGATTGTGGCACGGTTTTCGACCTTTTTCATCTTCACGACACAGGAGCGCACCAGCTTGCCATCAACGATTACGTTGCAGGCGCCACATTGGCCGGTGCCGCACCCCACTTTTGTTCCGGTCAGATGAAGCTGCTTGCGCAGCACATCGGACAGGAGCGCTTCCTGGTCAACGATCAGCGTTCTTTCGATGCCGTTGACGACGAGAATCTTCTTGTTCATACGGTAATTCCTCCTTTTTGGTGTGTACTACAGGCGATACGCCTATTGAAAATGATACCACCCCTAGCCCCTCCTAAATTAGGAGGGGAACTTGAGATCACCCCTCCTGATAAGGAGGGGCCGGGGGTGGTCGGTTTAAAAAGTTATGTCCCGAATCCACACTGCGGGAACCGGCAGTCGGAACAACCAAGACACAGGCCGCCATGGCCAAGCCCGGTGATGTCGTTTCTGGTAAGCCGGTCACCGGCAAGGATGCGGGGAACAAGCAGATCGAAGACGGTGGCCTTGTTGTACATGGCGCAGCCAGGCACCCCGACTACCGGGATATCGCCGATGTAGGCCAGCATGAACATGGCTCCGGGAAAGGTAGGGGAGCCGTAGGTCACCTCCCGTCCACCCGCAGCCCGGATACTGGCCGGAGTCCGGTCGTCCGGGTCCACCGACATGCCGCCGGTCACCACGATCATTCCGGCCCCTTCGCCGAGGAGGTCGTGAATCGCCTGCACCGTCATCGCCACGTTGTCCGGTACGAGTATCTGGCGCAGGACGCTGCTTCCCAGCTCTTTGATTTTGGCCATCATCACCGGACCGAATTTGTCTTCGATCCGCTGGTTGTACACTTCGTTGCCGGTAGTGACGATACCGACATGCAGTTTTTTGAACGGCACTACTTCAATGATCGGGCCGCAGTCGCGACAGATGTTTTCCACCGCGACGATCTTCTCTTCTTCGGTATAGAGCGGGATGATCCGGGTTCCGCCGACCAGTTTTTTGGCCGCTACCCGCCGGTTTGTGTGGGCAGTGGCAAAAACGATCTGATCAATGGCATTGATCCTGTCGAGGGCGGCCACGTTCACCTTCAGCAGACCCGCCCTGGTTGTCATCAACCGGACTTTTCCCTCGGTAGGCGGCATCATCTGGATGCCGCTACCCAGCGCGGCCTTGGCAATCCGGAGCGCGGCCGCGTCTTCATGGATATAACCATCGGAAAGGTTGAGGACATAAATATTGTCCTTGCCCAGCTTGAGGAGTGTGTCGATATCGTTTGGAGCGATGATGTGCCCCTTCTTGAAGGCCCTGCCGTGGAATTCACCCGGCACGATGCGGGTGATGTCGTGAAAAAGCACCCTGCCGACCGCTTGTTGAACCGGTATTTCCGTCATCATGATCTGGTACCCCTTCTGTTTTGTATGGCTTTCAATGACTGCCGTGGTTGCAGCTGTGTCCGCTTTCGCCATCGCCGCAGCGCCCCTCCAGATGGCTCTGCAGAATCTCCACTTCCTGAAGGCTGCCGCTTTCAAACAGAGCCACGTTTTCGGCCACCGATGGCGAGCCGGCCCGATACACCTTGAACCCGCACATGTTCATGACCCGCACTGAATCATCTCCGATGCTGTCAACCACGATGCCGTCCAGCTGCTGCCTGCCAAGAGCGCTGAACGGGTTGCAGCCGGCATACGGATTTTCCTGGTCGCAGTTGGCAATGGCGCTGGAGTGCATGGTTTCCGTATCGATGATCGTAAAGAACGGAGTAGAGGCAAAATGTCCGTAGATTGTGTTGTCCATCCCTGCGTCAGCCAGCACGGGGAAACATATTTTCATCAGCAACCTCCTGGGTATAAATTCTACACTGATACAAAATGCCGCACTCAGCTTCGAAACCGTCTGACAGTTATCTGCCGTAGCAGTTTGTGAGCGTGTAGGTTTTGCATGGCGTGCATTGCGTCTTGTACTGCCCGAGATGCTTGTAGCAGAACCATGAGCCGCACTTGCTGCACTGCTTGACCTGGTAGTCATCGGAATCGGCAGTGTCTCCACATATTGCGCACGTTACTTGAGCCATCATTTCCCCTTAATTGACTGTTTTGTAACGACTTTTGTCGTGTGCCGAGACACAAAAAAAGGGTCTCTTCCGCTCACGGAAAGAGACCCTTTCAGCCCCAAGCAGGGGTTGATTACGGATCTCCTTTTCAAAAGGGAGGCTCTGCCGTTTCCAGCAGAACCCATGGGTCGGTCACCATGAGAGAGTTCTCTTTTAGTAAGTTAGAAGTAATTTCCTGCTCTTTTCGGGCAGGAAATTACTTCGTTAACGTACTTATCCAGATTGTCTGGGTTAGGCGCAGCGACTCGGAGATGTTCTATGAATCTATGTTCTTTGATCTAATTAATCGTTAGTGGCATTCCTGCGGGCCAACCGTTTGATGTTGAGCAGGTTTTTGTAGCCGACATTCTCAGTGGTGATGTTGCCCCCCATGGCGCCGCATCCCAAGGTAAGCGACGGAACCAGGGTGTTGTACAGGGCACCGATGGTGCCGTGTACGGAGGGCTGGTTCCAGACAACACGGTTGGCGTGCACTCTCAGTGCAAACTCGTGTGCGATGTCTTCATTCTCGGTGAAGACAACCGCCGAGTGGCCGGCGCCGCCGAATTCAAGCTGTGTTGCACACGCCTGGATGGCTTCTTCCTTGCTGCTTGTGATGAACCAGCCCAAGACCGGCGAGAGCTTCTCGCGGCTCATCCAGTCTTCTCCACCGGTGGTGGTCAGAGGCACCATCAGCAACTTCCGGTCAGCCGGGATTTTGAAGCCGGCCAGCTCGGCAATAATCTGCGGGCTTTTGCCGACGATGGCCATATCCGGAACGCCTCTTTCCTTGTCGAACATGACGGATTCCAGCTTGTTCCGTTCCGCTTCGCTGCAGAGGTAGGCGCCGTTTCTTTCAAAGAGTATCAGCGCCTTTTCGGCGATGTTGCGATCATCGAAAATTACCGACTGGTCAGACGAGCAGATGGTGCCGTTATCGAAGGTCTTGGAGGCGATGACATCTTCCACTGCCATACGCAGGTTGGCGCTCTTCTCGATATACACCGGTACGCCGCCGGGTCCGACTCCCAGGGCCGGGTGACCGGAGCTGTAGGCCGCCTTGACCATGGCGCCGCCGCCAGTCGCGATAACAATGGCTATTTCAGGGTGTTTCATCAGCGCATCAGTAGCTTCAATGGAGGGCGCGGTTACCCACTGGATACAATGCTTTGGCGCACCGGCGGCGACAGCCGCGTTCAGCATGATCTGGGCGGCAGCTTCACTGCATTTCTGGGCACGGGGATGGAAGGCAAAGATGATCACGTTGCGCCCCTTGAGTGCGATCAGGGCTTTGAACATGGTGGTGGACGTCGGATTGGTGGTCGGCGTGACGGCTGCGACAATGCCGAACGGTTCGGCGATGGAGATAATACCGTCGGTTTCATCGATGACTCCGACCGATTTTCCCTCTTTCATATAGTCGTAGACCACCTGGGTGCCGAAGTGATTCTTAATCACCTTGTCTTCCACGTTGCCGATGCCGGTTTCCTCGACCGCAAACTCTGCCAGATAGCGCTCGCTGGCTACGCCGGCAACAGTCATTGCCGCGCTGATCTTGTCTACTTGCTCCTGGGTGAAGCCTCTGAATTCCTCCAACGCTTTGGTTGCATTTACCGCCATCCGATCGATTGCCTGCGCTGCTGTTGTCATGACTTTGTTCTCCTTTTTTTGAATTGGGGCCATGTATCTACCCTCATGAATAATGTGTGCGGTTGCACGTATCCGAGATAGAGCAGTGTGCATGCCAAGAGATAAAACATATTTCTAAAAGCAGATTGACACACAGGGAAGTGCCGAGATTTTGCAGAATTATCAGGGTGTTGGCTGAATCGTATGATCCGAAATAATAATCATGCGGCGGACAAAGCGCGGTGATTTGCAGGTAATATGAAGAAGATGTGTTCCGTAACGTGACAGATTGAAATGCAGGGTGTTCCAAAATATTACACAATAACATTGTTTTGTGGCACACAAATGGCATGCCTATTCAGGCAGTAAATGCTTGTTCGAATTATTGGTATACACAGTGTATATCGCTGCTGGCAGGAGGGAAATAATGGGAAGCTTTACCGCAGAGAAGCTCGAAACAGTCCGG
>JBAYTT010000237.1:0-5598 GCA_041675485.1 Pelobacteraceae bacterium | reverse complement strand
TCATCGGCAACCGTGACTCCGTCGAGGACAACCGTGCCGTGCGTCGGCTCATTGATCAGACCGATGGACGTCAGCAAGGTGGTTTTCCCCGAGCCGGAAGGACCGAGTATGGCGACCAGTTCCCCCGGCTTGACCTGGATGCTCGCATCCACCAGCGCAGTGACCGCCATCTCGCCCTTGCCGTATATTTTAGTCAGCTTTTCCACTTCAACAGCATACATGTTAACCACCCAATGCTTCGGCAGGTTCGATTTTCAGCGCCTTCCGAATGCCAACAAAGCTTGAAATCATGCAGATCGCAATGACGATGACAAAAAGCATCTGCAGATCAAATGCTTCCAGCACAATCCGGCGGGGGAATTTTTCATAGGTCAGCAGGATCAGCAAATATCCGATCATGTAGGCGATCACCCCCATCAGCAGCGATTGCTGGAGGATCATGCCGACAATTACCCGGTTCTGTGAGCCGATCAGCTTCAGGGTGGCGATCACCTTGATCTTGTCGAGGGTCGAAGTGTAAATGATCAGCGAGATGATGACCGCCGAGATCACCAGGAGAATGACCCGGAACAACCCCAGCTGCATCCGCGCTTTTTCGATCATCCCCTTGGTCAGGATCTTCGTCTGCTCCTCCACGGAGATCGGCCGGAAATGGTTCCAGCGGCTGATCCGTTCCTGCACCTCGCGCAGGTTTGCCCCCGGCGCCAACCGCGCCACGACGGTATTCACCGTGTGCGTCGATTCCGTAATTCCGGAGATGTTCTGTTTCAGGTAATGTGCCTGGGATGGCGAAAGTGACTGGATTTCGGCCAGATTCGCTCCGATCCGCTCCCGGTCGTTTCTGATGGCGGCGTTGTCCTTCTTGAACTGGATATCCTGGGCATCGGCAAGAGTCACATAGGCAGCAGGATCGCCCCCCGATGAAACAACCTTGCCGGTGATCCCGACGACCGTATAGTCGTGGAGACCCAGGTGAAGCTTCTCGCCGATTGCCATCTTCATTGCCTTGGCAACCACCATTTCATAATGTTTCTGCCTGATGCCGCGCCCCGCAATTATCTCCGGCGGACCACCGAAACCGTTCGGATCATAGCCAATGAGAAAGAACCGGAACGGCTTACCCATCTTCTCGATCTGGATGGTCTGGAACGAGAGCGGCGATGCCTCCGCCACACCGGGAACAGCCTTGATGCGGTATTTGATGTCTTCCGGAATGCGGGAACTCTCGGCAAACGGGCCATTGGTGCCCTGCTGGACCACCCAGATATCCGCCCTGGTGGAGTCAAGCACCGCCAAAGCGTCGGCAAAGAGCCCCCGGTAGATGCCCCCCATGCTCATCACCACCCCAAGGAGCAGCCCGAGACCGATTGACGTCAGGATGAATCGGCCCCGGTGATAGCGTATGTCACGAATGGCAAGATTCATTGCGCCGCCCGCACCTTCATGCCGTCCCTGAACGTTGCCATTTCCGCGGCCGTAGCCAGTGCGATCCGTTCGCCACCATCCAGTCCGGACAGTATTTCGGTGAAGTTGTTCCGGTCCTCGATGCCAACGGTAACCGGCTTGAATGCCAGTTTGCCGTGCGATGCCACCCACACACCGCGCGTGGCGCCCTTTGTGACAACGGCAGCCGAAGGCAGAGACGGGGCACCGGTTTTTGTACCGGTGACGATAGAGACATCCGACTGTTCACCAAGACGGAAATTGTTCAGCGGCTCGCTGAAGGCGACATCCACTTCAAGCTCTTCCGTTACCCGGTCGCTCTGGCGTCCCACTCTGGCCACCTGTCCGGACAGCGGCTCTCCGGCCGAAGAGCGGAGCGTGATCTGCGCTTTCCTGCCGACAGCCACCCCTCTCAGCTGCGATTCATCCACATTGGCCTTTACCCAGACCGTTCGTGGATCGGCCAGGGAATAAATGGACATCCCCGGCGTTACCGTGGCCCCTTTTTCCAGGTCGCGGGTGATGACGATACCATCCAGGGGGGCGTAGATGAGCGTATCGGCAACCCTGCTCCGGGCAAAACCGAGCCCGGCCCGGCCGGCCTGCTGCTCCATCCGCACCGCTTCGATGGCCGCCTTGCAGCGGGCGACCTCTTCTCCGGCAACCAAGCGCGTGGTTTCGTACTGTTCTGCCTCAAGCCTGGAAACCAGATTCTTCTCCGCCAGCACCCTGAAGCGCTCGGCATTCTTCTCCGCCAGCACCAGGTTTGCTTTCGCCTTCCGCAGGATGGCCTGTTCTACATCCAAACCGGCTGATGACTTGTTCACTCCGGCCTCGGACTGCCGCTCCTGCTGGATCAGGTCGTCACTTTCCAGCCTGGCGAGTAGTTGCCCCTGTTTCACCCGGTCACCCTGATCGGCATACAGCGCGACGATTCTGCCGGTGATCTTGCTGGAAACACCGACAACAACTTTTGCCTCAACCGTGCCGTTGCCGTAGACCCGGGAAGTCAGGTCACGCTTCTGGGCGGTCACAATCCTGACCTGCGGCGGCGCGAGCAGTGTCATCTTGAGAATGACAAACCCCGTCAGAAGCAGTGCAGGCCAGATCAGATATTTTTTCTTTTTTGCCACGGATTTCAGCAGACTCATATATCGCTCCTCACGAAACTACTTCTCACTTTTGCCGACAGCCCTGTCAAACCGGGCCAAGGCGACGTAGTAATCATACCTGGCCTGAATGTTGGCCGTTTGTGCGTCAAGAGCCTGGGACTGGGCATCGGTTGCTTCGATAACAGTGCCGACCCCTTCATGATAGCGCCCTTCCGCCAACTCCCTGTTCAGAGTGGCGGCGACAACTTCCTGCGCGGTTGATCCCATCCGGGCGGCCGCCTCATTCACGCCAAGCCGGGCCGATTCGACCTCTTTGCCGATCTGCAGCCTGAGATTGCTCTGGCGGGCTTCCACGGCATTGAAAGCGGCCGTTGCTTCACGCACCTGCTCAACCGAGGAAAATCCTGAAAACAGCGGCACCGTCAGATTCACCCCTACCCCCCAGACATTACCGGATGGCGGTATGTCGCGGTCGGCATAGCCGGCATTTGCCGTAGCGGTGAGAAGCGGCAGATAGCTGCTTTTTGCTGTTTTCACGGTGGCCGACGCTGCCGTTTTTTGCGCAATCAGTTGCTGCAGCTCTCCGCGGTTGGCAGTCGCATCCCGCAGAGCATGGTCACGATCCGGCAGATTCGCGGTAACCGGAGCAGGCTCGACCGGAATACGTTCCCCCAGAGTGGCAACCCCCATGGCACCGGCAAGCTCCAACCGGGCGATGTCGCGGTTGTTTTCGGCACGGATCAGGGCGGTTTTCGCCGCATAAAAGTTCGACTCCGCCCTCGCCACATCAACCTTTGCCCGTATCCCCTGGCTGAAGAACTCCTGCGCCTGCCGGAGCACCTCGCTCCGCGCAGTGACGGTATCGGCAACGGCGGCAACCTGTTTTTCCGCTGCCAGGAGCAGGTAGAAGGCGCTCTTGACCCGAAGAATTACATCCTGCCGGGTTACGGCAAGGGCATGATCGGCGGCTTCACGCTGAGCGCGGAACGTGTCAACCGTGCCCGCCGTGCGGCCGAAGTCGTAGATGGTTTGTTTCAGGTACACGGCGGCACTGTTCGCCTCAGTCGTTCTGATACTTTCCTGGGCGGCAATGAACGAGCGCCCCCTGTTCCAGTCAGCGGCGATGGTGACCTGAGGATAATAACCGGCCCGTGACTGGCCGCTTCGCGCCTCGGCCCCGCGCTGATTCTCCACCGCTTCAATCACCTGGGGATGGTTGATCAGCGCCAACTCCAACGCCTCATCGAGAGTCAGGGCTGGCGCAGCATACAGCGGCTGAGCAAGTGCAAAACATGCTACCAGAGTGAGCAGAAACAGTTTCATAACGAATCACCAATATAGTTATACTTGAATAGTATGTGAACAATTGCTCGCATACAGGGTAAAAAAAATCAACGAACCAGAGTGAGAAAATTGATCCAGAGTTTTTTAGCCTCGGCGTCAATATCGCAGGCATGGCCGCCGACTGTGCAGCGCAGCGCGGTAAACTGGATCATCCCCAACAGAGTCAGGGCGGTCTCCCGGGGGGAAATCCCCTGTTTCAGTTCTCCTTCATGGATTCCCGCGTCAATGACTCCCGCAATTGTCTCCATATAGTTACCAATCCGCGCATTCAGGGTCTTTGCCAGAATCGGATGCCCGAGGAGCACGTCTTCGGAAAAGACGAAGCGCGGGATTCCCGGATGTTCGGCAATAATTGCAATGTGGGAGAAAAAAATCGTCTCCAGCTTCTCCAGCGGCTTGCGGCTTCCGGCGGCGATGGTTGCCGCCTTGCCCATGACCGAACTACCGATAAAGTCGGCAAGAGCGGAGAAGATCTCCTCCTTGCCGCCAAAATGCCGATAAATATTAGCCTCGCTCATCCCGGCAGTTGCAGCGATAGCGGCAATGGTAAGAGCCCGCACCCCCTTGCCGCCGACAACCTCCAGAGCGGCCTGGACAATTTCTTCCTTGCGTACCCGTGTGCTTTTTTTCTGTATCATCACCGCTCCATGTGAATACTTATTCGCATGATATTTACTTTTGAATATATCGTCAAGTTCTTTTTAGCAGCGAAACAACAAATGAAGATATTGACTGGATGAGTTGGTCAACCCACCTTTTCCTCATCCCTCATCCAGCCCCGCACCGGCAAGAATCGCCTCGATCTCCTCGATGATCTCCTCTTGCCGGGCAAGGGTTTGTTTTCTTTTCAGCTCGGTGATCCGCCGCTCCATGCGGCGCGAGGCGCCCTCGATGTGCCCCAGCCGGAAACGGCTCTCGGCCATGAGGGAACGGTGAAATACTTCGGTAAGAGCCGCCAGCAGATGCTGTTCGGCCAATTGGGCGAAGAATACCGGCGGTGATAACGTCAGATGCGGCGGGAAGATGGGACTGCTTTTCGTTGGCGCTGCTTTAACGATCAAGGGGGCTAACTGCCGCACAACAACAACCCCGCTATCCGGGTCGTGGTGAAGTGCCGACAGTTGCAGGGAATGGCCGCCATCGGCGCGGACCAGCAGGACATGTAGCGCATCCATCACACCTCGGATAACCTGTCCGATTTCTTCCATCGCGTGAGCGCCGTCAAGCTGCACATCGGACAGCAGCCGTCCGGCAAGCTTGGCGCCGACCGCGATGCGCAGCGCCTTGGTCCGCCCCTCTTCCGATTGCGGCAGCGCGACGATGATCAGATCGTTGTAATCTCCGCAAAATCCACGCTGTGAACCAATCAGCAATAGTACCTCGATTGTTTCGTCAACAGCCGGACGTGGTTGGGGATGAAACATCAGAAATCCGGCGGCGGTCTCCTCCAGGCTTGCGGTCATCTCCCCCTGGGCATTAAGGATGCGCGAGAGTTTGCCGGTCTCCATCAAGGCCAGGTTTTTCATGACACCCAGGATCGAGCCGATATCACCCAGGGCATGCAGCCGCCGATCAAGTTCACGCCGCCCGGCCATCTGCCCCGCCACGTTCCGCCAGAACATCGGCAACCAGCCGACACAATTCCTCCCGGCCGCTTTCCAGCGTGCAGCGGCGATCGGCCACCGCAGCGGCAAGCAGT
>JBAYTT010000236.1:0-5713 GCA_041675485.1 Pelobacteraceae bacterium | reverse complement strand
TGCCGAAACTGGACCCCTTTCTGGCCCTGTCGTCGGCGCTGCGGCGTACCGCCGTCAACCTTGGACGGATCGCCAACGACCTGCGCCTGCTCGCTTCAGGGCCCCGTACCGGACTGGATGAAATCCGCCTCCCCGCAATCCAGCCCGGCTCATCGATCATGCCGGGCAAGATCAACCCCTCGATGGCTGAAATGACCAACATGGTCTGCTTTCAGGTGATCGGGTGCGACCAGACGATCATGCTGGCGACTCAGGCGGGGCAGCTGGAGCTGAATGTGATGATGCCGCTGATCTCCTGGAATCTGACATTTTCCATGGAAATACTCAAGAATTGCGTGCAGAAATTTACCGAATCCTGTATAAATGGAATTGAGGCCAATGAAGCTCGCTGCCGGCGCTATCTGGATGAATCGCTTGGTCTGGTGACGGTGCTGGCCCCGTATATCGGCTACAACGCCTCGGCGGCCATTGCCAAGGAATCGGTATACAGCGGTAGAAGTATCCGGGAAATCGTATTGGAGCAGAAGCTGATGGCGGAGGCGGAGTTGGATGAGATCATGCAGCCGGAACATCTGACCGAACCGGGACTGCCGAAGCAGCAATGAAAGTCTGATGAGCAACACCACATACAAAAGGAGATTAACAGATGAAAGAAGAAGTATTGAAGGTTCTTGAGCAGGTACGCCCAGGTCTGCAGGCTGATGGCGGCGATGTCGAGCTGGTTGAAGTTACGGATGATGGAATTGTCAAGGTACGTCTGAAAGGCGCTTGCGGCAGCTGCCCGATGTCCACCATGACCCTCAAGATGGGGATCGAACGTGCCATGAAGGCACAGATTCCGGGCGTTGTGGAAGTCGTTCAGGTCTGATCACCGGCCTTATAATCATTACTGACGTCCCACCGGATAATTCCGGTCGGGGCGTTTTTTTTGACTGCGGCAGCTGCATCATATGGTCATTTTGGCGGGAAACGAGTAGTATAATATCAGCAAGGCAGTATATGTTTCTCGAAAAAGGGGGTGTATGCCATGACGGGTGAACACTCAAAAGTCTGTGCGGTGACCGACGCCGCGCTGCTCGGTAAACTGACCGCGGAAGCCGAGTTCAGTTGTGCCAGATGCGGCGCCAAAGCCCATAGCAAGGATAGCGTTTGTGAGCCGGTTCCGTTTGAACCGGATCATTGATAATTGTGGTTATTGAAGAGAAAGGGGAGGGACGTGCGAACCTCCCCTTTTTTTGTTGCACATGTGCGATCCATCTGCCTCGCAAGAGGCTTTTCAGTGTGAGTGCCGGCAGATGGTTATGGTGTAATGCCCATGTCTTTCAGAACATTCGTCATCGGTGACATTCATGGCTGTGCCGCAACGTTGCGGCGACTGGTCAACGAGATACTTCACGTTTCTGCTCCCGATCGGATCTACCTGCTGGGAGACCTGATCGACAGGGGGCCTGACAGCAAGGGGGTGTTGGACTTCATCTTCGATCTCCGGGAAGGCTGCGTTCATGTCGATGGTATTCGCGGCAATCACGAAGACATGTTCCTGCGCTCCGCTGATGACCCGTACTACCAGGCACTGTGGGCTGCCAACGGCGGTCTGGCCACGCTGGCCAGCTTCCGGGCCGACGGCCCGCGTGGTATCCCTTCGCGCTATCGCGATTTGCTTGATTCACTCCCGCTCTACATCCTGTTGGACGACTTTGTCCTCGTCCATGCCGGCCTCAATTTCGATACCCCGGACCCTTTTGAGGATACCGAAGCAATGCTCTGGACACGCTCTCAGTTTGTCGATCGGAAACGGATCGGCGGAAGACGTCTGATCTGCGGGCACACGACGATCAGACGGGCCCTGCTCGAAGCATCGCTGACCAGTGACAAGATTATGCTCGACAATGGCTGCGTTTTCCCTGATCAGCCTGCGCTGGGCAACCTTGCAGCGTTGGAGCTTGAGAGCATGACTCTCTTCCTGCAGCCGAATATTGATCGATAACCGGCTCATCACTCTTACCTTCTCAGCGGCTGCACCTTCCACTCAGTTTATTCCCGAATATCCGCAATAAACATGTCACCTGCAACAAATATTTACCTTGATAGCTTCGCAAGTGCCTGAGCCCCACAGATCATTGTTCAAACAGTACTATTGCAATTATTGTTGCACGACCTGGCACATGTTTCTTGTGTTTTGACGCCTGTAACATGCCGATGGCACAGGCTTTTTCAGAAAACAGCTTTGGCAGGATCTCTGCATTGCCATAATCGACTTCACTGCTTTTGAGCAACCAATATTTCGAACCACCTGGAATCGATATGAAAAAAACATGGTTTATCTTGGTGGTGGTCTGCAGTGGCGCCGCATTGTGTGGCGCTCTGGTTTTGCTGTACATCCTGCCGCTGGACTTTCGGGAGCATTCTCCGGTCCAGCCCATAGCCTTCAGTCACGCGGTGCACGCGGGAAGCAACGCCATTCCGTGCCGTTACTGCCATCGCTCTGTTGACAAATCGCTGTTGGCAGGCATTCCGTCGGTAATGGAATGCAGAGCATGCCACCTCTACATCGCACCTGAATCGCCTGAGATCAAGAAGGTGATGCACTATTGGGAGACGAAGGAGCCTGTTCCCTGGGTCAGGGTCAACAGCCTGCCGGACCATGTCTATTTTCCCCATATGATGCACGTTCGCGCCGGGATCGAATGTTCCGTCTGCCACGGCCAGGTAGCCGGAATGGAGCGCGTCAGCCGCACAGCCACCCTCAAGATGGGGTGGTGTCTGGGATGCCACCGGCTGCACAGGGCCAGCATCGATTGCTGGACCTGTCACATTTAATACGTGAGGCAGTTACTCACACTTATCCACTGTACCTGGGTTACGGAGCCCTGAATGAAACGGAGAACGTTTTTACAGCTCAGCGGGATGACAGCCGCCAGTGCACTGTTGGCGGGGTGCCAGTCGAAAAACGAGAAGCTGATCCCCTGCCTGATTCCACCGGACGAAGGAATAACGCCCGGCAGAGCCACCTATTACGCCAGTTCCTGCACCTTCTGTCCGGCCGGGTGCGGCATTGTGGTGCGGGTGTCGGAAGGACGGGCCAAAAAGATCGAAGGCAACCCCGCGCACCCGGTCAACCGTGGCAAGCTTTGCGCCCGTGGCCAGGCAATCCTGCAGGAACTCTATCATCCTGACCGGATTGGGCAACCGCTCAAACGTACCGGTTCCCGTGGCTCGGGAGAGTTTCAAAAAATAACCTGGGCAGAGGCGCTCGGCCTTCTCACCGTCAAACTCAAGGAATTACAGCGAGGGCGGACCACGAACAGTCTGGCCATGCTGACGCCGCAACTTTCCGGCTCCATGGCTGCGCTGGCTGGCGGCTTTATGCGTTCCTTCGGTTCGCCGCATCTCCTCTCCTATGAACTGCTGGCTCCGGACTGGCTGCGCCGTGCTACCCGCACAAGCTTCGGACAACCGGGCCTTCCCTTCTACGATCTGGCCGAGACCCGCTACCTGCTCAGTTTTGGCGCCGATTTCGTGGAGAGTCATCTCTCTCCGGTCCAGTACGGTAATGCCTTTGGCCGCATGCGTCAGGAGCGGGACACGGTGCGCGGGCATTTTACCTATGTCGGCGGTCGCTTGTCCTTGACCGCGGCTTCGGCCGATCGCTGGATGCCCGCCCGTCCGGGAAGCGAGGGGGCGCTGGCGCTTGGCATGGTCCGCCTGATCTTGGCGGAAGCACTCCACGACAATGCGGCGCTGGCTGCCCACGGTCTCAAACCGGAAATCCTGCTTGGCCGCCTGAAGAGCCACGAACTGCCGCACGTGGCCGGGTTGACTGGTCTTTCAAAAGAGTCTATCGCCGAGGTTGCCCGGGAGTTTGCCACGACTCGTCCGTCCCTGGCCATGGCCGGAGATGGGCTCGCCTTCCAGACGAACGGCCAGGAATCGGTCCGCGCCGTACAGCTGCTGAACCTGGTGGCGGGTAATCTTAACCGTCCCGGCGGGGTCTACCCGGCCGGTGCTTCAGGTGGACCCGACAGCTCCTTTGGCGACCTGGCGGCACTGGTCAGGACCATGAATGCCGGAGGGATAGCGGTGGCACTGATCAAGGGCGATCCACGGCACGCCATACCTCCTGCCACCGGCTTCCAGGGCGCGCTGGACAAGGTGCCCTTCGTTGTCAGCTTTGCCACGCTGCTGGACGATACCGCCCTCCAGGCTGACCTCATCCTGCCCGATCATGCCGTCCTGGAGAGTTGGGGGGACGTGATCCCGCAGAGTGGATCCCGGCAGATGGTGTACGGGCTGATCCAGCCGGTGGTGACGCCGCTTCATGACACCCGCCAGTTCGGCGATCTTCTCCTGGCAGCTGCTTCAGAGCTGGGGGGAGGAGTCGCTGCGGCACTGCCCTGGAAATCCAGCCGAGAGCTGGTAAGGGGAACCGTCCGCAAGCGGTTTGCCAGCACACGAGGCGGAGATTTTGATACGCAGTGGGTTGAGCTGCTTCGGCGAGGCGGGCAGTTCGATGCGGGCACGAAAGCGGCCACGGTATATCGCTGGGCCCTCGCAGCCGCGTTTCCCGCTCCTGATCTCCCCGCGTTTGCCGGTGATGAAATGCAATTTCCCCTGCATCTGCAGGTGTATGCATCCACAGCATTCCATGATGGCCGAGGCGCCCCCCTCCCCTGGCTGCAGCAGCTCCCCGATCCCATGAGTACGGTGGTCTGGGGTAGCTGGGTCGAGATCAATCCCGCCACCGCCGCCGGTTTGGGTATCAGCCATGGCGACCTGGTGGAAGTAACTTCTTCACGGAGTACGCTACGGCTGCCGGCGGTGATCTATCCCGGCATACGGCCCGACCTGGTGGCCATTCCGCTGGGACAGGGACATAAGGGCGCAGGGCGCTATGCCGCCGGGAGGGGGGTAAATCCCCTGGAGCTGCTGGTCCTGCCGGAGGGGAGCGAACAGGCCTGGAATGCTACAAGGGTACGGGTGGCCCGTATCTCCTGGAAGGGCGACCTGGTGCCGGCAGGACATCCGCAGGGAAGCTACCGGAGCGATCTGGTCGGGATATGATTAACCACCCCCCGCCCCTCCTTAGCAAGGAGGGGAGCATGTAAGTCCCCCTCCTTGCTAAGGAGGGGGTAGGGGTGGTCAGGTTCTGGTCTGATTGACCTGGGTGATTACAGCCATAAGGATCATAAATTTATGGAAAAACTGACCAGTCCGTACAAATGGGGGATGGTGATCGATCTGGACCGCTGCACCGGGTGCGGCGCCTGCGTGGTCGCCTGCCAGGCCGAGAACAACGTGGGGCTCTGCGATAAAAAGGAAATTGCCGAGGGGCGCGGCATGCAGTGGCTGCGCATCGAGCGCTACTGGGTTGGGGAGTATCCTGATGTCAGGGTGCGCTTTCTGCCGGTCATGTGCCAGCACTGCCACGATGCCCCCTGCGAACCGGTCTGCCCGGTTTACGCCAGCTATCACAATCCTGACGGTTTGAACGGCCAGGTTTATAACCGCTGCGTCGGCACGCGCTACTGCGGCAACAACTGCCCCTACGCGGTGCGTGTGTTCAATTTCTACCAGCACGAGTGGCCGAAGCCGCTGGATAACCAACTTTCACCTGACATCACGGTCCGCTCCCGGGGGGTAATGGAAAAATGTACCTTCTGCATCCAGCGCATCCGCCGCGCCAAGGAGGAAGCAAAGAATGAGGGGAGGCAGG
>JBAYTT010000235.1:0-5716 GCA_041675485.1 Pelobacteraceae bacterium | reverse complement strand
CTACTGCTAAAGATCCACTGACTCAGTATGTTGATGCGACAGGGAGCGTCGTAGCCAGGCCGGCCAACACTCCGATGACACCGCCAGAAGCTCTTTCATATATCAACAAATATGAGGTTGGCTCTACAAATGCTGTCGCTGGTCTGAATGCCCCAATCTATATCAGGTTTTCAAGCCCGGTAGATGCTGCAACGGTAACCTCGGCAAATGTAAAACTGTTTCAGTTGACACCGGACAGTGCCGGCACAGAAAACAGTCCGCTTGGGTTCACGGATATTTCTGCCATGCTTGATATCAAGTACACTGCCGGAAGTACGGATTTATTCCTCTTTCCTAAATTTCCTCTCTCTCCAGGAACACGCTATCTTTATGTCGTTTCCAACAGGGTGCTTGACTCCGCCAGTGGTAAACCGGTCATAAGCTCGACTTATTTTGATTTGCTTAAATCCAAATTTGAACTTGTTGGCCCGTTTGCGGCGCTGGAAGCGGTCCGTGCCAACGTGATGAGTGGAGCTAATATCAAATTATCCGGTTATGCAAAGGTCATGGACGACATGATAGCTGCCTCAGCCACCACTAAAATCACAAGCCGCAATGACATTGCTCTCCTGGGGCGCTTCATCACTACCGGCGCAGGATTTGTCTCGAAGGATGCAATCGGGACCATGATGCCGGTTGAAAGCGCTCTGCGCGCCTTTGCTGCCGGAGCAACCATGGGCGGTCTGACTGGTAAAACCTGGTATAACCCTACAGATGCGGCAATGAATTTAAATACGGTTGCCGTGACTACTCCGGCTGGGCTGACTCCGGCTGCATATTGGACTGCAGCAAGAGCTGGAGCTGCTCCGGATACGGTCAATTCAGTAGTAACCGGCACAATCAACAGTGCAGAACTCTCAATCGATCCGGTTGTAGCGAAAGCAAATGCTTCAACAATGGAACTTGCTGCTCCCGGTGCTTACAATCCCGCAGCAGGAGTCGTACAGCCTTTTCGCAGTGCGACAGGTGCCTTGACCGGTTTTTATCATAAGCCGTCCACCGTTCCGTTTGTGCTTATTACTCCAACTACCCCGAATGGGAAGGCAGTTATCTTCCAGCATGGGATAACCGGGCAGAAAGAGCAGGTAGTGGCTGTTGCAGGAACGCTTACATCCGCAGGTTATACGGTTGTAGCAATCGATCTTCCTCTACATGGCGGATTGGCCGTCCCAACTCATACAACCGGAGCTGTATGGGGTCAGGATTTCATGGCTGTTGGAGCACCATTGGCAACGCGTTCCAATATCCAGCAGGCAGCATTTAACCTGAACCGACTCGAACTGGTCATGAGAACAGGCGGCTTTGCGGCCCAGGGAATTATTCCTAGCCCTGCTGTTGATATTAAATATGTCAGTATCAGTCTTGGATCGATCGTAGGTGCATACTATTTGGCCGGTAATGCTACCCTGTCAATAACAGGCTATCCTTACACGCAGGATAGTTTGAACAGTGACATGAAGGGCTTCCTGAGTGTTCCCGGCGGTCGCCTTGCTTATCTGCTGATGGACAGCCCGGCATTCAGTCCAAGTATCAACGCCGGGTTAGCAGCAAAGGGAATTTCTGCCGGAACACCTACCTACAACAATTTCTTCCAGGTAACACAGTGTGTTGTTGATTCTGTTGATCCGGCAACTATGACTAATCCGCTTGCAAGCGGCCTTCCGTCACGTCTCTCAGGCCGAATTGCCATTCAGGAGGCAACAGGTGGCGATATGGTTATTCCAAATGCCAATACCCGCTACTTCGGTAATGCCTTGGGCGGACGCGGAGTGTTGGGTGCGACCGGAGCAGCGGTAGCCCCCGGTTTCAAGCAGCTCGGATATAACGGGAGCGCTTCTCCCCGCATCCCTGCCACTTTTATGTACTCCCTGGATGCAGCAACCGGTGCTCCGACGCCCAAGGTGGACTTTGCAGCTGCTTTGGCTACGGCGACTGCACCGACTGAAGGGTATTTCCAGTTTGACCAGGCGGGCGTTAGCCACGGGTTCCTGCTGGATCCAACAAATTCTCCCGTTGCCACCGGATTAGCACAGAGGCAGATGGTGTACTTCCTGAAACTGGGAATAGTTGTCGATCCAACAGTTTCTGGTGCCGCACTTCCCAAAACAACTACCAAAGCCATACCTGGCCTGGCAGGTGAAATTTTATTGCCGCCAGTGCTGAAAATATTCGGTTACTAAGCAGGTCCGTGACATGCTGTAACACTGAAGGCGGGGCCTCGGCTCCGCCTTCAGTGAATTTTGATACTATAAAAACATGGAGAAAACAGATGCAGGAAGATATTTTCGGAAAATTCCAGGAAAATTTCAAGAAGGGTGTATTCAATGAACCGACGACATTTTATTTTTCTGTTGATGATGTCAGGAAAACAGTGACTCTGGACGCAGACAGCTGCCTCATTGAGGATGGTAAGACGGTTGAAGATGCGGATTGCGTCTGCAAAACAACTGCCGCGATGTTTAACAGAATCTGGAACGAGGGGTACCGCCCCGGAATCATGGACTTTATGGGTGGTGCCATAAAATCAAATGCGCCGCAACTCCTGCCCCGGTTGCTGGTCGCCTTCGGCAAGTGACCGGTAGTACGCTTCTCCTCTGCCGGTTCGAAACGCAACGCTCCCTCTAATGTATCTGATGTTGCAGCACCTTAGCCTGTGGTCACATACTCCGCGATCATCTGTGCGATCCGCTCCGGGCTGTTCTTGTCGTTGTTGAACACCAGGTGATAAAAACGCAGGTCGCGGGGATCCAGGTTGAAGTAGTCGTGGATGAAGGCATTGCGCTGCTTCTGATTCTTTTCGACGACATCCTCGGCCTCGTCCCTGGAAATATTGAGCCGCCTCGCGATGGACGCCACTTTGAAGGCATGAGATGCGTAGATGCGGAAGTGGTAGCAGTTTTTGAGCTGCTGCGTGACGATGCCGCTGCCCCGCCCGACAATGATGGAGTTGCCTTTTTCCGCCAGCGAAAAAACATATTTGCACAACATCCGGAAGTGATCGTTGTCGCTCTTCCAGTGCGGCGAAAATGTTGCCAGGACATCATCCATAATGCGGCTTTTCTTCTCTCCCAGTCTCTTCACAAGTTCTTCTGACAACTGGTTATGTTTCGCCACTTCCTCCAGCAACGCCTTGTCCATGATAGCCCACGGCTGACCGGTATTTTTCTCCATTATTTCCTTGAGGCACACGGTCATGGGGTACGCTTCGCAGCCGAATTCACGGGAAACGGTAATGGTCGGGTGTAGCTTGCCCCGGGCGGCATCGCTCTCATCCTGTCTGCGGTTGATCTCCAACAGCGATTGCAGCCGCATTTCAATCGACGGAACCAGCATTTTGACTGACATGACATCCTCCTTACCATTGAAGTTCTGCTCTTTTTGAAAATTATAGCACCGGTAATAATAATCTCAAGCCGGGGATATGCTGACTGAACTCAAAAAGTATGAGACGGGATGTTGCGGAGGAAAATCAGTCACATCGCGATCAATTTGTGGTAGAACCGGGGTGAGGAAAAACGTATGAATACAGTAACAACAACGTCACTGAATATCTCCCGTCGTCAGTTTCTCAAAACGGCATGCCAGCTCGGTTCAATCGGCCTGGTGGCGAGCTATCCTGTTTTCATCGAGCGGTTGACCGTTTTGACCAACGAGTACCGGATTGCCGTTCCAAACCTTCCCGCAGCGTTCTCCGGGTTCAGGATTGTTCATCTCTCCGATATTCATTACGGGCGACTGACGTCGCTCTCATTTATAAAGGGCATTGTGGAGCGCGCTAACAATCTGAAGCCTGACCTGATCGCCTGTACCGGCGATTATGTGTATGTTACCAGCGCACGCGAAAAAGTTGATGCCGTATGGCAGGTGCTTTCGCAACTGACCGCGCCCTGTGGTGTCTGGTCTGTACTGGGTAATCATGACCATTGGACCGACACGGAACGATCCGACTTGTGGCTCAAAAAAAGTGGCCAGAATTTACGGCACAAGGCCGTCCGGATCGAACGGAGCGGTCAGGCTCTCTGGTTTGCCGGAGCAGGCGATTTCATAACGGATCACCGCAACCTCGATCCTGTGCTGGAACAGATACCTGACCCGGATTGCCGGGTAGTACTCGCCCATAACCCCGACACAGCCGACACCGTCTTCAAGCGGCGCATCGACCTGATGCTGGCGGGACACACGCATGGCGGCCAGGTACGAGTTCCCTTTATGCCTCCGCTCTACAATCCGGTTCTGAACAAAAACTATGTCGGCGGCATTACCGCGTCATTGCGGGGTTTTCCTATGTTCATTTCCCGTGGCATCGGCTGGACGTTCCTGCCGATCAGGTTCAACTGCTACCCGGAAATTGCCGTACTGGAACTGGTGCCGCACTCCGTATAGATTTGGATTGCGCGTCCAATTCCTGCTGCTGTGACGCCGGCAGACCTCCCCTTTTTTGTTCAAATGCCCACTGATTGACACTTCCCTGCCTGGTGGTATTCTTGCCACGTATCCCGTTGGTTACGCGTTATGATCAACATACGCAGCATCCTTATCCACTAACCTTCCGGGCCCATTTATGTATGAATAACACAAACGAACATACGAGTCGGGAGCCGCTGTCGTGGGTTGACGACATATGGGGTGGACTGGCCGCCATGCTGGTGGCTCTTCCCTCATCGGTTGCCTTCGGTATCCTGGTCTATACATCGCTGGGACAGGAATACGCTGGACAGGGGGCAATGGCCGGACTGCTGGGGGCCGCCGCACTCGGGATTGTGGCCCCGCTCTGTGGCCGGACCAATGGCTTGATATCGGCCCCCTGTGCGCCGGCGGCTGCCATCCTGACCGCATTGATAGCGGGATTGCTGTCCGGAGAAGGTGGTGCCAGGCTCGAACCGGCGGCTATCATGCCGATGATGGCGCTGACCGTGCTGTTGTCGGCACTGTTTCAAACCCTGTACGGCATCGTTGGTGGCGGCCGGCTGATAAAATTCATTCCCTATCAGGTGGTAAGCGGCTATCTCTCCGGGGTTGGGTTGCTGATTGCCATCGGTCAGCTTCCGAAGCTGCTGGGGTTCCCCAAGGGGACTCCGCTTGTCCAGGGCGTGATGTCGCCCGGACTGTGGAAATGGCAGGGGCTGGTGGTCGGAGTCATCACCATGGCTGTTATGGCCGTGGCGCCGCTGGCCACGAAAAAGATACCTGCCGTCATCCTTGGGCTGTTGGCCGGGATTGTCGCCTATTTTATGCTGGTTCCGTTTTCCCCCGGTTTGCTTGAGCTGCACGGCAACCCGCTTATTATCGGGCCGCTGCAGGCTTCAGGTTCTTTCCTCGATGCGGTGAGTGGCCGGGCGCACTCCATGGTGCATATTGACATTGCATCCCTGAACCGGATCCTGGTGCCTGCGCTGACGCTTTCCGTGCTGCTCTCGATCGATACGCTCAAAACCTGTGTGGGGCTGGACGCGTTGACTCACAGCCGCCATAATTCGAACCGCGAACTGATCGGCCAGGGACTCGGCAACCTGGCGTCGTTCTTTGCCGGCGGGATCCCGGGGGCCGGAACCATGGGGCCGACCCTGGTCAACATCACCAGTGGCGGCCGCACTCCCCGCTCCGGGGTTGTCGAGGGGGGCTTTGTCGTGTTGGCCCTGGTCCTGCTCAGCAATCTGATCGCCTGGGTGCCGATCGG
>JBAYTT010000234.1:0-5767 GCA_041675485.1 Pelobacteraceae bacterium | reverse complement strand
GCTGTCTCTGCGGCTGTTTTCAAAGTGTTTGATGCTCTTGCCGAGATAGAAAACGAAGTTGCCGGGTGACAGCCGGTCCTTTTCAAGTAATTTGAGACGTTCAATTTCCTCGACCGGATCTTCCCGTGCCCCCGGATGAGCAAACAGTAGCAGTTCAAGGCCGGTTTGAGCGATCATCTCTATCAGGTCGTCAATTCTATAGGTGTGTACTCGCGGGTGTAGCAGGGCATCGGCAAGGCCGGAAACTGTTGCCGCTTCATCAGAGGCCGCCAGGTAGTGAGCCAGTCGTGATCCTGCGACTGCTTTGCCAAGAAGGCTGCGGGCGCTGCGGGGAGTGTCTATGCTGAGCAGCCTGAATGCGCGGCGAATAGACTCCTCTTCACGACGGGCATAGCGGCTGTAGAGCATAAGTCTCAGAATGCCGCCCGGCATGAGACATCTTTCCAACGTTTTTAAACCTGCCAACGGTTCCGCCAGATGATGGAGCACACCGAAAGAATCTATCAGGCCGAATTTCCCATCCATGGCACCCAGATCCGACAGATCACCACAACGATAGACGACATTTCTTCGCCCGTGCAGGAGGCAGTGCCAGCGTGCCCGGCGCAGGCTTCGTTCCGACAGATCCAGAGCGGTAATCGGTATGCCCGGATTGGCGACCGCCCATGGGTACGGAGAAAAGGTGCCACACCCGGCAATGAGGATTCTTTTCGCATCATCGGGAAGGAGGGTCCCGTTAAAGCGGGACCAGAGGGCGTGCAGATTAAGAGCATACATGTCGCAGCGTTGTACCGAGGCAATCAGCGGATAGCGTGGGTAAGGATAGCTCTGGTAATGTGCTTGTACCGGATCGGACATGCCGCACTGTAGCAGGTTGCCACCCGGTTTTCAACCGCCAGAAAAAAAAGCCCCTCGTGGAATTAACGAAGGGCTCTGACTGCTCGCATCTGCTTTATTGCTTATTTTTTAATTGCAGACTCTTCGACGATTGCACTGTACTTGTATCCGCCGCCAAAATCCTTGTCTTTGGCAAGAACTCCTCTTACCGTCACAACGTCACCAACATCAGCCATATCTTGAGAAGTGCAGACAAGGTTATGGTTCTTTTTAGCCTGGGTTCCTGTGCCATCCTGAATATGAATCCAGTTTTTACCCATGATACCCGCGGATACCTTGACAACCTTGCCTCTGACAACAACCTTCTTGTTATTGAGTTTGGCGCTGTTTGCATAGATTTCCTGAACGGTATAGGCATTAGCGCCGGTTGCCTTGGCCACGGATATTTTTGCAACCTTGGCCGAAGCCGCCGCCTTGCTACCTCCTGAGGCAGTTACGCCTTTATCTGTTGAGGCCGCCGGGACACTCTTGGCAGCACCAGCTGATAACACCCCATCGGCAAAGATAATCTTGTCGAATTTACGCTTAAGGCTCTTGCTTTCAAAGTTGACCATCTCCATGCCACCCTTGAAAGCGATCTGGGAACCGGTTGTTACCGGAGTTGACGGAGCGGCGACCCAGACCTTTTCCCCGTTTTTCTTCTGGATAAACACATAGGTGTATCCGCCGCTATCCATAGTCTGAATGACTTTTCCGGAGAGGGGTTCGCCTCCTTGAGCTGTTTTTTCAGTTGCGGGCGACGCCGCTTTGTCTGGCATGGCCAGCAGTGTTGTTGCCGAGCTGAGTGCTATTGCGCAAGAAAGTGACAGTATAAGGTTCTTTTTCATGAATTCCCCTTTTTTGTATTTACCAACTCTGTCGGTAATACTATCATATCTCAGTACACTCGGCACTCAAAAAAAACAGGAAGTAACATGTTCAATCGACTCTATATTCACGTGCCGTTCTGCGTAAAAAAATGTCACTACTGCGCCTTCGTCTCCAGCACTCCCCTTGCAAACGAGCTGATTGAGTACCCTTCCCTTCTCATACGTGAATTGCAGCACTCCGCCCCTGTTGCCCGGCAGATCAGTTCGATCTATTTCGGCGGCGGCACCCCTTCGCTGCTGCAACCGCACCAACTAACCAGGCTGCTAGAGGAAATCTCCGATCAAACCGACATTTCAGCCGATGCGGAAATAACCCTGGAAGCAAACCCGGGCACCATTGACCAGAGTACCCTGAAAGCGTTCCGAGACTCCGGCATAAACCGGATTTCTCTGGGAATCCAATCTTTTGACAACAGTTTCCTGGATTCCCTGGGGCGCATTCATACGGCGGAACAATCGCTTCTCGCATTCCAGGATGCCCGCAAAGCCGGGTTCGATACTATCAGCATCGATTTGATTCACTCCCTTCCCGGCCAAAGTCTCAAGCAGTGGCAAACAGAACTGCAACACGCGGCCAGACTTTGCCCGGAGCATATTTCCATCTATGGACTGACGGTGGAAGAAGGCACCGCTTTTGCGCGGATATACCCCGCAAACAGCTCCGAATTGGTAGATGACGACCTTTCGGCGGACATGTTTGAATTGGCGGACCGGTTGTTGACTGAAGCCGGTTTTGAACATTATGAGATAGCCAACTACGCCCGCCCCGGTTACCGGTCACAGCATAACAGCGGCTATTGGAGGCGAGACGGCTATCTGGGTCTTGGTGTTGCAGCACATTCATTTTTTCGGGAGGGACATGGCGTACGTTTCAGCAATCCCGCCACTCTGGAGGATTACCGTACAGCGGTGACATCCGGCCGGCCAACCCGGATCGACGAACAGGTACTGACGCAGCAAGATGCCATGGAGGAACATCTGTTTTTGGGGTTGCGCCTATCGGATGGGGTGAGTCTCAACGCCTTCGAACGTGAGTTCGGCAGGTCACTTGAATCAGTGTACGGCCCTGTGGTAGCCGATCTAAGCCGGCTTGGTCTTCTCTATGAAAGCGGGAATGTGCTTGCCCTGACCCAAAGAGGGATGCTGCTTTCAAACCAGGTATTCGCACGGTTTCTGTAATGGGTATAGTTTGTCGGCACTGCTCCGCTTTTCTTTCCCCTTGCCACTCGCGCCAAAGCATTTATAATACCAACCCATGATACCCAAAGCCCTCAAATCAAGCCTTGAACAACGTGTTGCAGATGCTGCCACCAATCGTGAAGCGGCTGTCGACATCATGAAGGAACTGCAGCGCCATTACGGATGGCTTACCGACGAAGCTCTTGAAGAGGCTGCGCAATTACTCGGCTTGTCAACGCTTCAGGTCGAAGAAATGGCCACGTTCTATGAAATGATCTATCGTCGGCCTGTCGGGCGGCACGTTGTACATGTCTGCGATTCGATCTCATGTTGGACTTCGGGAGGTGAAACGCTGCTGGAATCGCTGGCGCACCTCCTGAGAATCGAACCGGGTTCGACCACTGCTGACGGCTTTATCACCCTGCTCCCCTGTTCCTGTCTCGGCAACTGCGGCGAAGCCCCCTGCATGATGATCGGCGAAAAGCAATATGGACGCATGACTCCGCAAACAGTCTCGGAAATTGTGACCTCCTTACGGAAGACCCGGTAAAACGACCACTTGTCTGTATCTTTCCGGAGTGGTATGGTGCAGCGCTACAGCATGGTGCACAATCATTGATACGCAACCGGCTCCGCCAGGCGGAGTACCACGGCTCTCTCGGACCGCACATAATCCATGGAACAGATCCTGCTCAAACATACCCTCCCCGGGCAGTGCCTTTCATTTGACGAGTACCGTTCCGTTGGCGGTTTTGAGGCACTTGCACACGCACTCGGAAATATGACTCCGGCTGAGGTTCAGCAGAGTGTGATCGATTCCGGACTCCGGGGTCGTGGCGGCGCCGGCTTCCCGACCGGGAAAAAATGGTCGTTTGTTCCGCGAGACCTGCCGGGCCCCCGCTATCTGATCTGCAACTGCGACGAGATGGAACCGGGTACCTATAAAGACCGGGTACTGCTGGAACGCAACCCCCACCTGCTGGTTGAGGGAATGGCTCTTGCCTGTTACGCCCTCGGAGTTCAGCATGCTTTCATTTTTGTGCGGCATGGCTATGAACAGGCCGCTGAAAACCTGCGGAACTCGATCTATGCGGCCAACGTTTCCGGCTTCCTGGGAGACAACATTCTGGGGAGCGGCTTCAACTTGAAACTCGACGTACATCAGTCAGCCGGACGCTATATCTGCGGGGAGGAAACCGCCCTGATCAGCGCTCTGGAGGGCAAACGCGCCAATCCACGTGTGAAGCCCCCCTTTCCGGCAATTAAAGGGTTGTGGGGACAACCGACCGTCGTCAATAACGTAGAAACCCTTGCCAACATTCCTGCCATCATCACCGGAGGACCGCTCTGGTGGAAAAGCACTGCCGCGAATCCCGAAGCTGCCGGTACCAAGCTTTTCTGCATCAGCGGCCATGTAGCCAATCACGACTGTTTTGAGCTCCCGCTCGGGATGACCCTTGGCGAAATCATCGACGGCCCCAGTGGCGGGATGCGCCCCGGCAGCAGCTTTAAGGCCTGCATTCCTGGTGGAGCCTCAACACCATACTTAACCGGAATGCATCGGGACGTACCGATGGATTTCGACCCGCTGGCAAAAGCGGGTTCCCGTCTCGGCACAGGCGGCATTATCGTCTTCGACCAGACGATCTGCATGGTGGCGGCCACGCTCAATCTGATCCGCTTCTTTGCCCGGGAATCATGTGGCTGGTGTACCCCTTGTCGTGAAGGACTTCCCTTCGTGCGCCATACCCTGGAACTGATTGAAACGGGACGGGGCGAAGCACACCACATCGATATCCTGCGGGAGCATGTCCAACTGCTGAATTATTCTTTCTGCGCACTGGCTCCTGGCGCCATGGGGCCGATAGACGGACTTCTGAACCATTTCGAGGACGAACTGCGGGAGCATGTCACTGCCCGGCGCTGTCCGTTCAAAGGAGCTCACTCCAGCTGATGTTTCTTGTATTTCGTACAATCATTTTCCTGCTGGCTCTGACAACCACCTCGTTTGCCCTCACAGAGATCCGCACAATTCCGACCCGGCCGGGTGTTACCATGGACTTTCTCGTAATGACTCCCGAAAATACCGGCCGGCATGATGCTCTGATTTTATTTCCGGGAGGGAACGGTGCAGGGACGTTCAAAATGACAGACAATGGAGTCGTCAGCGGCTGGAATTTTCTGGTGCGGAGCGCAGACGACTTTATCGAGAACGGCTTTTCGGCTTTTACCGTTGCCCCGCCTTCCGATCATCCGACCGGAATGAGTACCGGTTTTCGCGAGTCACCGGAACATGCTGAAGACATTGCTTCACTGGCGAACTATCTGGAAATGCTGGGGTATGAGCGGATTTTCCTGATCGGCAACAGTCGCGGTACGCTTTCAGCGGCATTTCTCGGCACGCGCCTTAAAGACAGCCACCTGAAAGGGATTATTCTCACCTCGGCGCTGGAATATGACAATTTCTTGAGCTGGCTGCCGCTTGAACAACTGCGCCTTCCGGTTCTGATGGTTCATCATCGCGACGATGCCTGCCGGGTAAGTTCTTTTGAAGAAGCGAGAAGAACACAGACCACCCTGAGTGTCACCACCTCAGTTGATTTTACCGAAATCAATGGTGGCGCCTACCCCCGTTCGGCTCCCTGCGACAACCTGAGCGCTCATGGTTTCTTCGGAATGGAAGGAAAAGTTGTCCAAGTCATCGCCGACTGGATAGGGGGGCGCAAGGTCCCGGACAGGATCGAGTAACATATGCCGACGTTGATTATCGACTCCATAACGGTTGACGTCCCCGAGGGCACAAATGTGCTTGAGGCTGCCCG
>JBAYTT010000233.1:0-5834 GCA_041675485.1 Pelobacteraceae bacterium | reverse complement strand
TACATCGGCGGAGCCAACGCCCGCGAACTGCCGTTGCCGATGATGAACATCATCAATGGTGGCGCTCACGCCGACAACAACGTCGATATCCAGGAATTCATGATCATGCCGGCAGGCGCCGGGAGCTTCAAGGAAGCACTTCGCATGGGTGCAGAGATTTTCCATGCTCTGAAGGGCGTCCTGAAAGGCAAGGGGTACAACACCGCCGTTGGCGATGAAGGCGGCTTTGCTCCCAACCTGAAGTCAAACGAAGAAGCGCTGGAAGTCATCATGGAAGCAATCGTAAAGGCCGGGTACAAGCCGGGAGAAGACGTGCTACTGGCTCTGGACGTCGCCTCTTCCGAGCTGTTCAAGGATGGTAAATATACACTTGAAAATGAAACCCAGAAAGTAAAGACCCCCAAGGATATGGTTGATTTTTATGAGAATCTGGTCAACAAATACCCGATCATCTCCATCGAAGACGGCATGGCTGAAAACGACTGGGACGGTTGGAAGCTGTTGACCGAGCGACTCGGCAAACGGATTCAGATCGTCGGCGATGACCTGTTCGTCACCAATCCGAAGATTCTGAAAGAGGGAATCCAGAAGGGGATTGCCAACTCGATCCTGATTAAATTGAATCAGATCGGCACGCTGACCGAAACCCTGGAGGCGATCGAAATGGCCAAACGGGCCGGTTACACAACGGTTATCTCGCACCGCTCCGGTGAAACCGAAGATACGACACTGGCCGACCTGGCTGTAGCGGTCAACTCCGGTCAGATCAAAACCGGATCGCTCTGCCGCACCGACCGGGTTGCCAAGTACAACCAACTCCTGCGGATCGAAGACGAACTCGACAGCACGTCCCTGTTCAAAGGGCACGACGTATTCTACAATATCAAAAAGTAGATCGGAACAGACACTGACACAAAAGGCGGAGAATTCTCCGCCTTTTGTGTATCTGCAGCTCGGGAGGAATTATGGGAAATAATACTACCCTTTGGAATCGTTATCAGAAGCATCTCTGCCCCTGCCCGGAAATCGGACTTACCCTCGATATCAGCCGTATGAAATTTTCCGACAGTTATTTTGCTTTGATGGAACCGGCAATGCAGGGTGCATTCTCTGAAATGCGGGATTTGGAAGAAGGAGCTGTGGCCAACCGTGATGAAGGACGCATGGTTGGACATTACTGGCTGAGAAACCCTCCCCTGTCCCCTTCGAACGATATTCAGCAGGAGATCGAAACTGCCATAAATCAGATCACGGCATTCTGCTCGAAAATCCATGACGGTATAATATCAGCCCAAAACGGCTCACCTTTCAAAAACGTTCTGGTAATCGGCATCGGTGGCTCTGCATTGGGGCCTCAGTTTGTGGCCGACGCCCTGACCTCTTCCTCCGATCGGATGAAAGCATATTTTCTGGACAACACAGACCCGGACGGCTTTGACAAGGTGTTTGCAGAATTGGGAGCGTCCATTTCGCAAACGCTGATTGTCGTCATATCAAAAAGCGGCTCCACCAAAGAAACCCGCAACGGGATGCTGGAAGCCAGGGCGGCTTATCTGCATGCCGGACTCGATTTTTCCCAGCATGCCGTAGCAGTTACCGGTGCCGGAAGCGAACTGGACAGAGTGGCCCGGGCTGAAGGGTGGCTGGAGCGCTTCCCGATGTGGGACTGGGTCGGTGGAAGAACGTCAGTCACTTCAGCGGTCGGGCTTCTGCCAGCTGCACTGCAGGGGATAGACATCAAGAAGTTGCTGGAAGGCGCCAAAGCCTGCGACATTGTAACGAGAAATCCGGATACGATGTTCAATCCGGCGGCAATCATGTCCCTGATGTGGCACTACGCCACGGATGGTTGCGGCAGCAAGGACCTGGTCATGCTCCCCTACAAGGACCGGTTGCTGCTCTTTTCCCGCTATCTGCAGCAGCTGATCATGGAATCGATCGGCAAGGAACTGAACCGTGATGGTGCAGTGGTTAATCAGGGACTATCTGTGTACGGCAACAAGGGATCTACCGATCAGCACGCCTATGTACAGCAGTTGCGCGAAGGTGTGGCAAACTTTTTTGTCACGTTTATCGAGGTGTTGAAAGATCGGGAGGGAAGCTCGTTATTTGTTGAAGATGGAATCACCAGCGGAGATTTCCTGTTCGGATTTTTCCAGGGCACACGCGCCGCGCTCTATGACAATGGCCGCGAATCGATGACTCTCACCATCAATCAGGTCGATGCCTATACGGTCGGCGTCCTGATCGCGCTGTTCGAACGGAGTGTCGGATTCTATGCCAGCCTGATCAACATCAATGCCTACCACCAACCGGGTGTGGAAGCCGGCAAAAAAGCGGCCGGTACCGTAATAACCCTCCAGAAATCAGTTGTGGAACTATTGCAGCAGGAACAGCGAAGTTTGACAGCGGGGGCAATTGCAGAAATGCTCGGAAAGCCGGAGGAAGCGGAGATGGTTTTCGCCATATTGCGGCACCTTGCGGCCAATCCGGAGAGAGGAATCATTCAGGACAACGCCGACCAGATCAAGGCAATGACATTCCGGATCGCCCGCTAGCCCGCTTTACACAATATCCATAGCATCTACGTCCCGTCATGGAGCGATCACCAGGTCGCTCCGTTGTTATTTTGGCATTACTCCTGCTTTAATGAATACTGGATGCCACTACACAGGAGAGCCGCATGTCTACAATATTCACCGGTTTCATTTTCTGTTTATTACTGACCGCACCGCTCCAGGCTGCCAATGTGATCACATTCGGCAAGGATTCATCGATCGTTTTTCCTCACAAACAGCACCAGTCAACGCTGGGAGGATGCACGGAGTGCCACGGCGACAAAGATCCAGGCCCGATAGCCCAGTTTGGCGAACAATGGGCACACGCTACCTGTACCGGATGTCACAGTGAAAACAAAGCCGGCCCCGTCGAATGCAGCGGCTGTCATTCCCAGATCTGACCGTTTTCCATCAGGAGACTAACTCCCTCTCGGCTTCAGCCTGCGGGTCGGTACCGCACTCCATGGATCATCGGGCCAGGGGTGTTTGGGGTAGCGCCCCTTGAGCTCCTTTTTTACCTGCTGATACGAACCATCCCAAAATCCCCGTAAATCACGGGTCACCTGTATCGGCCGACCGGCGGGCGAAAGAAGATGCAACAGCACCGAAACCCTGCCGCCGCACACTGTCGGCCCGGCTGCCAGCCCGAACAGCTCCTGAAGTTTCACCGCCAGAACCGGAATTTCTCCGGCATAATCGATCCTGATCCGCGAACCGCTCGGGACAGACAGATGCGTTGGTGCCAGTTCGTCCAGTTCACGCTGCTGCCGGTAATCCAGTCTCTGCCTAAGTATGTCGGCAATGTCCAGTTGAGCAATTTTTTTGGCGGAATTAACCCCGTCAAGACGGGGAGCCAGCCACAGTTCAAGCGTATCGCTCAGCGCAGCATCCGAAACATCCGGCCAATCGCGCTCCGGAAAGGCGGCATGAACCAGCATCAGCCGCCCTTGCAGCTGGCGAACCGCTTCAGTCATTGCCAAGAGCGACAATCCGGAGGCACGCACCGCAGCGACCACGGCGGGTACTGCCTGAGCTGCTGTCGGGACAACCGTTTCAACGGCAAGCGAAATACTCCCCAGTCGTTCCACGCGCCGGGCAACCACGCGCTGTTCCCGATCATCCCAGTTAACTACCGTTTCACGCAGAATATGCCCCGAGCGCTCTTCTCGAATAACGGCCTCATCAATTTCAGCGGCAAGATGAATGATCGCTTCAGCCTGACTTCCGGCATCAAGTGCCGGGGCAACGATATACTCGGCAGCTTTGACCGCGCTCCGCTCGGAAATCCGCGCTCCGCGCCCGCCGGAAAGCAGATACCCACCGCCTGACGCCCTTCTGCGGGCCAGACGATCCGGATACGCCACCAACAGCAGCCGGGAAATCCGGTCATCATCGCAATCATACTTTTCTTCCGCTTTGGGAATGACCAGTGACCTTTCCAACTGGCGAGCAACCCGCTCCACGTTTTTTGCTGCCGAAGCATCCATCCTGCGATCGTTACTTCCCGATATTCGCCAGTTTCTCAAAGCTTCCAATCGATCGGTTATATCCGAACGGCTAATCTGAGGCAGAGCACTGCCGGCACCGGAGCGAAAAATATCCCGCTCGGAAAGAAGCGCCGCGACCTGACACCCCAAACCGGAGCAGTGGAGCTCCCGGGAGCGAAGCAGGAGGCGGCCGAGCCGCGGATGAAGGGGCATCCGTACAACTTCCCGGCCCAGATTCGTGATCCTTCCTGCGTCGTCAAAAAGATCCAGATCGAAGAGCAAGCGGCGTGCCGATTCCTGTGCCGCAGCAGGCGGCGCATCCAGCCAGCCGAGCTGCAACGGATCGGTGACACCCCAGGCAGCCAGTTCCAGCAGCAGCTGCGACAGGTCAGTGACGCTGATCTCTGGCGGCGTGTGCGGAGCCATGGCATGAAGGGTATGCTGACTGTACAGACGATAGCAGACGCCGGGAGCGGTGCGCCCTGCCCTTCCTGACCGCTGCTCCGCCGAAGAGCGCGATTCGCGAACGGTCACCAGCCGATTCAGGCCGTTACCCGGATCATAGTGCAAGCGCCGCGACACGCCGCAATCAATAACGGTTCGAACGCCCTCGATGGTCAAACTGGTTTCGGCAATACTGGTGGCCAATACCACTTTGCGGTGTGACCCGGCCTGGATTACTTTCTGCTGCTCGGCAACAGGCAGGTCACCGTACAGTTGACAGACCATGGCTTTTGGATGAACGACACCCGATTCGCCCAAGCGGGCGGCACAGGCACGGATTTCTCCGGAGCCGGGCAAAAACGCCAGAATATCCCCTTCAGTTTCATTCAGCGCCCGCATAACCGTAGCCGCCATCCTCTCTGAAAGTCGCACATTTCCCTTATCTTCAAGGTATCTCATTTCAACGTCAAACGAGCGCCCTTCCGAACTGATAACGGGAGCATTGTCAAGCAAAAGGGAAAGAGGCTGGACGTCAAGTGTCGCCGACATGACCATGATTTTGAGATCGGGGCGCAGTTGCTGAACTTCTCGGCAAAGAGCCAGGCCAAGATCAGCATGGATGCTCCGTTCATGAAACTCGTCGAAAATGACCAGCGCCACTCCATCAAGCCCAGGATCACCCTGAATCCGGCGTGTCAGAATCCCCTCGGTAACAACCTCGATCCGGGTTGCTTTTGAAATGCAGCTGTCGAAGCGGATGGAGTAGCCGACCGTCTGTCCGACCTCTTCACCGAGACAGCCCGCCATCCAGCGTGACGCCGACACCGTGGCGATCCGCCGCGGTTCAAGCATGAGAATGAGTCCGGCTTCGGGAGGAATGATGTCGAGCAGAGCCAACGGAACGCGGGTGGTCTTGCCCGCCCCGGGTGGGGCATGAAGAATGACGTTCTGATTTCTACGAACTGATTCGAGGAGAAGGGGAAGAATGTCGTCAATGGGGAGTTTGGTCATAATTCCAATTCCAGGCAAAGGCTTCTAAACGAACGTGATTTTTCAATGACGAAGGGACGGATCATCGAAAAAATAAAAAAAGAGGTCAGCTTTTGGCTAACCCCTTATATTTTTTTGGTGGGCACAGTTGGGGTCGAACCAACGACCTGCCGATTAAGAGTCGGCTGCTCTACCAGCTAAGCTATGTGCCCTATCCAGTAGTCATTTTTTACGGCCCGTCATTACCGCAAGTGGGTAACCTTTTGATGATTGATGCTTGAAAATGCTACACAAAGACTCACTATGAGAGATACCGAACTTTTTCAATTGGCCCTTGGCTTGTCATCACCCTGGC